>NZ_JAODNI010000047.1 GCF_025465255.1 Pseudonocardia sp.
CACAGGCCGAGCAGCGGGATGCCGTTCACCCGGGCGTAGCGGACCGCGCCGAGCTTGGCCGGGTAGGAGCCCAGGCGCATCGTGCCGCCCATGTCCCGCTCGCCCGCGACGACGTCGACCTGCTCGGCCATCGTCGAGATCACCGGGTGCGGGGTGCGCGGGTCGAACTCGGTCGAGCTGGCGTCCTTCAGGCCGGCGAGGTTGCGCGCGGCCTCGATCACCATGCACTGCAGGCCGAGGCAGAGGCCGAGGACCGGGATGCCGTGGGTGCGGGCGTGCTGCAGCGCACCGAGCTTGCCCTCGATGCCGCGGATGCCGAAGCCGCCGGGGATGAGGATGCCGTCCACGCCGTCGAGCGCGGCCAGCGCGCCGGCGGGGAGCTCGCACTCGTCCGACGGGATCCACAGGACCTCGACGCGCGCCCGGTGGGCGAACCCGCCCGCGCGCAGCGCCTCGGTGACCGAGAGGTAGGCGTCCGGGAGGTCCACGTACTTGCCGACCAGCGCGATCCGCACCGTCTCGTCGGGGTGGTGGACGCGGTCCAGCAGGTCCCCCCAGACCGTCCAGTCGACGTCCCGGAAGGGCAGGCCCAGGCGGCGCACGACGTAGGCGTCGAGACCCTCCTTGTGCAGCACCCGCGGGATGTCGTAGATCGACGGCGCGTCCGGGGCCGCCGCGACGCCGTCGAGCTCGACGTCGCACATCAGGGAGATCTTGCGCTTCATGGCGTCCGGGATGTCCCGGTCCGCCCGCAGGACCAGTGCGTCCGGCTGGATACCGATGTTGCGGAGCGCGGCGACGGAGTGCTGGGTCGGCTTGGTCTTCAGCTCGCCCGACGGCGCCAGGTACGGCACCAGCGAGACGTGCAGGAAGAAGCAGTTGTCCCGGCCGACCTCGTGCCGGACCTGGCGGGCCGCCTCGACGAACGGCAGCGACTCGATGTCGCCGATGGTGCCGCCGACCTCGGTGATGACGACGTCCGGGGTGATCCCGTCCTCGTCCGGCTCCGCCATCGCGAGGATGCGGTCCTTGATCTCGTTGGTGATGTGCGGAATGACCTGGACGGTATCCCCGAGGTACTCCCCGCGGCGCTCCTTGGCGATGACCTCGGAGTAGACCTGCCCGGTGGTGACGTTGGCCCGGCCGTGCAGGTTGCGGTCCAGGAACCGCTCGTAGTGGCCGACGTCGAGGTCGGTCTCCGCACCGTCCTCGGTGACGAACACCTCTCCGTGCTGGAAGGGGTTCATCGTGCCGGGATCGACGTTCAGATAGGGGTCGAGTTTCTGCATGGTGACCCGGAGTCCACGCGAGGTGAGCAATTGGCCCAGGCTCGACGCGGTGAGGCCTTTACCCAGCGAGGACGCGACCCCGCCGGTGACGAAAAGATGACGGGTCGCGCGTGTCTGCACGGGATTTCAGGTTACCCGCACCCCCCGGCGCCCGCCCACCGGGCCGGGGTGCGCCGGCGGGTTTCACCTGATCCGTGCACGATCGGCACTCTCGCTCGGTAGGCCTGAGCGAAAGTGCCGATCGCGGGAGATCAACAGGGATCACACGCCCGGTGCCGCGCCGCCCTTCGCGTTCTCCGCGGAGCCGTAGCTGCCGGCCTTGCCGTCGAGCTGCTCCTTCAGGGCCAGGACGGTCGCGACCCGGCCGGAGCCGGTCTGCACGTCGTCGATGGTGGAGAGCCCCGCCGTCGACGGGCCGTCGGCGCGCGCGACGCCCACCGGTCCGGTCGAGCCGGCCGAGCCCTCCCGCCCGGCGAGCACGGCGCCCGCGCCGGAGCGGTCGAGCTGGGCCGCGAGCCGCGCGGTCACGGCGGCCGCGTCCCCGGCGTCGACGCCCTCGAGCGCTCCCCCGGTGAGCACGACGACCAGGTCGGCGGGCTGCGGCGCGGTGCCGGGCGTGACGAACCCGGCGCCCGTGAGCCCGCTGAGGACGGCCGTCGCCTGGTCCGGCGTCACCTGGCCGCCGCCCTTGACCAGGACCCCGGAGAGCAGGCCGCCGACGAGGCTGCCGGTGTCCGAGGCGGCGGGCAGCTGCGCGCCGGCCGGGAGCAGCCGGGACGTCAGCTCGTTGAGCTGGTCCGCGCGGGCCGGGTCCCCGACGGCGTCGGTCAGCGCGACGGTGCCGGTGACCTTCCCGCCCGCCTGTCCGACCAGATCGGCGACGGCGTCCGCGTCTGCCCGGGATCCTCCGGCGTCGACCAGCGCGACGGTCTTGTTCGCGAGCAGCCCGCTCACGGCGGCCGGGCCGACCCGGGCCGCGAACTGGTCCGCCGCACCCTGCTGGGCCACCAGCGCGTCGCGCTCGGCGGTCAACCGGGTGACCTGCGTGCCGAGGTCGTCGCGTTGCGCGGAGACGGCCGAGAGCAGCCGGTCCGACAGGCCGCTCGCCCCCAGGACGACACCGACCGCGAGCGCGAGGAACACCGCCGCGATGGAGATCGCGTGGTAGCGCATCGAGATCACCGTACGAACCAACCCTTGATCGTCTCGAAGAGGCCCAGCCCGAAGTTCGTGATCCACGCGACGACCGCGTCGCCGGCGTCGGACACCAGGAGCGCCGCGATCACCGCGACGATCGCCGCGCCGAGCAGCAGGAGGAGCGCGCCGGTGGAGATACGGCTGCGGTAGAGCTGGGCGATGAGCTGCCCGTCGACGAGCGTGCCGCCGGCCTGCAGGCGGGTCAGGAACGTGGAGGCGTTGGAGCCCGACCGGCCGCGGTCCAGGAACTCGGCCATGGTCGCGGACAGCCCGACCGTCACGATCATCGACGCGCCGTGGTGGTGGGCCAGCAGCAGCGCGAGGTCCTCGGCGTTGGCCGAGCTCGGGAACGTCACCGCGCTCGCGCCGAGGTCCTGCACCCGGTGCAGACCGGGCGCGTGCCCGTCCGCGAACGCCGGGACGACGACGTCCGCGCCGCTGGTCAGGGCTTCGGTGGAGACGTCCGCCGGATCCCCCACGATCAGGTGCGGCTTGTGCCCGGCGGACATCAGCGCGTCCGCGCCGGCGCCGACCCCGACGAGGACCGGCTGGTACTCCTTGATGTAGTTCTTCAGCTTCACCAGCTCGGGCACGTGGTCGAACCCGGCCGCGACGACCAGGACCTGCTTGCCGGCCAGGGACACGTCGACCTGCGGGACGCCGTGCCCGTCGAGCAGCAGCGCACGCTCCTGGCGCATGAACTCGATGGTGTTGGCGGCGAACGCCTCGAGCTGGTGGGTGAGCCCGGACTTGGCCTCGACCAGCGCGTCCGCGACGGAGTCCGTGGTCTGCACCGAGCCCCGGGCCAGCTCCACCTCCCCGGCGTAGACGACGCCGTCGTGCAGCCTGATCCGCACCCCGTCCTTGATCGCGTGCATCGCCTCGGCGCCCACGCCGTCGAGCAGCGGGATGCCGGCGTCCATCAGGACCTCGGGGCCGAGGTTGGGGAACCGCCCCGAGATCGACGGCGACGCGTTGACGACGGCGGCGACCTCGGCCGCGACGAGGGCGTCGGCGGTCGCGCGGTCCATGTCGATCTGGTCCAGCACGGCGATCTCGCCGGGGCGCAGCCTGCGCAGCAACGAGTCGGTGCGACGGTCGACCCGGGCCACGCCGGCAAGGCCGGGCAGCTCGGGGCGCGAGCGGTGCAGCAGCCCGGAGAGCTTCATGAGGGCACTGTGACATTCGGGACGCGTGGTGCGGCGAAGGCACGCCGGGCCGCCCCCTAATCGCGTCATGGAGCCACAACACGCTTTCCGGGCCCGGAAGAGCGCGTTGTGGCTCCATGACGCGACTGTCAGCGGCGCCGTCTGCGTGTGGGTCTGCGGTCCGACTCCCGGTGGGCCCGGGCGGCGGCGAGCAGCTCCTCGGCGTGCGCCCGGCCGGTGTCCGTGTCGTCCAGGCCGGCGAGCATCCGGGCCAGCTCCACGATCCGGTCCGCGTCCGCCAGCGTCCGAACGCTGCTTCGGGTCACCCCTTCGCCCCGCTTCTTCTGCACGACGAGGTGCCGGTCCGCGTAGGCCGCGACCTGCGGCAGGTGCGTCACGACGATCACCTGATGGCGGGCCGCGAGCCGGGCCAGGCGCCGGCCGATCTCGACCGCCGCGCGGCCGCCCACCCCGGCGTCGACCTCGTCGAACACCATCGTCGGCACCGGGTCCGCCCCCGCGAGGGCGACCTCCAGGGCCAGCATCACCCGGGACAGCTCGCCGCCGGACGCGCCCTTGTGCAGCGGCTGCGGCTGCGAACCGGGATGCGGGACGAGCCGGAGCTCCACCTCGTCGACCCCCTCGGTCCCGGCCACCACGTACTCGCCGTCGACGGGCAGGGCATCGTTCGCGTCCGGGCCCGAGGCCGCGCGGGGCGCGACCGACACGTGCAGCTCGGCGTCCTTCATCGCGAGCCCGGACAGCTCCGCGGTGGTGTCCGTGGCGAGCCGCCCGGCGGCCTCGGCGCGGGCCGCGGAGAGCGCGACCGCGTGCCCGGCCAGGTCCGTGGCCAGCGCGTCCCGCCGCGCGGCCAGCGCCGCGAGCGCCTCGTCGGACGTGTCCAGCCCCGCCAGCCGCTCCCGGGCGTTCGCCGCCCACTCGAGCACCCCGTCCGTGTCCGCCGCGTACTTGCGGGTCAGGGCCTTGAGCTCGGCCTGCCTCGACAGGACGACGGCGAGCCGCTCCGGGTCCGAGTCCAGCCGGTCCAGGTAGCCGCCCAGCTCCCCCGCCACGTCCGTCAGCACCGCGAGCGCCTCGCCGAGCCGCGGGTCCAGCACCGCGAGCTCCGGGTCCCCGGAGGCCTGCAGCCGGTTCCGCGCCTCGCCGACGAGCCCGACCGCCCCGGGGCTCTCCCCGTCGTCCGAGCCTGCGAGCACCGCGCGCGCCAGCCCGGCGGCCTCGCGCAGGTCGTCCGCCTCGGCGAGCCGCTTGCCCTGCTCGACGAGCTCCCGGTCCTCCCCCGGCTGCGGGTCCACGGACTCGATCTCGGTGAGCCCGAGCCGGAGCATGTCCGCCTCCTGGGCCAGCCGCCGCGCCCCGTCCCGCCGCTCGACGAGCTCGGCGCCGACCTTCAGCCACTCCCCGCGGGTCTCCCGGTAGGCGGCCAGCGGCTTGGCGACGGCGTCCCCTGCGTAGCGGTCCAGCAGGGCACGCTGGTCCGCCGTCCGGAGCAGCCGGAGCTGGTCGTTCTGGCCATGGACGGCGAGCGTCGCCTCCGCCAGCCGGCCCAGCACCCCGACGGGCACCGAACGGCCCCCGAGGTGCGCGCGGGACCGCCCGTCCGCCGACACCGTACGGACGGCGATCAGCGTGCCGTCCTCGTCGACGTCCGCCGCGACCTCCTCGGCCAGCGCCAGCGCCGACGTCCCCGCGTTCTCGAACCGTCCCTCGACGACCGCGCGCGGCTTGCCCTCGGACACCCGGGACGCCTCGGCGCGGCCCCCGCCGAGCAGGGACAGCCCGGTCACCACCATCGTCTTGCCCGCGCCCGTCTCACCGGTCAGCACGGTGAGGCCGGGGTCCAGTTCCAGCGTGGCGTCGTCGATCACGCCGAGGCCCTGGATGCGCATCTCGGCCAGCATGGGGCGCACGATACGGCGCGGGTCCGACAGCCCGGGGCGGAACACCCCGAAGTCCTCCTCAGTGATCCCCGTCCGGGGCGCCACGCCACCCACGGACCGGCAGGTCGAACTTGCGGACCAGCCGGTCGGCGAACGGCTGCGCCACCAGGCGCACCATCCGGACCGGGTCCTTCCCGCGGGTCAGCTCGACGCGCGCGCCGGGCGGCAGCACGAAGGTCCGGCGGCCGTCGCAGTCCAGCACGGCGGGTGGGCCCGAGGCGGCGATCTCGATGGCCACCTCGCTGTCCGGGGAGATCACCATCGGCCGCGCGAACAGGGCGTGCGCGTTGCTCGGCGCCAGCAGCAGCGCCTCGACCTGCGGCCAGATCAGCGGGCCGCCCGCGGAGAACGCGTAGGCCGTCGACCCGGTCGGCGTGGCGCAGATGACGCCGTCGCAGCCGAACGCCGAGACCGGCCGCCCGTCGACCTCGAGCACGACCTCCAGGATCCGCTCGCGCGAGCCCTTCTCGACGACCGCCTCGTTCAGCGCCCACGTCCGCGCGACGATCTCCCCGTCGACCCGGACCGCGGCATCGACCGTCATCCGCTCCTCGACCTGGTAGTTCTTGTCGACGAGCGCCGCAAGCGCCTCGTCCAGGGACTCCTGCTCGGCCTCCGCGAGGAACCCGACGTGCCCGAGGTTCACCCCCAGCAGCGGAACCTGCGCCGCCCGCGCCAGGTCCGCGGCGCGCAGCAGCGTGCCGTCCCCGCCGAGGACGAGCACCGCCTCGGTCTCCGCCGCGCACGCGGGGGTGCCGTCGACGACCTTGGGTTCCATGCCCGGGGGCAGCGACGAGCCGTTGTCCACCTCGGCCCACTCGTCGGCGAGGACGCGGAGCCGGATGCCGTCGTCGGCCAGCCGTTTCGCGACCGCGGCCGCCACCCGGCGGTTGGTCTCCCGGCCGGCGTGCAGCACCACCAGCAGCTCCCTCACGCGGGTCCCTCCGCCACGGCCCTCGCCAGGGCCCGGTCGCCCGCGTCGTCCCCGGTCCGGGACAGCCGCAGGAAGAACTCCACATTGCCCGACGGTCCGGGCAGCGGGCTCGCCACGGCGCCCCGCAGGACGAGCCCGTGGCCGCGCGCCGCGGCCGCGACCTCGGTGAGCGCGGCCAGCCGGAGCTGCGGGTCCCGCACCACCCCGCCCGCGCCGAGCCGTTCCCTGCCCACCTCGAACTGCGGTTTCACCATCGGCAGCAGGGTGCCCGTGTCCGACGTGCACGCGACGAGCGCCGGTAGCACCGTACGCAGCGAGATGAACGACAGGTCGGTGACGGTCAGGTCCGCCGCACCGCCGATGGCCTCCGGGGTGAGCGCGCGGACGTTGGTGCGGTCGTGGACATGCACCCGCTCGTCGGACTGCAGGCGCCACACGAGCTGCCCGTACCCGACGTCGACGGCGACGACCTCGCGCGCCCCGCGGGTGAGCAGCACGTCGGTGAAGCCTCCGGTGGAGGCCCCGGCGTCGAGACAGCGTCTGCCCTCGACGACGACGTCCGGGAACGCGTCCAGGGCCCCGAGCAGCTTCTTCGCGCCACGCGACGCCCAGTCCGGCTCGTCCGACGCCTTCTCGACCTCGACGGGTGTCGCGCGGTCCACGAACGTCGCGGGCTTCGCGGCGGGCATGCCGTTCACGGTGACCCGGCCGGCCGCGATCAGTTCGGCGGCCTGCTGCCGGGAGCGGGCGAGTTTGCGACGGACGAGTTCGGCGTCCAGCCGGGCACGGGTCGGCATTGCGGTGATCCGGTCAGGCCTGGGGCCGGCCGGCCGCGAGAGCCGCGCCCAGTGCGGCGTGCACCCGCTCGAACGCCGCGACGTGCTCCGACGCCGGGGTGCCGGCCAGCCCGTCCAGCGCCGCCATGGCCGCGTCGACCTCGCCGCGGACGGCCTCGATCGGCCGGGCGGCGACCGGGCGGGGGTCGCCCGGGCGCGGGGACGAGCTCGGGTACGTCATGGTCGGCGGCTCCGTGATCGGGACGTGCGGGATCGGGCGTCGGCCGCCACGGTAGTCGAGCGGCCCGACGGACGGCCGGTCATCCCGAGGCGAGCTTCAGGGCCGCGAGGACCTTCGTCGCCGCATCCCCCTCGCCGCGGACGACGGCGGGGCCTCCGCCGGACGCCCAGTGCGCGCCGCAGAGGGCCCGGAGCGCGTCCAGCTCGGGCTCCGGCGAGCCGTCGCCGTCGCCGGTCAGGACGAGGTCGTCCGTCACCTGCCAGCCCGGCCGCGGGCCGGGAGCCAGCTCGTCCGCTTCGCGGGTGAGCGAGGACAGGTCCGCGGCGATGTACGTGGGCCGCTGGTTCTCCGGCGCCGTCAGCACGTCCGCCGGCGTGGACACCCCGGTGAGGACGAGCAGGGTGGGCAGCCCGACGGCGGTGCCGCCTGCGACGTCCGTGTCCAGCCGGTCCCCCACGACGAGGCCCCGCTCGGCCCCCGTCGCGTCCGCCGCCTCCTTGATCAGCCGCGGCGCGGGCTTGCCCGCCACCTGCGGCTCCTTACCGCTCGCGATCCGCACCACCCCGACCATCGACCCGTTGCCGGGCATCGGGCCGCGCTCCGTGGGCAACGTCGGATCGACGTTCGTGGCGACCCAGAGGGCACCGCCTCGCACGGCGGCGGTGGCCTCGGCGAGGTGGCGCCAGCCCGTGTCCGGGGAGTGCCCCTGGACGACGGCGTCCGCCCCCTCGGCGGTGTCCGTGACGGTCAGCCCGCGACCCGTGACCTCCTCGACCAACGCCACCGTGCCCACCACCAGCACCGACGCCCCGGCCGGCAGCTGTTCGGCGAGCATCGCCGCACCGGCCTGGGAGCTGGTGCGGACGTCGTCGGTGGCCGCCGGGAAGCCGAGCTCGGCCAGGTGCGCCGCGACCTCCGACGGCCGCCGCGACGCGTTGTTCGTGACGTAGGCGGTGCGGACGCCGCGGGCGGCCGCGTTCACGACCGCCTCGACGGCGCCCGGCACGGCGTCCTTGCCCGCGTAGAGGGTGCCGTCGAGATCGGCCAGAAGGACGTCGTGCCGGGCGAGGAGGTCGTCGGTCACAGGGTGGGGCCGCCGTCGGGGGTGTCCGCGGAGGGGCCTGCCGGGTCCTCGGACGTCTCGTCCGTGCCCTCCTCGTCGACGGCTGCCGCGTCCGTGGTCGTCCCCGGCTCGACCGGCTCCGCCTCGTCCGTGTCCGTGGCGGTGTCCTCGCCGACCGCCGCCTCGGTGCCGAGGACGTCGTCGGCGTCCTCGTCGCCCGGCGAGTCGGCGAGCCCCGATTCGTCCGCGTCGTCCGGCTCGGTGTCGTCGTCGAGATCAGCATCGTCGTCGAGATCGGCATCCCCGAGCGGGGCGGTGTCGTCCGTCTCGTCCTCGTCCGTCTCGCCGGCGACCTCGGCGTCCGTCGCCTCCCCGGCCACGGCGGCCGGCGCGGCCGAGACCCGCTGCTCCGGAGCGTTCTCCTCGACGCCGAAGACGATGTCGTCCTCGTCGTCCTCCGGGAGGTCCTCACCGGTCAGCTCGGCGATGCGGCTGAGCGCGTCCGTCTCGCCGTCCGTGTCCGCATCCGCCGCGTGGACGAACCACTGCACCGCGTCCGCCTCGCGGCCGGCGGCGAGCAGGTTGTCCGCGTAGGCGTAGAAGAGCCGCGAGCTCCAGGGCTCCCGCCGCTTCGGGTCCAGGTCCTCGCCCTGCAGCCCGACGACGGCGGCCTCGATCTCGCCGAGGTCCCGCCGCGCACCGGCCGCGACGATCGCGAGCTCGATCCGGTCCGCCCGGTCCAGCTCCTTCACCTCGGGGCCGCGGGCCAGTTCGAGCGCCCGCTCCGGGCGGCCGAGGGCCCGCTCGATGTCCGCCATGACGGCGATGTGCCCCGGACCGCCGCCCATCCGGCGGGCCGCACGCAGCTCGCCGAGGGCCTCGTTCCACTCACCCGCGTGGTAGGCCACGATGCCCGCGGCCTCCCGCACGACGGCGATCCGCGACGCGCGGCGACGTGCGTACCGGGCGTGCTCGAGGGCGCGCTCCGGCTCCTCGTCGACGAGCATCCCGGCTGCGACGAGGTGCCGCGCGACCTTCTCCGCGGTCTCCTTCTGGAGGCCGCGGAGGTCACGGCGCACCTCGGTGTCCAGTTCGCCCGCCTTGATCTCGTCCGGTAGGCGTGGCTCGGCCACGAACCCGGGCTCGGCGGACGCCTGCGCGAGGCGCGAGGGCTCGTCGCGGCGGAACCCGCCGCGGTCGTCCCTGCCGCGGTCGTCCCTGCGCCGGTCGCCACCGGGCCGTTCGCTCCGGCGGTCTCCCCCGGGGCGGTCCCCACGATCCCGGCCACCGGCGACACCGCCGCGCCGCTCGCCGGGCCGGGAGAAGCCACCGGAACCACCACGGTCGCCGGCGCGCTGCGGACGGTCGCCGCGGGGCGCGCTGTCGCGGCGGGGCGCGCTGTCGCGGCGTTCGCCACGGTCCGCCGGACCGCGACGCTCCTGCGCGCCCTGGTCGTCCGAGCGCCGATCCTCACGGTCCTGGTGGCGGGGGCGGTCGTCCCCGCGGTAGCCGGAGGAGCGGTCCTCCCGCGGCTTGTCGTAGCGGGGCTTGTCGTAGCGGGGACGGTCGCTTCCGGGCCCGTCGCCCCGAGGCCGGTCGCTGCCGGGCCTGTCGCTGCCGGGCCTGTCGCCACGGGACCGGTCGTACCGCGGCTTGTCCTCGCGCGGCCGGTCGTCGCGGGGGCGCTCGTACCGCGGCTTGTCCTCACGCGGCCGGTCGTCGCGGGGGCGCTCGTACCGCGGCGCGTCGTCGCGGGAACGCCCGTAGCGAGGGCTGTCGCCCTGGGAACGGTCCGAAGTCCGGCTCCCGGAGGGCCGCTCGCCGCCCTGGCCCTCGTCCCGCCGGGAGTCACCGCGCCGGTCGTCCGGGCGCTGGTAGCCGCCCTTGGAACCCCCGGACCGGTCGTCCCGCGAGTAGGCGCCGCGCCCCTCCCGGTCGCGGTCCTGCCACGAGGTGCGCGGACGATCGCCACCGCGATCGGAGCCGCGGTCGCTGTAGGTGCGTCCGCCGCGGTCTTCACGAGGGGCGGACCTGCGGTCGTCGTCCCCGCGGTAGCCGCGGCGTTCCCCCTGCCCCGAACCCCGGGCGTCCCCGCCTCGGGCGTCCCCGCCTCGGGCGTCACGGTCGCGGGAGTCACGGTCGCGGAAGTTCTTGCCCTCGTAGCCGCGTCCGCCGTCCCGCGGACCGCTGCCGCGCTCCGCTCCTCCGCGGCCGCTTCGCTCCTGGCCGGGCCGGTCCGAACCGCCACGGCGGTCGTCGTCGCGGCGGAACGAGGGGCGACCCGCGCCGCCACGGTCGTCGCGGCGGGGGGCGCCTCCGGTGCGCCCGCCCGAGGTCTTGCGGTCGTCCCCGCGGTAGCCCCCGCGCCGGTCACCGGTGGCGGGACGTCGGTCGTCGCCCCAGCTGTCGACGAAGGGCTTCTTGTCGCTGCCGCCCGTACCGCTCGGGCGGTCGCGGCGGTCGTAGCCGCCGGAACGTTCCGGGCGGCCACCGCCCTCGCCGCGCCCGCGCTCGGGACGGCCACGGCGGTCGTCGCCGCCGCGGCTCTCGCCACGGCGGTCGGCTGCGCGAGGGGCACCTCCGCGCCGCTCATCACCGCCGCGCCGATTCTCACGGCCCCGCTCGTCGCCGCGGCTGTTCCAGCCGCTGCCGACCCGGCCCGTGGTCGAGCGGTCACGGCCCTGCTCTCGCCCGCCGCTGCCGGCCCGGGCGTCCCGGTCACCGGAACCACTTCGGGATGATCCTTCTTTTCGGTCCCGGGGTTCGCGCTCGTTACGTCGCGGATTATCGCCGGAACCATCCGCGATACTCACGCCCACCAGAATACAAAAAAGCAGGCCCCCACCTGACGGCGGGGGCCTACTTGATGTTGGATGTCGGCGGCGACCTACTCTCCCACACCCTGACGAGTGCAGTACCATCGGCGCTGGAGGGCTTAGCTTCCGGGTTCGGGATGGGACCGGGCGTTCCCCGCTCCGCCAAAACCACCGACA
>NZ_JAODNI010000085.1 GCF_025465255.1 Pseudonocardia sp.
TGGACGAGCCGGAACCCCCGCCCAGACCCGAACCGCGCGCTGAGGCGGAGCCGCGTCACCCCAACGCACCGACCTCCAGACAGGAGCCCCGCCATGAACGAGAACACCTTCCACGGCAACGTCGGCACGAACCCCGAGATCAACTACGGCAAGAACAACGGCATCGCGGTGGTCAACTTCTCGATCGCGATCAACTCCCGCCGGTTCGACCGGGCCAAGGGCCAGTGGGTCACCCGCCCCACGGTCTGGAAGGACGTGGTCTGCTTCGGCGAGTTCGCCGAGAACGTCTACGACAGCATCGCCAAGGGCATGGCCGTCACGGTCACCGGCGAGGAGGTCGACGACTCCTACACCAAGGAGTCCTACGAGCCCGGCGGCGAGGACATCGTCATCCGCCGCCACAAGATCGAGGCCCGCGACATCGCGGTCAGCCTCCGCGCCCAGCGCGCGAAGGTCACCAAGGTCGAGCGCAACCGCGGCGAGCAGCCCTCCGACCAGGCCCAGCGCAGCACCGCCCCGCAGCAGGTCGGCTGACCCCCCGGGCGCGGGCCCGCCCGTCGGGGCCGGGCCACCCGCCCGTCTCCCCCGCCCGTCTTGCTCGAAGGAGCCTCGCGATCGTCGCCTGGATCGCCATGCAGGTTCGTCGCCGCGGCCGGGGCCGGCTGAAGTCCGCCGTCGTGCCCCGTACCGGCGTCCCCACGGCGCGGGACGCCGGTAGGCCGGAGCCGGCGGAAGACCTGCCGCAGCCCCGTGATCAGGGGCGCCGCTGCCCGGAGTTGATCGTGTCGGCGTGCCAGGCCAGCGAGTCGCCTGCGGTGACCGGCCACGCCTCCAACCGTGGGTGGGCCAGGACGGCGGCGACGAGGCCGCGGCGGCCGCCGACGAGTGTGGAGTCGAAGTCGATCTCCGTCGCGACGCACCAAGAGCGGTCGGCAGGCCAGAACAGGTTCGGTGACTGCGGCCAGATCCCACGCGGGTCCCCGAGCCCGCCGGCGTCGTCGAGCGGGCCGGTGAACAGCAGGTAGCTCCGCCCCGGCAGCTTAAGGCGCGGGCCCTCGAGGATCTCGAGGGGGAACGCCGACGGTGGCTCCTCGGTCACCCACCGACCATCGGGCAAGGTCCGGGTCACCGAGGCACCGCGGGTGTCGACCCAGCCCAAGCCCTCCCACAGCGCGAACACACACCGCTGCCCGGCGGTGTGGCCGGTCAGCACGTCAAGCAGCGCGGCCAGGGCGTCGGCAGGGAGGTTCCCCAGGTCCGGTGGGCTCCCCGCCCACGCCGAACGCTCGGTGACCGAGCCGTCGGCCATCGGGACGATCTCGGCGCGCGAAATCGCCCGCCATTGCATCAGCGGGTGCGCCGTGGCCCCCGTGCGGGCACACACCTGCACCCAGGATTCGGGCTCGCCCGTCATGGTGTGCGGAGGGTGCAGGACGCGGGCGTAGGCGTCGAACACCGCCGGCACGGTCGAACCGACCCTGCCGTCCAGGACCCGCAGACGATCGGCGATCCAGTCCCCGACGCTCACGTCGGACACCAGTCCGGTCTTCCCATAGCACCCATGATCAGCGTCCTGGGTGGGCGTGGGCCACCGGATTGCCGGCGAGCCTCCGCAGCGGCGGGATGGCCGGGTCTCCTCGCTTTTCGTCGCCGCGACGGTGCCCGAGGACCCGCCCTTGCCGGTCCAGGCCCTGCGCTGCGCTTCGGCCGGGCGCGGTCGCCTGCGGCGAGCCCGGACCGGCAGGCGGAACCCCGGGCGTTCCCGGTCGCGCCGAAACGAGGAGAACAAACCCCGTCCCGCCGTCTGGGCGGGACACCCGGAGCACCGCCGGTGGTCCGGGTGCGGCACGCACAACTCGATACCGCCCGCACCGGCCCTGACGGGCCCGGTCGCGGGCGAGCCCCTCCGGGGGCCGGGCGCTGCCCGGACCCGGCCTCGCTCGGAGAAGGGGCAAAGAGATCCGCACCCCGCACCGGGGCGTGCGCAGATTCCCAGGAGGAGAGAAGCGATGGCGATCAGGTTTTTGAACCGGAAGAACCGCGAGACCGGCGGGGGCGGCGCAGAGCGCTGGTGCCGCGCCTGCGCCAGCAGGGTCCGAGGCGCGAAGTTCGGGCTGCAGGACTGCTGCTCGAACCCCGAGTGCCACCGAATCCTCGTGGCCCGCAGCGAACAGTCCGCGGCCCGCTGACCACCCCGTCACCACCAACAGAAGGAGCACCGTCATGGACTGGCGAAACAAGGGCGCCTGCACCGACGAGCCGCCGGAGTTGTTCTTCCCGCTCGGCAACGCCGGGCCGGCCGCCACTCAGATCGCTGAGGCGAAGGCCGTCTGCGGGCGCTGTCCGGTGACCGACCGGTGCCTGGCGTGGGCGATGGCGCATGAGGACCACGGCGTGTGGGGCGGCCTGGACGAGTTCGAGCGCCGCGAGCGCCGCGGGATCGACCGCCGGGGCCGTTCCGGCCGGCGCACCGCCGCCCATCCGGCGGCGTGACCCACCGGCACCGACGGGGTGGGCCGGGCCAGCCGGAATCTGGCCCGGTCCGGCCGGACGGTACCGCGCACCCCACACGCACCGCACCGACCGCCGCCCCGAACACCCACCCGAGCAACACCACCGGAGCAGCACCACCGGAGCCGGGACCACGCCGGCCCGGTCTGACCAGCAGGAGGAAACGACATGACCACCGCGACCAACACGACGCCGGCGACCCGGGGCCCGGTCACCGGGTCCGGTGGTGTCGGGTCCGATGTGGCCCGTTCTGTCGGTGGCGGGTGGCACCCTGGTGACGATCACCGACGGGGAGCGTCGCCCATGAGCAGCCAGGCCAGCCCGAACCCGCGCCCGACCCGGCTGATGCAGGCCGCCCTCGACGCCGCCGCGGCCGGTCTGTACGTGTTCCCGGTGTGGCCGAAGGGCAAGCTGCCCGCGGTCAAGGACTGGGAGAACGCCGCCACCCGCGACCCGGACACGATCACCGACTGGTGGACCGCGCGACCGTGGAACGTGGGGATCGCGGTGGGCCGCAGCCGGGTCGTGGTCGTCGATCTCGACCAGGCGCGTGAGGACTCTCCGCCGGAGGAGTTCGCCGGCGCGAGCGGCGGAGCCGAGGTGCTGGCCCGGCTGGCCGAGCGGGCCGGGCAGCCGGCCCCGGTGGACACCTACTCGGTGACCACGCCGTCCGGTGGGGAGCACCGCTACTTCCTGATGCCCGAGGGTCTCGAGCTGCGCAACACCCAGAGCGGCCTCGGCTGGAAGATCGA
>NZ_JAODNI010000118.1 GCF_025465255.1 Pseudonocardia sp.
CGAAGGCTCGTTCGACGACCCAGCGGACCTTGCCCAGCCCGGAGGCGTCCGCGACGCCGCGGCGGGCGATGCGCGGGGTGATGCCGCGCTCGCGCAGGAGCCGGCGGTACTTGTCGAGGTCATAGCCGCGGGCGGCGAACAGCTCGTGGGGCTTGCGCCGAGGCCGCCCGCGCCGGCCGCGGATCGGGGGATCGCGTCGAGCAGCGGGAGCAGTTGGGTGACGTCGTGGCGGTTCCCGCCGGTCAGCGTGACCGCGAGCGGGATGCCGTGGGAGTCGACGATCAGGTGGCGCCTGGAGCCGGGATGACCGCGGTTGACCGGGGACGGTCCGACATGGAGCCCCCTTGAGCGCGTGCACGTGGGAGGCGTCGACGGCGCAGCGGTCCAGGTCGAGCCGGCCGACGGCCCGGAGCTCGGCGAGCAACACCTCGTGCAGGGCGGGCCAGACCCCGGCGTCGGTCCAGTCCCGTACCCGCCGCCAGCAGGTCACCCCGGAGCAGCCCAGCAGATCGCCGGGCAGTTGGTTCCAGGTGATGCCGGTATTGAGCACGAACACGATGCAGCGCGACACGGTCGCTGACCGGTTCACGTCCCGGGTAGCGGCGGCGCTGGGCCGACCAGTTCGGTGCCGACCGGCGGTGGGCAGCGGAGGACTGCCGGCACCTGTCCCGGCGCCTGGAGCGGGATCTGCTCGCGGCCGGTGAGCAGGTCACAAGGGTGCCGGCGAAACTGATGGCCCACGTCCGCGGCTCCGCTCGCACCTACGGCAAGTCCGACCCGATCGACGCACTCGCCGTCGCCCGGGCTGTGCTGCGCGAACCGAACCTGACCCAGGCCCGCTGCCACCCCGACGCCAGGGCCGTGCTCGCCCGACGAAACGCCGCCGGCGAGAAGCCCTCCGAATCCTCAAGCGCCGACTCTCCGACGTCGTCTACCGAGCGCTGACAAGCCGACGCGCGGATCACCACCGTGCACCTCGCCGCTTGACAGAGGAGCTAGTGACGGTCCCCGTCACGAGGCCGGATCAGCGGGCGAGGATGCGGCGTCGGCCGTGGGCTAGGGCTGGGGCTGGGGTGAAGAGGGGGGCCGGGGCAGATCTCCGCGGGTCGCTCAGGCGGGTGCAGCGCTGGTGGTGCCTGGTGGAGGCGGTAGAGCCGGGCGTAGCCGGGGCTGCTGGTGAGAAGTTGACTGTGGGTGCCGGCGGCGCTGATGCGGCCCTGGTCGAGCACCACGATGAGGTCGGCGTCGGTGACCGTGAGCAGGTTGTGGCTGATGATGATCGTGGTGCGGCCGGCCATCAGCCGGCGCAGCGGCTGCAGGACGCGGCGCGTGGATTCGGCGTCCAGCCCGGTGGTCGGTTCATCGAGCAGCAGCACGGGCGCGTCGCGGATCATCGCCCGGGCGATGGCCAGGCGTTGGCGCTGCCCCCCGGACAACAGCCGGCCGCGTTGCCCGATCCGCGAGTCATACCCGTCGGGCAGCGCGGAGATCAACTCGTGTGCATCGGCCGCGGTCGCCGCGGCGACGATGTCGGCGTCGGTGGCGTCGGGCCGGCCCCAGGCGATGTTCTCGCGGACGGTGCCGTCGAAGACGAGGGTCTCCTGCAGCACGGTGGCGATGTTGCGGCGCAGGTCGGCCTCCGACAGGTCGCGCAGGTCGGTGCCGTCGAGCGAGATACTCCCCTGGTTCGGGTCGTAGAAGCGCAGCAGCAGCTTGGCCAGCGTCGATTTACCGGCTCCGCTGGCCCCCACGATCGCGACGCGTTGCCCGGGGCGCACCTCGAGGTCGATGCCCGCGAGCGCGGGGCGGTCGGTGTCGGGGTAGCCGAAGCCCACCTCGCGCACGCGGAGGTATCCGCGGGCGCGGGGCAGGGGCACGGGGTGGGTCGGTTCGGTGATGGTGGGGGCGAGGTCGAGCAGCTCCATCACCCTTTCCGCGCTGGTGCTGGCCGCGTACAACGAGTTGGTGAGCTGCCCCAGGCCTTGGAGCGGGCCGTAGAGCTGCGTCAGGTAGGCCACGAACACCAGTAGGCCGCCCAGAGTGATGTTGTTGGCGGTGAGTTCCCACACCGCCAAGCCCATGACCAGCAGCACACCCACGACCTCGAGCAGCTCGGTGAGCGGGCCGAAGAGGGCCTGCAACCGGGTCGCCCTCATCTGCGCGACGAAGCTGCCCAGGTTCTCCTGGTCGAACCGGGCCGACTCCGAGGCCTGCCGGTGGTAGGCGCGGACCAGGGCTGCGTTGCTGAAGCTCTCCTCGGCGACGGTGGTGATGGAACTCGCCCGGCGCCGTGTCTCCCGGGAGGCGTCCTTGATCCGGCGGGAGAAGGACCGCGCGATCAGCAGGAACCCGGGGGCGGCGATCAGCGAGGCTAGCGCCATCTGCCAGCTGAGGTAGAACAGCGCGGCGGTGAAGAAGACGAGTTGGAAGGCGTAGGTCAAGCCCTGCGCGAGGCCGGAGAGCACGAGCTGCTCGATCGCGCTGATGTCCCCGGTGAGCCGGGAGAGGATGTCGCCGAGTTGGTGGCGTTCGAAGAACTGCGACGACTGCCGGTGCAGGTGGGTGAACAACTTGCTGCGCAGGTTGAGCACGAACCGCTCGCCCGCCCAGGTGGACAGGTACCGGTCGGCGAACGACACGACACCCTCGAGAACCGAGATCCCGATGTAGGCGGCGGCCAACGCCGGGAAGTAGCGGAAGCTGTGCGGGGTCAGAACGTCGTCGACGAGGATCTTGAACAACCAGATCGTCGCCGCGCTCAGCAACGGGCCGGCCGCAACGAGCAGCAGGCTGGCCCACACCCGCCCGCGGAACGGCCGGGTCTCTGGCCAGAACCGCCGGAAGACCGTCCACAGCCCCACCGCAGGGGTGTCTGCGAGCAGGTTGCTCGACACCAGCAGGCCGGTCACCGACAGCCGCGGCACCCCCGGGGGAAGCGGCCGCGAGGCGGCCTCCACAGCCGAACCGGCAGTCGGCTCAGTCATCGCCGGCGCACTCCCCTGTCATGACCCGGGGAACGGCCCCGCCTAGCGTTGGGCGGAGCCGTCCCGAGGATCTACTCAGTTCCTCTCAGATCCCACCGACCTCACTTGCGGTTGTAGTCCCGGTGGTCGCGGTGGTCGTAGTCGTTGCGACGCCAGTCATTCTTCGCCGGCGTCCAGCCCCATTTGTTGTTGCCCATTACTCCTCCTTTGAATGGTGTCGGGCACCATTCGGTGTCCCACGAATTAACGTACCCCCGACGTTTCTTGATCGCCAGGAAACTGAGCCCGTTCTCAGCGATTCTCCGTGTGACGTGGGCGACTGTGCCGTGACAGGTGCGCACTATTCGTCCCGTTAGCGCAAGGATAGATCGAAAACTCACTGCGAGGGTTCCAATGCATTTCCTTTGCCGAATCTTTACCGATCCGCGCCACGCCTCGTCCGATTTCCGGCGGGTCGTCCTGACGGTGCCGAATAGGTGAGAAGGGACAGAAATCACCAACGGGGTCCACGCTGCCGTCTACGCCCACCGCCACGGCCTCACGGGTCGGTCCGGCACCGTCCCGAGACCACGATGCGGCCACGAGCGCCCACGCCTGGACACGCAGCCAGAGACGGCCCTGCGAAGCAGGGCGTACCTGCAGCTCGCCCTCACCCACCTCGAGCAGGTCCTCGGCGGCTCCTCGCCGCCCCGACGCTCACCGCAGACCCCTTCGCCGTCTGACTCTGACGAGCGCCCGTCCCTGGTCGGATGACCGTGTTGGAGAGGCTTGCCCCGGGGGTGAGCAACGGAAGGTGGGCCATCTCCCGCTGTGTCGCCTGTCCGGTCACGGTTCCGGGCGGTAACGCCGGCATGCCGATAATCGCAACCCGCCAGGGCCGCCCGGCTCGCCGACCTCCTCCGACCGGCCTGAGTGGGACATCTACAGCATCAGGCCCCCGGCCGGGGCTCGCAGCGTCTCCGCAGCCACCACAGACCCGCAGCGACCGCGGCCACGGCCAGGCCACCGGTCGGCAACCCGAGCACCTGCAATACGGCCGTGAACAGCACCAGCAGCGCGTTCATCACTCGCAGCGGGCGGATTCGGGTACTTGCCCGCGGGCGGCGGCGCTGCCCGTCCCGCAAATAGGCGGCAAGCTCAGGATCTGCGGCATTGATCTGCCGCTCGATCTCTCCCAACTGATCGCGTTCGTCTCTATCGAGCATTCGATCTCCATTGCGCGCGCTACGTGTCAATCGGT
>NZ_JAODNI010000127.1 GCF_025465255.1 Pseudonocardia sp.
CGAGCTCGCTCGGCCGCAGCCCGTCCCGGGTCAGGAAGCCGTGGACACCGGTGGCGGGCGCGTTGCGCGGCTCGCCGGCGTCGAGGACCAGGACCGAGCGGCGGGCCCGGGTCAGGGTCAGCGCGCCGCTGAGCCCGGCGGCACCGCCGCCGATCACGACCACGTCGAATTCGTTCATGCCGCCACGGTGCGCTCGCTGCGGCGGGACTGACAAGCTGTTTTGCCGGAACAGCAAGAAATCGTCAGGCGTTCGGCAGGTCCTCGGATGCGGACGCCTTCGGCTCGACCAGGACCAGCCAGCTCCCCGAGTTGTCCCGCATGACGGCCTCGATGCCGTAGGGCCGGTCCGAGGGTGGCTGCAGGAAGGCCACGCCCTTGGCGCTGAGCTCCTCGTAGGTCTTGCGGCAGTCGTCGACGCGCAGGCCGAGGCCGCCCCACTCGCCCTTCTCGAGCTGGCGGCGGAGGAAGGCGGCGGCCTCGTCGTTCAGCGGCGGGCCCGGGGTCATCAGCGTGACCTCGAGCTCGGGCTGGCTCGGGTGCGAGATCGTGACCCAGCGGAAGTCCTCGCCCATCCGGGTGTCGGTGCGGGGCTCGAAGCCCAGGACGTCGACGTAGAAGCGCTTGGCGTCGTCCTGGTCCAGGCAGTAGACGGTGGTCAGCGAGACATTCGTGATCATGCGGTGGACGCTACGGCGCCCTGCCCGGGCCGGGCTTCTCCGAGCTTGCGCGATCCACGGACGCGAGCACGCCGTGCATGAAGAGGTAGCAGCCCGGGATGTGCGGGAGACCCCGGGACGCGAACCGGTCGCGGTACGCGGTGGGGCTCTCGCCCACGAGCTCGGTGAACCGCGACGAGAACGACCCGAGGCTGGCGAACCCGACGAGCATGCAGACCTCGGTGACCGTCAGGTTGGCGCCGCGCAGCAGGTCCTGCGCCCGCTCGATCCGCCGCCGGGTGAGGTAGCGGATCGGCGTCTCGCCGTAGGTCGCGGCGAAGCACCGGGCGAAGTGGAACTTGGAGATCCCCGCCACGCGGGCGAGCTCGTCGAGGTCCAGCGGGGCGGCATGGCAGCGGTCGATGTGGTCCCGGGCCCGGCGGAGGTGGACGAGCAGCTCCGCAGGGACCTCGCGCCGGGCGGCCGTCGTCCCGCTCATGCGGCGAGGCTACCGCCGGGAGGGGTCCGTGGAAGCCGGTTCCGTCAGCCCGCTCGGCCGCGCAGCGAGCGCGAGATCCCGAGTGCGGCGGTGCGGACGGCGGGCGCGAAGCGGTCCGGGTCCAGGCGGTTCACCCAACCGGTGATCGAGATGGCCGCCACGGCCGGGCCCTCGCCGTCGAACACGGGGGCGGCGACGCAGGTGATCCCGACCGTAGACTCCTCGTGCTCCAGCGCGACCCCGCGCTCCCGGACGGCCGCCAGCTCCGACGCCAGCAACCCGGGGGCGACGACCGTCCGGGGCGTCCGGCGCTCCAGCCCGGCGGCGACGACCGCCGCGAACCGCTCCGGCGGGGCGAACGCGAGCAGCACCTTGCCGACGCCGGTGCAGTACGCGGGCATCCGGCCGCCGACCCGCGACGCGACGGCCGGCCCGCGGCGGCCGTCGAGCTTCTGCACGTAGACGACCTCGATCCCGTCCGGGACGGCGAGGTGCACCGTCTCGTGGGTCGCCTCGAAGAGGTCGGTGAGGAACGGGGCCGCGGCCTCCCGCAGGCTCCGCTGGCGGGGCACGAGCTGGCCGAGCTCGAACAGCCGCATGCCGAGCCGGATGCCCGTCCGTGTCCGCTCCACGATGTCCCAGTCGACGAGCTCGCCGAGCAGCCGGTGGGCCGTGGGCTTGGCGATCCCGGTCCGCCGGTGCAGCTCCGCAAGGGTCAGCTCGTCCTCGCCGGGGCGGAATGCGGTGAGGAGCGTGAGCGCCCGGCCCAGCACGGAGTTCGGGACGGCATCGTTCGGCTGAGTGGAACGCACTGCTTCATCGTGCGCCCGTGCTGCTGCCAGAGTCCATTCCATGGCGAGGGACAGGGTTCTGGCGGCGATCGTGGGGCCGGGCAACATCGGCACCGATCTGCTTGCCAAGCTGCAGCGCAGCAGCGTGATCGAGGTCCGCTACATGGTCGGCGTCGTCGAGTCCGAGGGGCTCGCGCGGGCGCGGGAGCTCGGCGTGGAGGCGTCCGCCGAGGGCGTGGACTGGCTGCTGCGCCAGGACCCGCTGCCGGAGATCGTCTTCGAGGCGACGTCGGCGAAGGCGCACGCCGCGAACGCGCCGCGCTACGCGGAGGCCGGCATCCAGGCCGTCGACCTCACCCCCGCACACCTCGGGCCGATGGTGTCGCCGGCCGTCAACGGCGCCGAGTATCTCGAGGCCCCGAACGTCTCGATGATCACCTGCGGCGGGCAGGCGACGATCCCGATCGTCCACGCCGTCTCGCGGATCACCCCGGTGCCGTACGCGGAGATCGTCGCGTCGATCGCGTCGCGCTCCGCCGGTGCGGGGACCCGGGCGAACATCGACGAGTTCACCCACACCACCGGTGCGGCGGTCGCGGAGGTCGGGGGAGCGGACCGCGGCAAGGCGATCATCGTGCTCAACCCCGTCGAACCGCCGATGATCATGCGCGACACCGTGTACTGCATGATCGGCGCCGAGGCGGACCGGGCGGCGATCACGACGTCGATCCACGAGGTCGTGGCCGACGTCCAGCAGTACGTCCCCGGCTACACGCTCCGCGCGGAACCGCAGTTCGACGAGCCCGCGCCCGAGTGGGGCGGGCATGCGCGGGTGGCGGTGTTCCTGGAGGTCAAGGGCAACGGCGACTTCCTGCCGCCGTACGCCGGGAACCTCGACATCATGACCGCCGCGGCCGCCCGGGTGGGCGAGCTGATGGCGCAGGCCAAGCTGGAGGTGCCCGCATGACCCGCCCGGAGCTCGCGCACGACATCAGGCTGATCGACACGACCCTCCGTGACGGGTCGCACGCGATGGCCCACCGCTTCACCGAGACCCAGGTCCGGGACACCGTCCGGGCGCTCGACGCGGCGGGGGTCGAGTGGATCGAGGTCTCCCACGGCGACGGCATCGGCGGCTCGTCGTTCAACTACGGCTTCTCCGGCACCGACGAGATGCAGCTGATCGCCGCCGCCCGCGACGAGGTGACCACGGCCAGGATCGCAGTGCTGCTGGTGCCCGGCATCGGCACCGTCGACGACCTGAAGCGTGCCCGCGACGCGGGTGCGGAGATGGTGCGCGTGGCGACGCACTGCACCGAGGCCGACGTGTCCCCGCAGCACTTCGCCGCGGCCCGCGAGCTGGGCATGGAGACCGTCGGGTTCCTGATGATGGCGCACCGCACGTCGCCCGAGGACCTGGCGAAGCAGGCGCGGATCATGGTCGAGGCCGGGTGCCAGTGCCCGTACGTCACGGACTCCGCGGGCGCGCTGCTGATGCACGAGGCCAAGGCGCGGTTCGACGCGCTGGTGGCCGAGGTCGGCGACGAGGCGTGGGTCGGGTACCACGGCCACCAGAACATGAGCATGGGCGTCGCGAACTCCGTGATCGCGTGGGAATCGGGCGTCCGCTCGATCGACGGGTCCCTCTGCGCGCTAGGCGCGGGGTCCGGGAACTCGCCGACGGAGGTGCTCGCCGCGGTGTTCGACCGGCTCGGCGTCGACACCGGGGTGGACGTGTCCGCGCTGCTCGACGCGGCCGAGGACGTCGTCCGGCCGTACCTGCAACGCTGGCCCAAGATGGACCGCAACGCGATCGTCCAGGGCTGGGCCGGGGTGTACTCGTCGTTCCTGCTGCACGCGGAACGGGCGGGGGAGCGGTACAAGGTCCCGGCGCACGAGATCCTGCGGCGCTGCGGCGAGCTCGGGTACGTCGGCGGCCAGGAGGACATGATCATCGACGTCGCGATCGGGCTGGCGGCGGAGCGGGGCTGAGCCTCTCCCGACGCTCTTGTGGCTCAAGCGCCAGCCTGGGCTGCTCGAGCCACTCAGGCGGCTCGGGTCCGGCCGGGTCGACGCAGCCGACGCGCGGGTTCTCGCGCCACGCGCGCGGTCGAGCCCGCGCGTGGCGCAGATTCGCGCGCGTCGCGCCAGGTCAGCGCCCCGAAGCGCGGTCGCGCCGCGCGCCGCCCCACGTGCCGAGCGCGCTGCGGTCGAAGACGAAGTCCTCGGCGAAGACCTCGTGGGCGCGATCCCGGTCGTGGTCGTCGACGACGTGGCCGTAGTCCGCCAGGAGCTGCTGAAGCGCGAGCGCGTCCTCGGGGTCATGCCTCCGGACCTTGCCGGAGATCGGGACGCTCCCGCAGCAGCTCCCGGACGACGTGCCCGCCCCAGATCGTCTGGTTGACCAGGGAGGTGCCGTCCGCGGTGGCGAGCAGGGCGGCGTCGTCCCGGCAGCGGGCGGGGACGGAGTCCGCCGCCGCCCCGGCCCCGGCGCAGAGCTCGACGCACTCGGTGGTGACGTCCCGGGCGACGTCCGTCCCGAGCACCTTCGCCGCCGCCGCGAGCGCGTCGCACCCGGGACGGGCGTCGTCGACCCCCGCCAGCGCCTCGTAGCAGAGCAGCCGGGCCGCCTCGACCCGCCCGGCCATCGCCCCGACCCGGTGGCGCACCACGTCCGACGAGGTCACCGGACGACCACGGGCGGTCCGGCCGGCGAGCCGGTACACCGTGTGGGTGAGGGCCCGCTGCGCGAGCGCGACGGCCTGGACCCCGACGAGCGAGCGCGCGACCGCGAACCCGATCTTGGTGGCCGCCACCCCGTCCCCGGCGAGGACCGCGTCGTCGGGGACCGGGCAGCCGTCGAACTCCAGGGAGCCGAACGGGAGGTAGCGCAGGCCGTTGGTGGGCATCGGGGCGCGCCGGACCCCCGGTCCGTCGAGGTCGACGACGACGCGCACGGGGGCGCCGTCCGGTCCGCGGGCGAGCACGACCGCCACGTGGGCGACCGTCGCGTGGACCAGCCATGTCTTGGCGCCGTACAGGCGCAGCCCCTCGGCGGTGCGGCGCACCTCCGCGCGGACGTCCGCCACCTGCGAGCCCCCGTGCGGTTCGGTGATCGCGACCAGCCCGATCGCCCGGCCCGCGAGGAGCGGTGGGAGCCAGCGTGCGCACACGCCGTCCGAGCCCGACGCGTGCAGGTAGCGCTGCACGCTGTGGTTGGACAGGAACGGGAGCCCGCCGCCGACGCCTTCGACGAGCGAGCCGAAGGCGGAATGGCTCATGCCGCCCCGCTCGGGCGGCAGGGTCGAGCCCAGGAAGCCGGTGTCCCGCAGCCCGGCGAACACGCGCAGGAGTGAGGCGCGGTCCAGCGGCCGGTCCGGAGGCTGGGGGAGCAGGGCGGCGGCGCGTTCCTCACCGAGCCGCACCAGCGCGGCGTCTCGAGCACTCACGACGTGATCCTCGCAGATCAGTGCCCGTGGTCGCCGTGGTCGTGATCCCCGTGGTCGTGTCCGGCAGGCCGGGCGGCGAGCACCGCCGCGCGCGCGTCGAGCTCACCCGCGGGGACCGTCCCGTCGCCGGCGAGCACGTCCTCGAGCGCGCCGAGCCAGTGCTCGTAGTAGCTCCACTCGCCCTCCGGCGCGGCTTCCCAGGCCGCGATCCGGGCGATCAGCGCGGCCTGGAACGTCGCCCGCTCGAACGCGCCGGCCTCGTGCAGCGACACGGCCATCCCGAACGCCCGGCTCTCCCAGTGCGCGGCGAAGACCAGCTCGCCGTTGGACCGCGGGGGAGCGGCGGGCCCGTCGATCGCCAGGGGCGCGGTCACGGCGTGCTCACCCGCGCGACGCCCACCATCGCGTCCCCTGTGACCAGGGCGGTGAGCTCCTCGGAGGACAGGATGTGCACCTCGGGCGTGTTCTCGACGACCACGACGTGTTCGTCGTTCGCGCCGTCGCCCGGACCCGTCGCGGTGTAGTCCGGTCTGTCCGGCTCGGGCCCCCGCGGCTCACCCCAGCCCGGACACCCGCAGCGTGATGTTCAGCCGCCCCCGGCCCAGCCCGATGTCCGCGAGGTCGGCGGCCGTGTGCGGCAGCAGCCCGGGCACTCCGTGGTAGGCCCGCCGGGACTCCCCGCCGAACACGATCAGGTCCCCGGAGCGCAGCTCGACGTCCGTCCACGGCCGCCCGCGGGACTCGGTGTTGCCGAACCGGAACACGCACGGCGCGCCGAGCGACAGCGAGACGACCGGGTCCGGCGCCTTCTCCTCGACGTCGCGGTGCAGGCCCATCCGGGCGTCGTCGGCGTAGTGGTTGACGATCGCGACGTCCGGCTCGTAGGCGAGCAGCGGGTCCCCGTAGGCGTCCCGGACGGCGGCGCGGCCGAGGTCGCCGAGCCACCCCGGGAACGGGATCGCCGGGGATCCGTCCTGGTCGTCGCGGGTGCGGGAGTAGCGGTAGGGGATCCAGTGCCAGCCCAGGCACACCATCCGGACGGTCATCCGGCCGCCGTTCGGCAGCGTCGCGGCGCGTATCCCCGGCCCTTCGGACGCCCAGCCCCTGCACGCCTCGACCAGCTCGCGCTGCCGGGCGACGTCGAGCCAGTCCGGCACGTGCACCGCGCCGGGCCCGAGCACGCGGCGTTCGCGCGGGAGCAGTTCGAGCGTCACCCGGCAACCCTCCCATCTGCTACTCCGGCGCGTTCCCCCCGTCCCGCCCACCACGTAGGGCTCCGTCGCGCCCTCGTACATCAGGTGCGCCACCAACCCCTCCGCCGCATACGTGAGGTTGTGACAGTGGTCCATCCAGATCCCGGGGTTGTCCGCGACGAACGCGATGTCGTAGGACGCCCGTCCTCGACGTCGAGCGAGTCGACCCACCACGGGCTGCCGGTAGCCGGGATCCCGTCGCGCGCCAGCACCACCGCGTGGTGGCCGTGCAGGTGCATCGGGTAAACGTCCCCGCTGGAGTTGGCGATGCGCACGACGTCGCCCTCGCGGACGGTGAACATCGGGACGTCCGGAACAGGTGCCCGTTGACCGTCCACCACAGACCGGGGACGCCGTCGACGAACCCGAGCCGGCGGCCCACCGCGTATCGAGCACCCCGTCGTACAGGGCGGGATGCAGTGGGTCGGGCGGGCACCGCTGGTCGCCGCCGTCGCGAACGCGGGCGGCCTGGGTTTCCTCACGGCACTGACCCAGCCGACGCCGGACGACCTGCGGGCGGAGATCCGCCGCGGCCGCGAGCTCACGGACAAGCCCTTCGGCGTCAACGTGACGATCCTGCCGGCGATCACGCCGCCGCCGTACGCGGAGTACCGGCAGGCGATCATCGACGAGGGGGGTCCCCTTCGTGGAGACGGCCGGGGCGAACCCGACCGAGCACCTGAGGCACTTCCACGCGAACGGGATCAAGGTGATCCACAAGTGCACCAGCGTGGGGCACGGGGCCGCGAGGTCTCTGGAGCGCGGGCATGGTCCAGGGCCTGATCCGGGACATCCCCACGTGCGAGGAGCTGGTCACCCGCATCGTCCGCGACGCGGAGGAGATCATCACCGGCCGCCTCGCCGCGGCGGTCGGCACGCCGGCCGCGGTCGCGGGCAGCTAGGGACGGCGCAGATCCCCGCCCCGCACGCGAGAGCCCCCGGACGGTCACCGTCCGGGGGCTTCGTCGTACCGCGCAGGAAACCCGCTCGGGAGACCTGCTCAGGAGACCTCGGTGCCCGCGTCCTCGCCGGTGCCCAGGGCGTGGTCCATCCGGGTCCGCTTGGTGGTCAGGTAGCTCAGGTTGTCCGGGTTCGGGGTGACGATGATCGGCTCCCGGCCGGCGATGCTGACGCCGTGCCCGGCCAGGCCGCGGTACTTCGCCGGGTTGTTGGTCATCAACCGGATGTCGGTGACGCCGAGGTCCCGCAGGATGGCGGCGCCGAAGCCGTACTCGCGGCTGTCCACGGGCAGGCCCTGGGCGAGGTTGGCCTCGACGGTGTCCATCCCGGCGTCCTGCAGCGTGTAGGCGCGGAGCTTGTGGGACAGACCGATCCCGCGGCCCTCGTGCCCGCGCAGGTAGACGACCGCGCCGCGGCCCTCCTTGCCGATCCGGCCCATCGCGGCGTCGAGCTGCTCGCCGCAGTCGCAGCGCCGGGAGCCGAAGACGTCCCCGGTCAGGCACTCGGAGTGCACCCGGACCAGCACCGGCTCGGCCGACGGGGTGCCGGGCTCGGCGCCGCGCTGGTCGACGTCGCCCATCACGAGGGCGACGTGCTCGATGCCGTCGGTGACGGAGCGGTAGGAGACGGCCGTGAACTCGCCGTGGTCCGACGGGACCCGCCCGGCCGCCTCGCGGCGCACCAGGGTCTCCGTGGAGCGGCGGTACCGGACGATGTCCGCGAC
Organism: Pseudonocardia sp.; assembly: GCF_025465255.1. Taxonomy (GTDB): domain Bacteria; phylum Actinomycetota; class Actinomycetes; order Mycobacteriales; family Pseudonocardiaceae; genus Pseudonocardia. The sequence goes on from NZ_JAODNI010000127.1 coordinate 8,333, forward strand.
GGCGAGCGTGACCAGCCCGTGCTCGGCGGCGAAGCCGCGGAGTTCGGGGCGCCGCGCCATGGTGCCGTCGTCGTTGGTGATCTCGGCCAGGACGCCGGCTGCCTCGAGGCCGGCGAGGCGGCAGAGGTCCACGGAGCTCTCGGTGTGGCCGGCGCGCTGCAGGACCCCGCCGGGGCGGGCGATGAGCGGGAAGACGTGGCCGGGTCGGCAGAGGTCGGCGGGGCGGGTGGCGACGTCGGCGAGGGCGCGCACGGTCAGCGCCCGGTCGGCACCGGAGACGCCCGTGGTGGTGCCGGCCTTGAGGTCGACGGAGACGGTGAAGGCGGTGCCGCGGGGGTCGTCGCCGTGGTCGACCATCAGCGGCAGGCGCAGCTCTTCGGCGCGTTCGGCGGTGAGGCCGACGCAGAGGATGCCGCTGCTGTGCCGGATCATGAAGGCCATCGCCTCGGGGGTGGCCATCTCGGCCGCCATGATGAGGTCGCCCTCGTTCTCGCGGTCCTCGTCGTCGACGACCAGGACCATCCGCCCGCGTCGCAGCTCCGCCAGGGCCTGCTCCACCCGGTGGGTCGAGAGGTCCGTCGCGGCCGCACTGCCGTCAGCTCGTGCCATGACCGGACGGTACGTCTGATGCGGGTGCATGAGGTGTCCGAGAACAAGACACTCCTGAGATTCGTGTCACGCTGCGGCGAACGCCGCGATGGCCAACTGAACGAACGCTTGACCGTGTGTGTCCCCGGTCGGCACGATGACGGCCCGAGTAGTACGGCCGCCCGTCGAGGCCGACGAAGCTGGAGTTTTCCGTGAAGCTCACAAGGTTGTGGGTCCTGGCCGTCGCGCTCGTCGCGGCGCTCCTCGCCGGATGTGCCAACAGAGGCACGTCCCCGACGGGAGGGGCGAGCGGCGGCACGTCGGGTCCCCTCAAGATCGGTGTGATCGTCCCGCTCAGCGGCCCCGCCGGGCCGAACGGCCAGGACGTCCTGGACGCCGTGCAGGTGCAGGCCCACCTCGTCAACGCCGCCGGGGGAGTGCAGGGCCGCCAGCTGGAGATCGTCGCCAAGGACGACCAGAGCAACCCGGCGAACGGGGTGAGCGCCGCGACCGAGCTCGCCGGTGGCGGCGTCGCGGTGGTGATGGGCGGCTGGAACAGCCCGGTCACGCTGGCGATCCAGCCCGTGCTGGTGCGCTCCGGCATCCTCAACATCACGACGATCCCGCAGAACGCGACGATCCTCGGCGGGGCGGACCCGGACGCCGTCCGGCTCAACGCCGGCAACGGCGTCGGCGCGTACGTCGCGGGGCAGTACCTCACGACCCGGCTGGGCGCGAAGTCGGTCGGCCTGTTGCTGGAGAACGACGCCTACGGCAACGACATCGGAAAGCTTCTGGCCGAGCAGTTGCAGCCCGCGGGCGTGACCGTCGCGTCGCAGCAGGCGTTCGACTACGCGGCGACGGACTTCCGGGTGCCCCTGAGCAACATCCAGGGGGCCGCGCCGAACGCGGTGTTCTCGGCCAACGCCGCCGAGTCGTCCGGCATGCCCGCCCTCGCGCAGCAGTACGCCCGCTCCGGCATCGGCGCCCCGCACCTCGCCGCCCTGGGCACGGTGTCGCCGAAGGTCGTCGAGCTGGCCGGCGGCGCGGCCGTCGACGGCCTGTACTCCGCGGACATCTACTTCCCGGACGTCGCGCCGTTCACCGGCTACGCCGAGAACCAGCGCTTCGCCCAGGCCTTCGCGCAGAAGACCGGCAACCCGCCGGACAAGTACGCGGCGCTGGGCGCGCAGAGCGTCGACGTGTGGGCGAAGGCGGTGCAGAAGGCAGGCACCACGGACCGGGCCGCCGTCGCCGACGCGATCCACGGGCAGACGTTCACCGGCACGGTGATGGGCGACGTCCGCTTCACCGACAAGGGCCAGATGGAGACGAAGGTCTACGCGTTCACCGTCGAGGGCGGGAAGATCAAGGTCCTGGACGAGATACCGGTGCCGGACGAGGTCTGGAACAGGTGACGGCACTGACCGTCCGGTCGCTGGCCGTGCGCTACGGCAGCCTGCAGGCGCTCGCCGACGTGTCCTGGGAGGTCGACCGGGGCGAGATCCTCGGCATCATCGGACCCAACGGCGCCGGCAAGAGCAGCAGCTTCGCCGCGGTGACCAACGTGGTGCGGCACACCGGGAAAGTCCGGCTGTTCGGCGAGGACACGCGCGGCGTGCCCACGCAGCAGCTCGCGCGGCGCGGACTGCGCCGCACCTTCCAGCAGAACTCCTTCTTCGGCGGGCTGAGCGTGCTGGAGAACGCCATGACCGCGTTCCAGGTCGAGCGCGGCACCGGCCTCGGCGGGTCGATCGTCACACCGTGGCGCGAGGCGCGGGCGCGGCGGGAGTGCCGCGCCGCCGCGCGGGACCTGCTCGCCGAGTTCGGGATCGGGCCCGCCCACCACGACACCCGCCCCGACGACCTGCCCTACGGCCTGCAGCGCGTGCTGTCGGTGGTGCTCGCGCACGGTGCGGGTGCGAAGGTCCTGCTGGTCGACGAGCCGGCGGCGGGGGTCGGCGGCGACGACATGCGCGCGCTCGCAGACCTGCTGCGGGAGCTGCGCACCCGCGGCCTCGCGGTGGTCCTGATCGAGCACCACATGGACCTGGTGATGGAGATCGTGGACCGGCTGCTCGTGATCGACCGCGGCGAGCCCGTCGCCTACGGGCCGCCGGACGAGGTGCAGCAGGATCCCGCGGTGCTCGAGGCCTATCTGGGACAGACGGCGTGAGCGCGCTGCTGCAGGTCGCGGACCTGCGGGTCGGCTACGGGCACAGTGTCGCCGTCGACCGCGTCGACCTCGACGTCCGGGAGGGCGAGCTCGTCGCCGTGGCCGGGGCGAACGGGGCCGGCAAGTCGACCCTGGTCAACGCCGTCGCGGGATGGTCCCGCGGCCGCCCGACGGTTACCGGGGCGGTCCGGCTGGCCGGCCGGGACGTCGTCCGGATCCCCGCGCACCGTCGCACCGGCCTCGGCCTCGTCCTGGTGCCCGAGGGAAAGGGTGTGTTCGACGGCATGACGGTGGACGAGAACCTGCGCCTGGTCCGGCCGGCGAAGGACGCACCGGGCCGCCGCTACGGGATCGACGACGTCTACGGCGTCTTCCCCCAGCTCCGGGACCGGGCCACGGCCCGCTGCTCCACGCTGAGCGGAGGTGAGCGCCAGATGGTCGCGATCGGCCGGGCGCTGCGGGCCGCGCCCCGGGTGCTGATCCTCGACGAGCCGTCCGTGGGGCTCGCGCCGCGGTTGGTCATGCAGGTGCTGGAGCACATCCGGCGGCTGGTCGACGACGGGCTGTCCGTGCTGCTCGTCGAGCAGAACGTGCGGGCGGCCCTGGAGGTCGCGGATCGGCTCTACCTGCTCGACCAGGGCCGGGTGAGCGGATCGGGCAGCGCCGCGGAGATGCGCGACGACGAGCGTGTCGCGCGGGCCTACCTGGGTGGGCTGGGCGCGTGAACGTGGTGTCGCAGCTGGTCAATGGGCTCGCGCTCGGCGCGGGCTACGCGCTGCTCGCCGTCGGCTGGACCGTGCTGCTCAGCGCGGCGCGACTGGTCAACTTCGCGCACGGGCAGCTCTACATGCTCGGCGCCTTCGTCACCTGGTTCGCGACAACCCGGTTCGGGCTGCCGTACCTGGTGGCGATCCCGGTGGCGCTCGTGGCGGTCGCGGCGCTGGCCGTGGTCCTGCAGCTGCTCATGACCCGGCTGACGCTGGATCAGAACATCGTCAGCCTCATGCTCGTCACCCTGGCGTTCGGCTACCTGCTCCAGGGCGGGGCCGGGCTGATCTTCGGGGGCGACCCGCAGATCATCGACAGCCCGTTCCAGCGCCAGGACCTCTCGCTCGGCGGCGCGCGGTTCACCGGTCAGGACGTGGTGATCATCGTGCTGGCCCTGGTGCTCTACGCCGTGGCGTTCTACGTCCTCGGCCGGACGAACGTCGGCCGGATGGTCCGAGGTGTCGCCGAGGACCCGAAGCTGGCGCAGCTCTACGGGATCGACGCGGGCCGCGTCTATCTGGTGGTGTTCGTGTTCTCGGCGGTCTGCGCCGCCCTCGCCGGAGCGGTGGTCGCGCCGCGCAGCCCGATCCTGACGTCGATCGGGTTCGAGGAAGTGATCATCACGTTCCTCGTCGTGGTCCTCGCCGGGATCGGCAACCTCATCGGCGGCCTCGTGGTCGGGATGGGCCTCGGCCTGTTCACGGCCGTCTTCGGGACGTACTTCCCGCCCGCCTACTCGACGGCCGCCGCCTTCGTGTTGCTGCTCGTCGTCCTCGTCGTCCGGCCACAGGGGTTGAAGGCACGATGACCACCGCGGATCTGGGCACACCCGTCGACGCACCGCCCTCGGCGGCGGGGAACCGGCGCGGGCTGCCGGGCGCCGCCCGCGCCCTGGGATGGCTCGTGCTCGTCGTCCTCGCCTACCTGCTGCCCACCCTGCTCGGCGGCTCGGACCGGATCTTCGCCACCGTCGTGCTGATCGCGATCTTCGCGATGATGTCCTACGGCGTGGACATCGTGCTGTCCTACCTCGGGGAGGTCAGCCTGGGGCACACGCTGTTCTGGGCGGCCGGCGCGTACACGACCGCCCTGGTCACGGTGAACGCCGGCTGGTCGCCGTTGCCGGCGCTGCTCGCGTCGGTCGCCGTCACGACGGTGCTGGCGCTCCTGCTCGGCCTCGCCACGCTGCGGACCCGGGAGTTCGTGTTCTCCCTGGTCACCTACGCGGCGGCGATCATCGGCCTGACGGTCGTGCAGAACACGGGCGCTCTCGGCGGTTCGGACGGGATCGTCGGCGTGCCCGTGTTCGAACTGCCGGCCGTCGACGGGACCTACGTGGCCCGGACGAACGCGGAGCTGTGGCCGATCGCGCTCGTGTTCCTCGTCCTGGTGGTGCTGCTCGTCGCGCGCTTCCGCCGTTCCCGGCTGGGCACGACGGCGCTGATGGCCCAAATGAACGGGGACCTGGCCACCGCCATGGGCGTCGACGTGCGGCGCACCCGCGTCCTGGTATTCGTGCTGTCCGCGCCGGTCACCGCGCTCGCCGGGTGGCTCTACGCCTACCAGCGCAGCTACGTGAGCCCGGACCTGCTCTCGCCGACGTTCCTCCTGTTCATGCTCACCGCGGTGATCCTGCCGGGCCGCCGGCTGCTGCTGGGCCCGCTGGTCGGGGCGGCGCTGCTGACGAGCCAGCAGCAGCTCGCCTCGCTCGGCGGCGACGCGGACAAGATCGTGCTGGGCGGGGTGCTGGCGGCGGCGCTGCTGCTCTCCCCGGACGGCCTGATCGGGATCTGGCGGGCCGCGGTGCAGCGGGTACGGGGGAACCGCCGGTGACCCGAGGGCTCTCCCGCGCCGGCGCCGGGCCCGGGCACCACGGCGGTCCCGCTATCGTTCTCGTCGCGGGTGCGAGCGGGCTGGTGGGGGCCGCGGCGGTCGAGTCGTTCGCCATGGCGGGGTGGGACGTCGTGGCCCTGTCCCGGCGGCGTCCGGAGACGGTGCGGGACGTCCCGTTCCGGCACCTCGCCGTCGATCTCCGGGACGCCGCGGCCACCGCGGAGGCGGTCCGGGACGTGGCGGCGAGCCATCTCGTCTTCACCGCGCTGTTCGAGAAGCCGGGGCTGGTCCGCGGTTGGGGCGACGACGACCAGATGCAGACGAATTCGATGATGTTCCGCCACCTGCTGGATCCGCTCGTCCGGACTCTCGAGCACGTCACGCTGTTGCAGGGCACCAAGGCCTACGGAGCCCACCTGCACCCGATCCCCGTCCCGGCACGCGAGCGACAGCCTCGGGACCCGCACCCCGACTTCTACTGGCTCCAGGAGGACCACCTCCGGGAGAGCGCCGCGGCCCACGGATTCGGCTGGACGATCCTGCGCCCGCAGGTGGTGGTCGGCCCGACGCACGGCGTCGCGATGAACCTGCCACCGGTGATCGGCGTGTACGCCGCGCTGTGCCGCGAGCTGGGGCTGCCGTTCGGCTTCCCCGGCGGCGCCCCGTACGCGACCGAGGCGGTCGATGTCCGGCTGGTCGCGGACGCCGCGCTCTGGGCCGCGGGCGCGCGCAGCGCCCGCGACGAGATCTTCAACCTCACCAACGGTGAGGCCTTCGGCTGGCGGGATCTCTGGCCCGCGCTGGCCGACGAGCTGGGCGTCGAGGCCGGCCCGGACACCCCCGTCCGGCTCGGGGAGTTCCTGCCCGCGCAGGCCGCCGTCTGGGATGCTGTCGTCCGCCGGGAGGGCCTGCGGCCGGTCCCGCTCGACGCGCTGTTGGGTGAGTCCCACTTCTACGCCGACTTCTGCTTCGCCCACGGCGCCGCGGGGGCCCCGCCGCCGGTCTTCGTGAGCACGGTCAAGATCCGGCAGGCGGGTTTCGGCGACTCCTACGACACCGAGTTGTCGTTCCGGCACTGGCTGCGGGTGCTGACGGAGCGGAGGGTGCTTCCCGGCTGATCCGTGGCCCGACCGGCACACCCACCGGCGACGAGCGGATCCCTAACGCGGCGTGCGTCCGGTACGGGCGATTGGCTCCCCTGGCCAGGGGCAGTGCCGCGCTGCGACCGGCCTGCCGCCGGACTACGGTCGCCTGCCGTGGACGACGACGGGCAGCCGGCCGGACTTGGCGGCATCACGATCACGGACGAGTCGACGGTTCGGCGGGCGGTGGCCGCGGCGGCGATCGGCAACGTGACCGAGTGGTACGACTTCGGGGTCTACTCCTACCTCGTCGGGACGATCACCAAGGTCTTCTTCTCGAACCTCCCGCCCGCGACGGCCACGGTCTACGCCTTCGCCGTCTTCGCCGTGTCCTTCCTGGTCCGTCCGATCGGCGGGCTGTTCTTCGGCCCGCTCGGCGACCGGGTCGGCCGGACGAAGGTCCTGGCCATCACGGTGATCATGATGGCGGTCGGCACGTTCGTGCTCGGGATCCTGCCGAGCTACGCGTCGATCGGGGTCGCGGCGCCGCTGCTCGTGCTCCTGGTCCGGCTCGTGCAGGGCGTCTCCACCGGCGGCGAGTACGGCGGGGCGATGACCTTCATCGCCGAGTACGCGCCGGACCGCCGGCGCGGTTTCCTGGGCAGCTGGCTGGAGTTCGGCACCCTCACCGGCTACGCCTTGGGCGCCAGCCTGGTCACGTTCCTCACCTGGGCGCTGACGGAGGACCAGCTCGTCTCGTGGGGCTGGCGGATCCCGTTCCTGCTGGCGCTGCCGCTGGGCGCCGTCGGGCTCTACCTGCGGGTGAAGCTGGAGGAGACCCCGGCGTACGTACATCTTGTCGAGAAGTCCGAGTCCCACCAGGGCACCCCGGCGAAGGAGGCCCTCCGGCTGCTCTTCACCAAGTACTGGCGGTCGATGCTGGTGGCCGGCGGCGTGATCATCGCCTGGAACGTCACCAACTACGTGCTCACGGCCTACGTCCCGACCTACGTCACCCAGACGCTCCCGCCGGAGGACCGGATCAGCGAGACGGCGTCGAACCTGCTGCAGATCCTCGTGCTGCTCATCCTGATGGCCCTGATCACGTTCCTGGGCCGGCTCAGTGACCGCATCGGCCGCCGCCCGGTGCTGATGATCGGCGCGGTGGCGCTCGTGGTGTTCGGGTTGCCCTCGGTCCTGCTGCTGCGCGGCGGCGGGGTCGGCACGACGTTCCTCGGCCTGCTGATCATGGGTCTGACGCTGGTCTGCTTCTCCTCGACCGCGCCGGCGACCCTGCCCGCGCTCTTCCCGACCGAGATCCGCTACACCGGGCTCTCGATCACCTTCAACCTCTTCGTCTCGGCGTTCGCGGGGACGGCGGCGACGATCATCGGGGCGCTGGTGCTGGTCACGGGCGACCTGAACTGGCCGGGGTACTACCTGATGGCGGCGGGGGTGGTCGGCGCGATCTCCGTGTACCTGCTGTCCGAGAGCGCGGGGAAACCGCTGGCAGGATCGCAGCCCGCCGTCGCGACCGAGGCGGAGGCGCGGGAGATGCTGGCCGAGCGCCGCGAGCCCTGAGCGAGCGCGATCGTCAGGCCACGGTCGAGCGGACGGGGTCGCTGCGCCGCACCCGGCTCGGGACGTCCTCGCCGGAGCTGCCGAACGCGGGCACGGCCCCGTCCCAGATCAGCTGCCCGAGGTCCACGAGGTGGCGCACGTGCGCGCCGGTCTCGGCGAGCGCTCCCATCCGCATCGGCCCCACCTCCGACCAGGGCCGGGACCACGTCAGCGCCTTCGTGACCTCCCACAGCGTGGGGTTTCCCAGCTGCTCGACGACGTCGAGCAGCTCCCGGCAGCGCTCCGCGTGGTGGGCCTGCAGCGTGCGTGCCCGGGTGGCGAGGCCGCGGAAGCGGTACTCGTGGGCGGGCAGGGCGGTGAGCCGGCCCGACCGCGCGTCGGACCGGTGTTCGTCGTACCGGGCGACCCGTTCGAGGGAGTCCAGGAACAGGGCGAGCGGGGCACCGCCGAAGTCCGGCGCCAGGCCGATGTTGGGGGTGATCCGCGGAAGCACGTGGTCCCCCGTCAGCATGACGCCCGCGTCGGGTTCCAGCAGGCAGATGTGCCCGGGGGTGTGCCCCGGCGTCCAGACGGCGCGGACGGTCCGGCCGCGCACCGGCAGCGCGTCCCCGTCGTGCAGCAGGACGTCGGGCTCGGCCATGGGCGTGCGGTCCGGGAGGTCGTGGACCTCGCAGTCGTCCGCCGGGACGCCGCAGAGCTCGGCCACGTCGGCCTCGGCCGCACCGGCCGCGCGCAGCCAGCGGGCCTGCGTCGCGCGCATGTCCGCGCGGCGGAGGAGCCCGGTGCGCTGCGGCAGCGAGTCCCGCTCGGCCGGGTGCATGCCCACCCAGGCGCCCGTGCGGTCCCGCAGCCGGGCGGACATGCCGTGGTGGTCCGCGTGCACGTGGGTGGCGACGATGCCGGTGACGTCCGCGAACGCGGCGCCGGCCGCGGCCAGCCCGGCGGTCAGGGCCGCCCAGCCGTCGTCGGTGTCCCAGCCCGGGTCCACGACGACGATGCCGTCGTCCGCGGGGATCAGGTAGCTCAGGGTGTAGCGGAGCGGGTTGTCCGGGATCGGCACCGGCACGGACCACAGCCCGGCGTCCAGCCGCTCGACCGGCGGCAGCACCCGCGCCGCCCACGCCTCACGCTGCGCGGTGCCGACCACCGTGATGCCGAGCCGTCGCTCGGTCTCGTCCTGCTCGCTCACGTGTGTACCCGCTCTCCGGACGACCGTCCTCCCACGGACGCTAACCATGCAGGTGCATCACCCTCAACCGGGACGGGGGAGACATCCGTCTCGCCGGACCTTGCCCGGCGGCGTTCCGGACGCCTACCGTCCGGAAACATGCACACCGCCGTGACGGACCTGCTGGGCATCGACGCCCCGCTCGTGGGCTTCAACCGCTCCCCGGGGGTGGTCGTGGAGGTCAGCCGGGCCGGTGGCCTGGGGGTCCTCGCCGCGTCCGCGTACACGCCCCCGGAGCTCGACGCGCAGCTCACCTGGATCGAGCAGCAGCTCGGGGGCCGCCCGTACGGCGTGGACCTGCTGGTCCCGGCGAAGAGCGCCGAGGGTTCCGGGGACCGCGCCACGCTCGCCGCGAGCCTGCGGGCGCAGATCCCGGACGAGCACGTGCGGTTCGTCGAGGAGCTTCTGGCCCGTTACGACATCCCCGCCGGAGGAACCACCCGGGAGCCCGACGGGGAGCTGATCGCCAACCTGGACCCGAGCGGTGTCCCGGCCCTGCTCGACGTCGTGTTCGCGCATCCGATCGCCCTGGTCGCGAACGCGCTGGGCCCGCCCCCGCCCACGCTGGTGGAGCGCTCGCGGGCCGCGGGCGTCGTCGTCGCGTCGCTGTGCGGGACGGCCGGGCACGCCCGCCGCCAGCTGGACGCGGGGGTGGACCTGCTGGTCGCGCAGGGCACGGAGGCCGGCGGGCACACCGGCACGATCGCGACGATGGTCCTCACGCCCGAGGTCGTCGAGCTGGCCGGCGACGTCCCGGTGCTCGCCGCGGGCGGGATCGCAACCGGGCGGCAGATGGCCGCGGCCCTCGCGCTCGGTGCGGCCGGGGTGTGGTGCGGCTCGGTGTGGCTGTCCAGCCACGAGGACGTCTCGCCCGCGTCCGTGAAGCGGAAGTTCCTGGCCGCCGGCAGCGCGGACACCGTCCGCTCGCGGGTCCGGACCGGCAAGCCCGCGCGGCAGCTGCGCAGCGCGTGGCACGACGAGTGGGAGTCCGACGGCAGCCCCGCGGCCCTGCCGCTCCCGTTGCAGCCGATGCTGATCTCCGACGCCTGGGCGCGGATCGACGAGGCCGCCGAGGCCGGGCATGAGGGCGCGCTCGCGCTGGAGTCGTTCTTCGTCGGCCAGGTCGTCGGCGGGTTCGGCGCGCTGCGGCCGGCGGGGGAGATCGCACGGACGATCATCGACGAGTGCGCCGCCCGGCTCGCGGAGCTGTCCCACCTGACGTAGGCCCCGGACCGCCGCGGGGGAGACTGTCCCCGTGGCGGAACCGGGGGCCGAGGCGGCGGAGGTGCGGCCGGAGGACCTGGCCGCCCTCGAGAACGAGATGGTGGCGACGATCCGCCGTGCCCGGCTCGGCAGCCGGGAGCAGGCCCGGGCCCTGCACCCCGCCCTGGACCCGACCGCGTTCCCGCTGGTCGTGCTGCTGGGGCGGCACGGGGAGCTGCGGATGACCGAGCTGGCCGAGGCGCTGTCGCTGGACAAGTCCACTGTCACCCGGCAGGTCGACGCGGTCGTCCGGCTGGGCCTGGCCGAGCGGGCGAGCGACCCGCAGGACGCCCGCGTCCGGATCGTCCGGCTCACCCCGGACGGCCGGGAGAAGGTCCTCGCGCTGCTCGACGGCCAGCGGGCCCGGTGGCGGGCCGCGCTCGGCACCTGGGACCGCGGGGACGTCGTCGAGCTGACCCGGCTCCTGCACCAGCTGGGTAACGCCGGAGTGATCTGAGCCCTAAAGATTGCACGACGCAACCATTAGTGTATCGTTGCGTGTAGCAATCAAAGGGAGTTGTCCTGTGATCACCGAGAGCACCGCCGGCGAGGTGGTCGACACCGTGTACGCCGTCGCACGCCTGGTCCGGCTGGCGCGTCCCGCCGCGGGGTCCGCGCACGGCTCGGGGCTGCCGATCTGGCACGCGTCGATGCTGAACCTGCTCGAGCACCAGGGGGAGCGGCGGCTCGGCTGCGTCGCCACCGACCTGGACGTCGACCCGTCCGTCGTGAGCCGCCGCGTCGTCGCACTCGAGGAGGCCGGGCACGTCCACCGCCGACCGGACCCGGAGGACCGGCGCGCCCAGCTGCTCGGCCTCACCGACGCCGGCCGGGCCGTCCTGGCCGAGCACCGTCGCTACCGGAACCTGCAGCTCGCCGCCGCCCTCGGGGACCTGGACGACGAGGAGGTCCGGCGCGTCGCCGTCGGCTTCAAGGAGCTCGTCGAGCAGCTCCTGGACATGGCCGTCCCGGGCGAGGGACGGCTGCGCCGGCTCCCCGCCGCCACCGGCTGAGCCCGGCCGTCCCGTCTCGCCCCGCCGAACCACCGCACACCTGTACGAGGAGACCCACGTGTCCAGCCCCAGCAGCGCGCCCACCGCTGCCACGACCCGGGCCGAAGCCCCGGCGATCCCCGAGCAACCCGTCGGGATGACCCACCGGCAGGTCCTGGAGGCCCTGTCCGGGCTGCTCCTGGCCCTGTTCACCGCGATGCTGTCGGCGACGATCGTGTCCAACGCACTGCCGACGATCATCACGGACCTGCACGGCTCGCAGAGCCAGTACACGTGGCTAGTCACGGCCACCCTGCTGTCGTCGACGGCGAGCACCCCGATCTGGGGCAAGCTCTCCGACCTGGTGAGCAAGAAGCTGCTGGTGCAGCTCGCGATCCTGCTCTACGTCGGCGGTTCGGTGGCAGCCGGTTTCTCCACGACGGTGCCCATCCTGATCGGTTGGCGGGCGGTCCAGGGCCTCGGCCTCGGTGCCCTGCAGTCGCTGGTCGTCATCGTGATGGCCGCGATGATCAGCCCGCGGGAGCGCGGCCGCTACACCGGCCCGATGGCCGCGGTGATGTCCGTGGCCACCGTCGCCGGCCCGCTGATCGGCGGCGTCATCGTCGACACGAGCTGGCTCGGCTGGCGCTGGTGCTTCTTCGTCGGCGTCCCGTTCGCGATCGCCGCGCTGATCCTCGTGCAGCGCACCCTGAACCTGCCGGTCGTCAAGCGCAAGGTCGTCATCGACTACCTGGGCGCGGCGCTGATCGCCTCCGGCGTCTGCGACCTGCTGATCTGGGTCACCCTCGCGGGCAACGACTTCGAGTGGGCCTCGGGCACGTCGTTCCTGATGCTCGGAATCGGTGTCGTGCTGCTGGCGCTCGCCGTGTTCGTCGAGTCGCGCGCGGCGGAGCCGATCATCCCGCTGCACCTGTTCAAGAACCGGACCACCACCCTCGCCACGGTCGCGAGCGTCGCCGTCGGTGTCGCGATGTTCGGTAGCGCCGTCTTCCTCGGCCAGTACTTCCAGATCGCCCGCGGCTACTCGCCGACCGCGGCCGGCCTGCTGACCCTGCCGATGATCCTCGGCTCGACGGTCTCGGCCACCGTCTCCGGCACGCTGATCACCAAGCTCGGGCGGTGGAAGGGCTTCCTGGTCGGGGGCTCGGTGCTGCTCGTCGCCGGTTTCGGTCTGCTCGCCACGATCGACCACCAGACCGACATGATCCTCGTCGGCGTCTACCTCGCGGTTCTGGGCCTCGGCCTGGGCATGACGATGCAGAACCTGGTCCTCGCCGTGCAGAACACCGTCTCGATCCGCGACCTGGGGGCGGCGAGCTCGACCGTCGGGTTCTTCCGCTCGCTCGGCGGCACGATCGGCGTCTCGGTCCTCGGCGCGGTCCTCGCCACCCAGGTCGCGAACCTCACGACCAAGGGCCTCACCGACGCCGGTGTGCCGACGGCCGGTTCCGCGGCCTCGGGCGAGGTCGGGATCGGCAGCTTGAACCAGCTGCCGCCCCTCATCGCGGACATCGTCCGCGCCTCCTACGGCGACGGCACCGCCCGGATCTTCCTCATCGCCGCCATCCTCTCGGTGATCACACTGGTGGCGGTCCTGTTCATCAAGGAGGTGCCGCTGCGCACCGCGAGCGGGCTCGAGCAGCAGGCCGGGGCCCCCGCCGCTCCCGCGGCCGGCCCCGCCCCCGTCGTGGCCGCTCCGGTCGCGGCCGCGGGCGCCGCAGGTGCCCCCGCCGACGAGATGTGGCTCGCGGGCCGGCACACCGTCCCCGCGCACCACGCCCCCGCTCCGGTCGCTCACGCTCCGATCGGGCAGTACGGGGCCGGGCAGTACGCGGCCGGGCCGACCGTCCACGGTCGCGTCACCGGGGCGAACGGTGCCGGGCTAACCGGCGCCGTGATCACCCTGACCGCCCCCAGCGGCGTCCAGGCCGGCCGCGCCGTCAGCGACCGGGACGGCTCCTACGCCGTCGCGCTGCCGACCGGTGGGACGTACCTGCTGGTCGCGGCCTCGGGCGCGCTGCAGCCGCACGCGGTGATGGTCCCGGTGGCGGAGGGGGCGGTCCGGCACGACGTGCTCCTCAGCGGGACGAGCCACCTCGCCGGCACGGTCCGGCTGCCCGACCCGCGCTTCGGCCCGGTTCCGGCCGAGGCCGTCACCGTCACGCTGATCGACGCCCGCGGCGACGTCGCGGGGTCCGCCCGCACGGACGTCGAAGGCCGCTACCGGATCGACGGCGTCGCGGCCGGCTGGTACACGCTGACCGCGTCGGGCGAGGGCCACCAGCCGGTGGCGTCGGCCGTCGAGCTGCTCGACGGCCTCACCACGGAACGGGACCTCGAGCTCCCGCGCCGCGCCCGCCTGGAGGGCACCGTCCGCGCGGGCGGCACGGGCCGCACCGTCCCGGACGCGGTCGCCACCCTCGTCGACGAGCGGGGACAGGTGGTCGGCTCGTCCGTCACCGGCCCGGACGGCACCTTCGGCTTCGACGACCTGCCGCGCGGCACCTACACGCTGACCGCCTCGGGCTACGCCCCGGACGTGCAGGTCGTGCAGGTCCCGGCCGGTGGGACGGCCTCGGTGCGCGTCGCGCTGGGCCCCGCCACGGGCCCGTCGAACCCGGGCCCCGGCGCGGTGCGGGAACCGGCGACCGGCCCCCTCCGGATCCCGGTCGCCGGTAGCTGAGCCTGCGGCGTCAGCCCGCCGGCGGGCCAGAGGACGCCGGCGAGCCGCGGCCGGGCCTGCGGGGCCCCGCGTGCAGGACGAGGTGCGCCAGCAGCTCCAACGCCCGGGACGACGGCTGCCGCCCGGCCGCGTCCGGCGCGCGGGCCATCCGCTGCTCACCCAGCAGACGGATCTCCGGCACGGTGCGTCCTCCTGCCCGGCAGCCGTCCTCGTCGGGGAGCGGACGCTACTCGCGGCGCGTCCCGCCGTTGGAGGACCGCGGCCCCCGTTCCACTGATGCCTCCGCCGGACGGACGCGCCCGGCGGACGGGGCCGGCCGCGGATTGACACCGGCGTCACCGTCGCTGACGATGCCGGGGTGGCAGCGCCGACGCGAAGGACCGAACAGTGAGGTTCACCCCGGCGTGATCACCCGGCTGCTCATCGCCAACCGCGGCGAGGTCGCGATCCGGATCGCCCGCGCGGCCGCCGACCTGGGGATCCCGGCCGTCGCCGTCTTCGCCACGGACGACGCGGACGCGCCGCATGTCGCGAAGGCGGACGCGGCCGTCGCCCTGCGCGGCTCCGGCGTCCCCGCCTACCTCGACGTCGACGACGTGCTCCGCGCCGCCGAGGAGGCGGGCGCGGACGCCGTCCATCCCGGCTACGGCTTCCTCAGCGAGAACGCCCGCTTCGCCGAGGCCTGCGCGGAACGGGGCCTCACGTTCGTCGGGCCGTCCCCGGAGATCCTCGCCGCGTTCGGGGACAAGACCCGGGCCCGCGCGCTGGCCCAGGCGGCCGGCCTCCCGGTGCTCGCCGGCACGGACGGCCCCGTCGACGCGGCCGGCGCGCAGGAGTTCCAGCGCGCGCTCCCGGCGCCCGGCGCGGTGATGCTCAAGGCCGTCTCGGGCGGGGGAGGGCGCGGGATGCGCCGGGTCACGGACCCGTCGACGCTGCTCGACTCCTTCGCCCGCTGCACGTCCGAGGCGAGGTCCGCCTTCGGCGACGACCGGGTCTACGCCGAGGAGCTGCTCTCCCCGGCCCGGCACGTCGAGGTGCAGATCCTGGGCGACGGCACCGGGGCGGTGACGCAGCTCGGTGAGCGGGACTGCTCGATCCAGCGACGGCACCAGAAGATCGTCGAGGTCGCGCCCAGCCCGGGCCTGCCCGCCTCCGTCCGGGACGAGCTGCTCGCCGCAGCGGTGCGGCTGGGGGAGTCCGTCCGGTACGCGGGGCTGGGGACCGTCGAGTTCCTGGTCAGCGGCAAGAGGATCGCGTTCATCGAGGTCAACCCCCGGCTGCAGGTCGAGCACACGGTCACCGAGGAGGTCACCGGGGTCGACCTCGTGCGGGCGCAGATCGAGCTCGCCGCCGGGTCCTCCCTCGCCGACCTGTGCCTCACCCAGGCCGAGGCGCCCGTGCCCGTCGGCGCCGCGCTACAGGCCCGGATCAGTCTCGAGACCACGAACCCGGACGGCACGATCACCCCCGCCGCCGGCACCCTGACCGCCTTCGAACTCCCGTCCGGCCGCGGGGTACGCGTGGACGCCGCGGGCTACGTCGGCTACCGGACGAGCCTGCGCTACGACCCGCTGCTGGCGAAGCTGATCGTCCACGACCGCTCGCCGGACTTCGTCGCGCTCGCGGCCCGGGCTCATCGGGCGCTGTCCGAGGTGAACGTGGCGGGGGCGGACACCAACGTGGACGTGCTGGCCGGGATCGTCGCGCACCCCGCCTTCCGGTCCGGCGAGCTCACCACCGGGTTCCTGGACGAGCACCTCGCCGAGATCCTGGCCGCGGCCCGCCCGCACCGGTACGTCGAAGGCACCGTGGTCGCGGACCAGCGGCACCCGCAGGCGGAGGTCACGCTCCCCGAGGGGGCGACCGCCCTGCGCGCCTCCGCGCCCGGCACCGTCGTCGCCGTCGAGGTCGCGGACGGCGAGGAGGTCCGCCCCGGGGCGACCCTGCTGGTCCTCGAGGCGATGAAGATGGAGCACGTCGTGTCGGCGCCGGTCTCCGGCACGGTCCGGACGGTCGCCGTCGGGGTGGGGGACACGATCGCCGCGCAGGACGTGCTGGTCGTCCTCGACCCCGTCGAGGGCCTGGCGGGCGCCGCCGTCGCGCTCGACGAGGTCGACCTCGACCTGATCCGGCCCGACCTGGCCGAGGTGATCGAGCGGCACGCCGTCGGGCTCGACGAACGCCGCGGCGCCGCCGTCGAGAAGCGCCGGCGGACGGGCCTGCGGACCGCCCGGGAGAACCTCGCGGACCTCTGCGACGAGGGCAGCTTCGTCGAGTACGGGGCGCTCGCGATCGCCGCGCAACGCCGGCGCCGCTCGCTGGACGACCTCATCGAGCGCACGCCCGCGGACGGGATGCTGGCGGGCACCGCCACGATCAACGCCGATCTCGTCGGCGAGGAGAACGCCGGCGCGGTCGTGCTGTCCTACGACTACACGGTCCTCGCCGGCACGCAGGGCTTCACCAACCACAAGAAGAAGGACCGGATCTTCGAGCTCGCCGCGCGGCGGAAGCTACCGGTCGTCGTCTACGCGGAGGGCGGCGGCGGGCGGCCGGGGGACACGGACGGCAGCTGGGCGTCGATGCTGGACGTCCCCGCGTTCGAGCTGTTCGGCAGGCTCAGCGCGCTCGTGCCGCTCGTCGGTGTCGCGGCGGGACGGTGCTTCGCGGGCAACGCCGCGCTGCTCGGCATCTGCGACGTGATCATCGCGGTGGAGGGCACGAGCCTCGGCATGGGCGGCCCGGCGATGATCGAGGGCGGCGGCCTGGGCGTCGTCGCGCCGGACGACGTGGGCCCGATGGCCGTGCAGGTGCCCAACGGCGTCGTCGACGTCCTGGTCCCCGACGAGGCCGAGGCGACCCGCGTCGCGAAGCAGTACCTCTCCTACTTCCAGGGCCCGGTGCGGGACTGGACCGCGCCGGACCAGCGGGCGCTGCGGCACGTCGTCCCGGAGAACCGGGTCCGCGTCTACGACATGCGCGCCGCGATCGAGGGCCTGGCGGACGACGGTTCGGTGCTGGAGCTGCGCCCCGGTTTCGGCGCCGGGATGATCACCGCGCTGATCCGCGTCGAGGGCCGGCCGATGGGCCTGATCGCGAACGACCCGGCGCACCTGGGCGGCGCGATCGACCGGGACGCCGCGGACAAGGCCGCCCGGTTCCTGCAGCTCTGCGACGCGTTCGGGCTCCCGATCGTCTCGCTGTGCGACACCCCCGGCTTCATGGTCGGCACCGCGTCGGAGCGTGAGGCGACGGTCCGGCACTTCAGCCGGCTCTTCGTGATCGGGGCCAACCTGTCCGTGCCGCTCGGGCTGGTGATCATCCGCAAGTGCTACGGCCTGGGCGGGCAGGGGATGGCGGCGGGGAGCCTGAAGGCGCCGGCGTTCTCCGTGGCCTGGCCGACCGGCGAGCTCGGCGGGATGGGGCTGGAGGGCGCGGTGCGGCTGGGGTACCGCAAGGAGCTGGCGGCGGTCGAGGACCTCGACGAGCGGCAGGCGCTGTTCGAGAAGAGGGTCGCCGCCGAGTACGAGAAGGGCAAGGCACTCGCCACCGCGACGGTCTTCGAGATCGACGACGTCATCGACCCGGCCGAGACCCGCCGCTGGATCAGCAGCTCGTTCCCGGAGCGGAAGGTGGGCCCGCAACCGGAGAAGGTCCGCCCGAACATCGACACCTGGTAGCTGGTCAGACGGCGTCGGCGCCCCGTTCCCCCGTGCGGACCCGCACGATCGTGTCCACCGGGGTGACCCAGATCTTGCCGTCGCCGATCTTCCCGGTCCGGGCGGACCCGACGATGGCGTCGACGACCTTGTCCGCCAGCACGTCGTCCGTCACGATCTCCAGCCGCACCTTCGGGATCAGGTCCACGGCGTACTCCGCGCCGCGGTAGACCTCCGTGTGGCCCTTCTGTCGGCCGTAGCCCTGCACCTCGCTGACGGTCATCCCGAGCACAGCGAGCTGATCGAGCGCGTTCCGGATGTCCTCCAGCGTGAACGGCTTGACGATGGCGGTGATCAGCTTCACGGCTCGGCCTCCTCGTGGGCAGCCGCGGCGACGGGACCGCCGGTCGGGGGCCTGCCGGCGGCACCGGGGACGCCGCCGCCACCCAGGGTCGAGTAGTCGTAACCGGTCTCGGCGTGCTCGGACTCGTCGACGCCGGTGACCTCTTCCTCGTCGTCGACCCGGAACCCGATCGTCTTCTTGACGATCGTCCCCAGGACGAACGCCAGGATGAACGAGTAGAGGAGCACGGCGCCCGCGGCGAGCGCCTGGCGGCCGAGCTGGACCAGTCCGCCGCCGTAGAAGAGCCCGTTGTCCCCGAGCGCGGCCGAGTTGACGGCGTTGTCCCCGAAGAAGCCGATGAGCAGGGTGCCGATGAGTCCGCCGACCAGGTGGACGCCGACGACGTCGAGCGAGTCGTCGAAGCCGAACCGGTACTTGATGCTCACGGCCAGAGCGCAGACCGCGCCGGAGATCAGCCCGATCGCGAGCGCGCCCATCGGCGCGACGTACCCGCAGGCCGGGGTGATCGCGACGAGCCCGGCCACGGCACCGGACGCCGCACCGAGCGTCGTGGGTTTGCCGTCGCGCAGCTGTTCGACGATCAGCCAGCCGAGCACGGCGGTACAGGTGGCGAGGGTGGTGTTGGTGAACGCCGTCCCGGCGAGGTCGCTCGCGCTCAGCGCGGACCCGGCGTTGAAGCCGTACCAGCCGAACCACAGCAGACTGGCCCCGAGCAGCACGAACGGCAGGCTGTGCGGGCGCATCCGCTCCCGCGGCCAGCCCCGGCGCCTGCCCAGGACGAGGGCCAGGGCGAGGCCCGCGGCGCCCGCGTTGATGTGGACGGCGGTGCCACCGGCGAAGTCCTCGGCCTTCAGGGTGTTGGCGATCCAGCCGCCGGAGTTGTCCGGGCCGGTGAAGCCGTTGAACGCGAAGACCCAGTGCGCGACCGGGAAGTAGCACAGACTCACCCAACCGACGACGAACGCCGTCCAGCCCCAGAACTTGGTGCGGTCCGCGATCGCGCCCGAGATCAGGGCGGGGGTGATCACGGCGAACATCAGCTGGAACATGACGAACGCCGTGGCCGGCAGCGCGTCCGGCCCGGGCCAGGGCGTGTCCGTGGTGCCGACACCGACGAGGTGGCCGACCGTGTTCGCCAGGCCGGCGAACTGGCCACCGCCGACGAGGCCGCCGAACGCGTCGTCCCCGAATGCCCAGCTGTAGCCGTACAACGCCCACAGCACACCGACGACAGCCAGGCAGATGAAATTCATCATCAGCATGTTCAGAACGCTCTTGCTACGGACCATTCCGCCGTAGAAGAACGCCAGTCCCGGCGTCATCAGCATGACGAGTGCGGCGCTCGCCAGCACCCAGGCGGTGTCCCCTGCGTTGACCACTCTGCCTCCCGCTCCGAGCCCGAACGGCCTCGGAGCGAAATGTTCTGCGCGCAATGTTTCCGGCGCGGGCCGTTCACCGTTTCCGCACGGTGAACGGCCCTCGCATTCGTGATTCTGATGCTGATTCCGGACGATTCGCCAGGGAGATCGTCGATCTCGGAATGCTTCCAGAAATGACGAGCGATGCGCAACCTCCCGAAAGGAGAGGCCGATCTCAGGCGACGGTGGCGTCGACCGTCACATCGATGTTGCCGCGGGTGGCGTCGGAGTACGGGCACACCTGATGGGCCGCCTCGGCGAGCTCGTCCGCCGTGGCCTGGTCCACGCCGCTGAGCTCGACGTGCAGGGCGACGGTGAGGCCGAACCCGCCGGCGTCGTTCGGGCCGATGCCGACCTCGGCGGAGACGGCCGAGTCCGAGATCTCCACCTTCTGGTTCTTCGCGACGAGCTTGAGTGCGGAGTGGAAGCATGCGGAGTAGCCCGCGGCGAAGAGCTGCTCCGGGTTGGTGGCCCCGCCGGCTCCGCCCATCTCCTTCGGGGCCGCGAGGTCGAAGTCCAGCAGGCCGTCGGAGGAGCGGACGTGGCCGTTGCGAGCGTCCCCGCTGGACATGGCGGCGGCGGTGTAGAGGACCTTCATGATGCACTCCCTGACGAGGTAGAACGTTCGGTCTTGCTGTGGGTCCGACCCTGTCACGGCTCGCGCCGAGATGCAAGACCGAACGTTCTCTCTGCTACCGTGACGACATGTCCACGCCTGCCGCGCCACGCGTCTCGGAGGCCCGGGAGCGCCTCCTGCGCACCGCGTCCGCGCTGTTCTACGGCGAGGGGATCCGCGCCGTCGGCGTCGACCGGGTGATCGCGGAGGCCGGGGTCACCCGGGCGACGTTCTACCGGCACTTCCCGAGCAAGGACGACCTCGTCGTCGCCTACCTGCGCAGCGTGGACGAGGCGGTGCGGGCGGTCGCCGGGCCGCGGGCCGGCACGCCGCCCGAGGCCGCCGCGCAGCTCCGCGCGATCGTCGACGCGATGGCGGAGACGTTGTGCAGCAGAGGTTTTCGGGGCTGCTCGTTCATCAACGCCGCGGCGGAGTTCCCGGACCCGCGCAGCCCCGTGCACCGCGCGGTCGCCGAGCATCGCCGCTGGCTCGCGGATCTGTTCACCGCGGACCTGGCCGCGGCCGGCCACCCGGACCCCGAGGGCGCCGCCGCGCACCTGATGATGCTGCGGGACGGGGCGATGGTCGCGGGCTACCTCGCCGATCCGCAACGGGCGCGGGTGACCCTGACCAGGGGCGTCGCGTCGATCCTGGCCGAGGCGGCCTGACTCCGGCGTAGGGCTCAGGGGCGGTCAGCCGGCTCCCAGCGTGGCGCGGGCGCCGTCGACGCCCTCCGTCGCGATCACCCCGCGGATGGCCTTCTTGTCGTACTTGCCGACGCTGGTCTTGGGGACCTCGGGGACGAAGAGGAACGTGTCCGGGACCCAGAACTTGAGGAAGCCCTCCGCGAGCAGGTGCTCCTGCAGTTCCTCGGTGGTCAGCGACGCGTCCGAGGGCACGACGCAGGCGAGTGGTCGTTCGAGCCACCTCTCGTCCTCGACGCCGACGACCGTCGCCTCCGCGACCTTCGGATGGAGCATCAGCGCGTTCTCCAGGTCGATCGTGGAGATCCACTCGCCGCCGGACTTGATCAGGTCCTTGCTGCGGTCCTTGAGCAGGACGTAGCCCTCGGGGTCGATGCAGCCGACGTCGCCGGTGCGCAGCCAGCCGTCGACGATCGAGTCCGCGGTGCGCTCGTCCCGGTAGTACTCGCTGGCGGTGAACGGGGAGCGGACGTGGAAGTCCCCGATGCTCACCCCGTCCCAGGGCAGCTCGTCGCCGGACGGCGGGTCGACGACCTTGATCTGCAGCAGCGGGATCGGCAGGCCCTGGGTCTGGCGCAGCGTGTAGATCTCGTCCTCGGTCCGGTCCGCCAGCGTCGACTTCAGCGCGAAGAAGCAGATCTGCGGGGAGTTCTCGGTCATGCCGTAGCCCTGCATGACTTCGCACGCGTACTCGTCGTTGAACCACTTCATCACGGCCTTCGACGGCGCCTGCCCGCCCAGCCAGAGCGTGTCCAGCGAGGACAGGTCCCGCGGCCGGTCGCTCGCGCGGACGGCGTCGCGGATCATCGTGCCGATGGTGACGGCGGCGTTCATCCCCGTGACGCCGAGGTCCTCGATGATGTCGACGTAGTCGCCCGGCATGGGGTGCGCGCCCGGCAGGACGAGCGTCGCGCCCTGCAGGAGCGCCGTGTGCGGGATGTTCCAGCCGTTGCAGTGGAACATGGGCGCGACCTCGAGCCAGATCTGGCGTTCCGCCATGTTCAGCTTGTCGTGCATGGCCAGGCACATGGCCTGCAGCACCATGGCGCGGTGGGAGTAGACGACGCCCTTCGGGTCGCCCGTCGTCGCGCTGGTGAAGCACATGGCCGACGCGGTCTTCTCGTCGAACTCCGCGAACTGGGCGTTCTCGTCGCCGCCGGCGAGCAGTTCCTCGTAGGAGTGGACGGGGACCGTGAGCCGGTGCTCCGGGACGGCGTCGGCCAGCACGATCACGGCCTCGACGGTCGGGAGGCCCAGGTCCAGGAGCTCCGCGACGAGGTCGAGCTGGTCGACGTCGACGATCAGGAACCGGTCCTCGGCCTTGTCGATCGTGAACTTCTGCTGCGCGGGGGAGAGGCGGAGGTTGATCGTGTGCAGGACCGCCTGGATGCCGGGGACCCCGAAGTAGGTCTCGAGGTGGCGGTAGTGGTTCCACGCCAGGGTGCCGATCCGGTCGCCCGGGGCGACGCCGAGCGTGGTGAGGGCGTCGCCGAGGCGCCGCGTGCGCTTGCCGAAGTCCCGGTAGGTGTAGCGGTGGTACTCGCCGGGGCCCACCCTGGTGACGATCTGCTTGTCGGCGAAGAGCCGCTCGGTCCGCCACAGCAACGAGTGCAGCAGCAGCTGGCTGTCGAACATCAGTCCTTGCATCGACCCTCCACGGTGAGAGCGGCGTCACGGCAAGGGTAGAACGCAGCTAGCTGCCCGTGCGGGGTGAGTGAGGCGAGAGCGTGCCAGGCTGGGCCCATGGATCGCGACGCGAACGGCCCGGAGGACGACTCGGACCAGCTGGAACCCGAGGACACGCTGGACGACCGGGGTTCGGACGACGTGCTGGACGAGGGCTACTCGCCGCCCGAGCGCCCCTGGAACGCCTCGGAGCACGAGGACCTCGACGAGCGCCTGTCCGAGGAGCTGCCGGAGTACGGCGCTGCCGACTCCGGGGGCGACGGCCTCGGGGACACCTCGGACACCGATGGCGAGCTCTCCGACGACCAGGTCGGCGACGTCCGCGCCGGCCGCCTGGTCGACTCGGACGGGGGCGGCGCCGAGGACACGGACGCGGACTCCTGGGCGCGGGACGTCGGCGTCGACGGCGCCGGGGCGTCGTCGGAGGAGGCCGCCGTCCACGTGGTGGGCGACGAGGACTGACCGTGAGGCCGGCTCAGCCGGGCCGGCCTTCGGGCGTGTCGTGTGCGGCGGTGACCGCGAGCATCGCGGTCAGCTGGTCGATCAACCACCCGACGAGCTCCGCCCGCGGCACGGCCCGCTCCTGCAGCCAGCTGAGCAGCGCGCCCTCGGTGAGGGCCACCCAGCCGCGCAGCGTCATCAGGTGCAGCGGCGCGGGGTCCTCGAGCCCGCTCCGCTCGACGAGCAGCGCGACGATGTGCCGGCGCACCGCGTCGACCAGCGCGTCGGTCTCCCCGGTCGCGATCACCGATCCGCTGCGCAGCAGGGCCACGTAGGCCCGGGCGTGCCGTTCGACGGTGTCGAGGAACGCGTCGAGCGCGTCGCGCAGCTGCTCGGTGGGGAGGACGTCCGAGCCGCTGCCGGGCAGCGAGATCCGGTCGATCAGCTCGTCGACGATCGTGGACAGCGCCGCGACGTGCAACGCCGGCAGGTTCGGGAAGTACCGGTAGAACAGCGCGCGCGAGACGTCCGCGGCCCGGCTGACGTCGTCGACCGTCACCTGCTCCGGAGGCATCCGGGCGTAGAGCTCCAGCGCCGTCGCTACGAGGTGGTCGCGGCGGCGCTCGGGGCTCATCCGGCGCGCCGGCCGGGCGTCGTTCACAGGTCCAGCACCAGGCGGTCGCCCTCCGCCCTCGCCACGCACAGCGCCATCGAACCCGGCGCGGCGGTGTCCCGCTCGGTGCGCCCCGCCAGCAGCCGGACGTGGCACGTCCCGCAGAAGCCCTGCCGGCACGAGTAGGGGACGGCCGGCAGCACGGTCTGCACGGCGTCCAGCGCGGACCGGTCCGCCGGGACGTCGACCGTGCGTCCCGTCCGGGCCAGCTCCACGGTGAACGCCCGGCCGCCGCGCACCGGCGGCGGGGAGAAGCGTTCGGAGTGCAGCCGATGCCCGGCCGGGACGGCCCGGCGCACCGCGTCGATCATGGGCGGCGGGCCGCAGCAGTAGACCGCCGAGCCTCGCGGGAGCGCGGCGAGCTGCTCCGCGACGAGAGCTGCGACGGGCGGTGGCCCGCCGTGCTCGTCGTCCGGGCGGAGGAGGACGTGGGCCGGGTCGAGCGCGGCGGACAGGGGCAGCGACGCCCGGTCCCGGCCGGTGTGCACGAGCCGCCACGGCACCCCGGCGGCCGCAGCCGCCCGCGCCATCGGCGCGAGCGGGGTGATCCCGATGCCTCCGGCCAGGAACAGGTAGCCGGGCGCGGCGGCGAGGGGGAAGGCGTTGCGCGGCCCGCGGGCGGTGATCTCCGTGCCGGGTGCCAGCCCGTGGACCTCGGCCGAGCCGGTCGCGAGGCGGCGCACCGCGATCCGGTAGCTCGCGCGATCGTCCGGGTCCCCGCACAGCGAGTACTGGCGCAGGAGTCCCGACGGCAGTACCAGGTCCAGATGCGCGCCGGGCCGCCACGCGGGAAGGTCCGCGCCGTCCGGGCGCGCGAGCGTCAGCCCGGCGACGTCCGGTGCCTCCGCCCGGACGGCGGTGACCGTCAGCCGGAGGTCCCGGTCCACCGGCTGCGCCGGCCGCCGGCGCCGCCCGCTGCGCAGGGCGATCCGCAGCGCGGCGCTGCCGATGACCTCGGCGAGGCGGTCCTCCTTCACACCGCTCCGGCCGATCCGTCCGCCGCCCGTGCCGCGGGGGAGGACGCCAGGTAGGCGACCGCGGCGTCGGTCGAGCCGTGGCGCGACGGGTGGTAGTCCGGCCGCAGGTAGGCGACCACGCACCGCAGCATCGTCCCGAGCGGCGGGCACAGCCCGAGCCGCGCGGCCCGGGCGAGGTCCCGCCACCGGGCGCGTCTCGGTTCCGGGTCCCGCGACAGCAGGAACGCGACGCCGTGGGCCCAGAGCCGAACGAGCATCGGCGCCGCGATCGCGAGGTTCCGCACCCGGCGGAGGTAGCGGCCGTCGAGGTGCACGTAGAGGTCGTGCGCGACGCTGCGGTGCTCCACCTCCTCGGCGCCGTGCCAGCGCAGCAGGTCCAGCATCGTCGGGTCCGCGTGCGCCCGGTCCAGCTCGCTCGCCTCGAGCACCCACTGCCCGAGGAACGCCGTGAGGTGCTCGATCGCCGCGACCAGCGCGACCCGCTCCACCAGCCACTCCTGGGCCGCGAGACCGTCGAGCCCCCGGTCGCCGAGCGCCTCGCGGAACACCCACTCGATCCTGCCGACGTACGGGCCGGTGTCGATGCCGGCCGTCGCGAGGTGGTCCAGCACCCCTTGGTGCGACACCGCGTGCATCGCCTCCTGCCCGATGAACCCGCGCACGTCCTCAGCCAGCTGCGGGTCCCTGACCAGCGGCAACGCATCGGAGAAGAGCCGGACGAACCACCGCTCGCCCTCCGGCAGCAGCAGGTGCAGCACGTCGAGCAGGTGGGTGGCGAAGGGCTCGCCGGGGATCCAGTGCAGCGGCAGCGCGGACCAGTCGAAGGCGACGTCCCGGGCGTGCAGCGCGATCCGGTCGGGGTCCTGGTTCATCGGGGACCGATCTCCCGCTTCGCGAACTCCCGGAGCAGCCCGGGGGTCAGCCGGGAGGCCAGCAGGCCGAGGTGGGCCTCGGGCGTCACCGGGACCAGCGGGCTGTCGTGCTCGACGGCGCGCACGATCCGTTCCGCCACGCGCTCCGGGGTGTAGTTGCGCTTCGCGTAGAGCGCGGTCGTGGCGCCCTGCCGTCGCTTCTCGGTCTCGGCGTCGGTCCCGACGAACCGGGTGGTCACGGTGATGTTGGTGTGCACGAAGCCGGGACAGATCGCGCTGACCCCGATTCCCTCGCCCGCCAGCTCGGCGCGCAGGCACTCCGTCAGGGTGAGGACCGCGGACTTCGTGGTCGCGTACGCGGCGAGCGTGCGCTGCGGGAGGTAGGCGGCGGCCGAGGCGACGTTGACGACGTGCCCGCCCTCGCCGTGCTCGCGCAGCTGCGCGGCGAAGAGCCGGCTGCCGTGGATGACGCCCCACAGGTTGACGTCGATGATCCGCTGCCAGTCCTCCGGCGTGGTGTCCGCGAACGAGCCGGCCATGCCGATGCCCGCGTTGTTCACCACCACGTCCGGCACCCCGTGCTCGGCGGCGACGCGCTTGGCGAACGCCGCCATCGCCGCTCCGTCGGAGACGTCGACCGGGTGGGCGGATGCCCGCGCGCCCGCCGCCCGGACGAGCCGAACGGTCTCGTCTGCGGTCGCCCCGTCGCGGTCCGCGACGACGATCTCCGCGCCGCGTCGGGCGAAGGACAGCGCGGTGGCCCGGCCGATCCCGCTGCCGGCCCCGGTCACGACGACGAGCCGGTCCGCCCAGCGGTCCCGGGCCCGCGCCTTCGTGAGCGCGGGGCTCGTCGGGCCCCCCGCCACGCTCGTCATCAGCTCGCGGACACAGCGGGCGATCACGTCCGGCCGGGTCCGCGGCACCCAGTGCCCGCCCGGGATGCGCCGCACCGCGAGGTCGTCGACGTACTCGTCGATCTCGGCCTGCAGCGGGGTGGTGACGTAGGCATCCCGGGTGGGTGCGAGCACCTGCACCGGGACGCTCGTCCGCCGGGCCTCGGCTTTCGCCAGGCGCGCGCCGAAGTTCGCGCGGTAGAGCTCGAGTCCGCGCACCGCGTCCGAGGTCGACGGGCGGGGCACGCCCTCGCGCGCCGCGATCACCCTCCCGAACAGCCCGGAGCGCCACGCGAGCACCGGCAGCACGGGGAGCTGGAACAGCACCGTGTACCAGGACGCGGCCGCCTGCCGGAGCCGGTCGCCGAGGCGCCCGCGGCGGAACCAGCGCGCAGCATGGTCGAGACACGGCCCGGAGATCGACGTGTACGACGCGACCCGGCCGGCCAGCCGTTCACCCGTCACCGCGTGCCAGGTCTGGATCGCGCCCCAGTCGTGCGCGAGCAGGTGCACCGGCCGGTCCGGGCTGACGGCGTCGATCACCCGGGCCAGGTCGTCCGCGAGCTGGTCGAGCGCGTAGCCCGCCCGGGTCGCGGGCGCCCCCGACGCGCCCGCGCCCCGGACGTCGTAGGTGACGACGTGGACGTCCGCGCCCAGCGCGGCCACCACCCCGTCCCAGACCGTGTGGTCGTCCGGGTACCCGTGTATCGCGACGAGGGTCTGCCCTGCGGCCCGATCCCCGTGCTCCTGGACGGCCAGCCGCAGGCCGTCGGAGGTCGCCACCTCGCTGTGAGACATGGTGTCATCGTAGAAACCGTGTCAACAAGGCCCGGTTGATCGCCCGCGTTCGGCACTTTCGTCCACCAGGTCCGACCGAAGGTGCCGTTCGTGCGATCGCCGGCGGTCACCTGGTGCGGCGGTCCTTGAGGCGCTGCAGCTTGCCGACCGAGCGCTCCAGCGAGTCCGGCTCCACGACCTCGCATGTCACGGACACGCCGATGCCGTCCTTGACCGCCTTGACGAGCTCGGCCGCCGCGGCCTCCCGGCGTTCGGGGGTGGTGTCCTCGCGCGCCTCGACCCGTACCGCGAGGGCGTCCATCCGGCCCTCGGTGGTCAGCTCGAGCTGGAAGTGCGGGGCGAACCCCGCCGTACGCAGGACGATCTCCTCGATCTGGGTCGGGAAGAGGTTGACCCCGCGCAGGATGATCATGTCGTCGCTGCGGCCGGTGATCTTGGCCATCCGGCGCATCGAGGGGCGCGCGGTGCCGGGCAGCAACGTCGTCAGGTCGCGGGTGCGGTACCGGATGATCGGCAACGCCTCCTTGGTCAGCGACGTGAAGAGGAGCTCGCCCTCCTCGCCGTCCGGCAGGGGAGTGCCGTCGAGGGGGTCCACGACCTCGGGCAGGAAGTGGTCCTCCCAGATGTGCAGGCCGTCCTTGGTCTCCACGCACTCCTGCGAGACACCCGGGCCCATGACCTCGGACAACCCGTAGATGTCGACGGCGTGGATGTTCATCCGCTCCTCGATCTCGGAGCGCATCTGCTCGGTCCACGGCTCGGCGCCGAAGATGCCGACCTTCAGCGACGTCGCCCGCGGGTCGATGCCCTGGCGCGCGAACTCGTCGAGCAGGGTCAGCATGTAGCTCGGGGTGAGCATGATGACGTCCGGCTCGAAGTCGGAGATGAGCTGGACCTGCCGCGGGGTCATGCCGCCGGACACCGGGATCACCGTCGCGCCGAGCTTCTCGATGCCGTAGTGCGCGCCGAGGCCGCCGGTGAACAGGCCGTAGCCGTAGGCATTGTGGATCTTCTGGCCCGGGCGGCCGCCGGCGGCGCGGATGGAGCGGGCGATGAGCCCGGCCCAGTCGTCGATGTCCTTCGCGGTGTAGCCCACGACGGTCGGCTTGCCGGTGGTGCCGGACGACGCGTGGACGCGACGGACCTGCTCCTGCGGCACGGCGAACATGCCGAACGGGTAGTTGTCCCGCAGGTCCTTCTTGCTCGTCGTCGGGAACCTGGCGATGTCCGCGAGCTCGCGGCAGTCGTCCGGGTGCACGCCGTGGGCGTCGAAGGCGCGGCGGTAGTGCGGGACGTTCGCGTAGGCGTGCCGCAGCGTCCACTGCAGACGCGAGAGCTGCAGGGCGCGCAGCTCGTCGGCGGACATGCGCTCGGCCGGGTCGAGCGTCTCCGGCGCCGGGGCGTCGCCGAGCCGGCGGGCGGGGGCCGTGGTGGTCACTTCGCCGCCTCCTTCTGCGCCGACTCCTGCTTGGCCACGAGGGTCAGCACGTCGTAGCGGGCGACGGACTCGCCGTTCTGGCGGGTGACGTCGGCGTCCCAGCGGACCTCGCCGTAGCCGGCGGACTCGCGCGGGGTGAGCTGCTTGCAGGTCAGCGTCACGGTGAGCTCGTCGCCGAACTTGACGGGGGTGAGGAACCGCAGGTTGTCGACGCCGAAGTTGGCCAGCACCGGCCCGGGCGCGGGGTCGACGAACAACCCGGCGGCGAAGGAGACTATCAGGTAGCCGTGGGCGACGCGCTCGCCGAACAGCGGGTTCGCGGCGGCCGCCTCGGCGTCCATGTGGGCGTAGAAGGTGTCGCCGGTGAACTCGGCGAAGTGCTCGACGTCCTCCTGGGTGACCGTGCGCGGGCCCGCGACGAGGGTGTCTCCGGGCTTGAGCTCCTCGAGGTGCTTGCGGAAGGGGTGTACGTCGGTCTCGTGGCGCTCGGCTCCGGTGACCCAGCGGCCGGTGATCGCGGCAAGGGTGTCCGGGTCGGCCTGGATCGCGGTGCGCTGCATGTGGTGCAGGACGCCGCGGATGCCGCCCATCTCCTCGCCGCCGCCGGCGCGGCCGGGACCACCGTGGACGAGCTGCGGCATCGGGGAACCGTGCCCGGTGGACTCCTCGGCGTCGCGAACGTTGAGCACGAGCAGCCGCCCGTGCCAGGGGGCGACACCGAGGACGACCTCGCGGGCGAAGGCGGTGTCGGCGGTGACGATCGAACCGGCGAGGCTGCCCTGGCCGCGGGCGGCGTAGTCGATCAGCTGCGCGGTGGAGCTGTACGGGAGGATGGTCGAGACGGGGCCGAAGGCCTCGACCTCGTGCGGCTCGGCCCGCTCCGGGTCCCCGACCAGCAGCAACGGCGAGACGAACGCGCCGCGGTCCGGGTCGGCGTCGAGGACGTCGACCTTGTCCGGGTCGCCGAACACGATGCGCCCGGCGTCGGCGAGGGCCTTCACGCTGCGGCGTACCTCCTCGCGCTGGTCCAGGCTGGCCAGCGCGCCCATTCGGACTCCTTCGCTGGCCGGGTTGCCGACGGTGACCTTGGCGAGCTTCGCCGAAACGGCCTCGACGACGGCGTCGACGTGCTGTTCGGGAACGAAGGCGCGGCGGATGGCCGTGCACTTCTGCCCGGCCTTGACCGTCATCTCGGCGACCAGGCCCTTGACGAAGAGGTCGAACTCGTCGGTGCCGGGGGTGGCGTCCGGGCCGAGCGCGGAGAGGTTGAGCGAGTCCGCCTCGGCGGTGAACCGCACGGCGTTGCGGACGATCGCGGGGTGCGTGCGCAGGGTCTGCGCGGTGGAGGCGGAGCCGGTGAAGGAGACGAGGTCCTGGCCGGTGAGGTGGTCGAACAGGTCCCCGACGCCGCCGGCGACGAACTGCAGCGCGCCCGCGGGCAGCAGGCCGGAGCCGACGATCAGCTCGACGAGCTTCGCGGTGAGGAACGCGGTGGGGCTGGCGGGCTTGACCAGGCTCGGGACGCCGGCGAGGAACGCGGGCGCGAGCTTCTCCAGCGGCCCCCAGACGGGGAAGTTGAACGCGTTGACCTGAACGGCGACGCCGTGCAGCGGGGTCGCGATGTGCTGGCCGAGGAAGGTGCCGCCGCGGCCGAGGGGCTCCACGTCGCCGTCGACGTAGACGGTGGCGTTGGGCAGCTCGCGCTTCGCCTTGCTCGCGTAGGCCAGCAGCACGCCGATGCCGCCGTCGACGTCGAACTTCGAGTCCCCGAGGGTGGCGCCGGTGCGCGCGGAGACGGCGTAGAGCTCCTCGCGGTGTTCGCGGAGATGGCCGGCGAGCGCCTTGAGGAGGGCGGCGCGCTGGTGGAAGGTCAGCTCGCGCAGCGCGGGCCCGCCGGTGGTACGGCCGAAGTCCAGCGCGGCGCCGAAGTCGAGGCCGTCCGACGAGATCCGGGCGACCTCCTCGCCGGTCACCGCGTCGAACAGCGGCCGCCCCTCGGCGGTGGGGGTGTGCCAGTCACCGAGGACGTGGCTCCGGAGTGGGGCGGTCATGTGCTCTCCTCGTCGTCGGGGAAGGTCTGACCCCGCTCGTGCGGCGGGACGGCGCACGCCGGACGGCATCCTCCCGGACCCGCGGCGAACGATCGTTCGGTTGTCGGGGAGGCTAGCATGACGCCGTGCAGACGAACAGTGGTGCAGGCACCGAAGCCGGCTCGAAGGACGTCGACCCCGCGGTCCTGGTGGCCGTGGACGAGCAGGACCCGGCCGTCGCGATCGTGACGCTGAACCGGCCGGCCAAGCGCAACGCGTTGACCGTCGAGCTCAAGGAAGCCCTGGTGGAGGCCCTGGAGCGGGTCGCGGCGGACACGAGAGTGCGGGCGGTCGTGCTGGCGGGGTCGGGGAAGTCGTTCTGCGTCGGGCAGGATCTCGGCGAGCACGCGAAGGCGTTGGAGGCGGACGCCGCCACGTCGTTCGACACGGTGGAGAAGCACTACAACCCGATCGTTCGGGCACTGGCGACGATGCCGAAGCCCGTGGTCGCCGCGATCAACGGTGGCGCTGTGGGCGCGGGGCTCGGGTTCGCCCTCGCATGCGACCTGCGCGTCGCCGCGGACACCGCGAGCTTCGCGACGGCGTTCGCGGCGATCGGGCTGACGGCGGACTCGGGCCTCTCGGCCAGCCTCGTGCACTCCCTCGGTGCCGCCCGGGCCACCGAGCTGCTGCTCCTGGGGGAGTCCTTCGACGCGGCCCAGGCGAAGGCGTCGGGCCTGGTCAGGGCGGTCGTCCCGGTGGAGGCGGTGCTGGAGACCGCGCTGGAGCTGGCCCGCAGGCTGGCGGCCGGCCCCACGCTGGCGTACGCCGAGATCAAGAAGGCGGTCGCGCTCGGCGCGGTGTCGTCGCTGGACACGGTGCTCGAGGCCGAGGGTGCGGCGCAGGCCCGGCTGGGCGTCACGAAGGACCACCGGGTCGCGGTCGAGGCGTTCCTGGCCAAGCAGCGGCCGGCCTTCGAGGGCGCGTGACCCGCCGGTCGCGAGGGAGGGGCACGATGTGGACGTGATCGGACACGAGTCGTTCGGGGGCGGCGCACCCCGGGACGACGCGCGCCGTCCGGCGCGACGCGCGTGGTCGACGGCGCGCGTGGCGTCACTCCGCGCGC
>NZ_JAODNI010000147.1 GCF_025465255.1 Pseudonocardia sp.
GACAGCGCCCGGTCCTGGAGGCGTTGAGCGACCAGATCGACGCGCTGGCCCGGCTGAGCTACTACCACCGCGGGCTGACCGCCGCCTTCACCGCGGCGGTACTCGAGTACACGATCCGCACCGAACATACCCCGGACGCGGCCGACGACCTGGACCCCCGGAACGTCGTGCCGATGATCGCCCCGCTGTTGCGCCTGGTCAGCTACGGCCAGGAGTCCGGGCAGCTGCGCGAGGACCCGTCGGCGTTGGAGATCAGCAGTGCCGTGGTCAACCTGCTGCTCGTCCGCAGCCTCAACCACAAGGACGAGCCGGCGGAGGCGACGGCCGAGCTGCTGCGGACGCTGCTGTTCCGGACGATGGCGCCCCCTGCCTAATGGTGGTCCCGCTCACGCACCGACCGGCTCTCGAGGGCAGGCCCGCTCCCGCCCGTGCGCTGATCGGACACGATCCCGCGTGATGCGCACACAACCTCGTCGTCCGGCGAGCTTCACTCGAAGAGGAACACCCACGCCTTTCGTCTCCGGAGTCGCTCGTGCCCCCGTACCCCCGCTGCCCTGAGCCCGCCGAGCACGCCGCACACCTGATCGTCACCGCACGTCAGCTCTGGCCCGGCGTTCCGCTGCTGCAGGCCCAGGGGGATCTGATGCCGACGACGGCCGCCACTCTGCTCGGTCGGCTCGAATCCGAGTTCGCCGAGGATCCCTGGGCGCTCGATCTGTTCGAGCTGGATTCCGATCTCGATGGTGTCGTCTCCGGCGTTCCCCTCGACGGCCTGCTCGCCGGCGCCCCCCGCGGAGCGCTCTGATCCTCCGCCTCTCGACGGTCCGCTCCCCGCGACCCGACGCGCCAGGGGCAACGATGCCCCCGGCGCGTCGCAGCCGTCCTCGGCGGCCCGCGCGGTGGGGGTGAGGTCCACCCCTACGCGGCCAGCGACCGGATCCGGGAGTGCCGAAGGGTTTCCGAGGGCGGGATGCCGTAGTTCGCCCGGTAGGCGAGGGAGAACCGGCCGGGGTGGGCGAAGCCGCAGCGCAGCGCGACCTGCGAGACGGTGACCGCGGTCGGATCCGCGCGGACGAGCGCGTCGTGGGCGCAAGCCAGCCGCAGCTCCTGTAGATAGCTCATCGGGGTGGTGCCCAGATGCCGGCGGAACGCCTCCTGCAACGACCGGACGCTGACCAGGGCAATGCGGGCGAGCTCGGCGACGGTGAACGGGTGGTCGGGTGTCGCCTCCATCGCCTCGACGGCCCGCTTGACCGGACCGGGACCCCAGGAGCGGACCGGGGCGGCGAGGGCGTCGCGGTAGGGATGCTCCACCGAGAACAGCAGACCGCGCAGCAGCGCCTCCTGCATCGGCGCGGCCGTGACGTCGTGGCTCAACAGTCCGCCCGGGGAGGTGGTCTCCGCGGCGATGAGCCGGACCAGGCGGGCCCAGCTCCGGCCGGCACCGTCCCCGATCTCCAGGTTCGGGGCCAGCTCCAGCGGCCGCCGTACCGAGCGCCCGAGCTGGTGCTCCAAGGCGTCCTCCAGCGCCCCGCTCTCGATCCTGACCGCGAAGGACCGGTAGTCGTCGCTGGTCCGCATGGCAATGCCGCCGATCGGTCGGAACACCGCCGCTCGCGTCGGGCCCACCGCGAACGAGGCGCCCCGGTGCTCGACGTCCATGTGTCCCGCGGCGGGGAAGTTGACGTAGTAGCAGGTCCCGAGGTCCGACATGTCGATCTGCATGCCGGCGGTGTAGAAGCAGTCGCCCACGCTGAGCGATCGGCGCGCCATACCGGAGAAACGGAACTCGTACGGGCGTCCTCGTCCGACCAGGTCCAGCGAGGTGTCGAAGTAGTTCGACCTGATGGCGTCCCGCGCGCCGTCCAGGTCCGACTCGTGGAACGAGAAGATCTCCGTACCGGTCATATCGACGACCTCGTATCCGGGTGGAACCTCGGCATCCCGTCAGCGCTCAGCTCTCCTGTTCGCGCTGGCGGCGCAGCTGGGCAGCGGCTCGGTCGCCGTCGGGCTCCTGGCGCAGCGCGGCGAGCATCTGCTCGACCTTCTCCTTGGGCTGCAGCGGCGCCAGCAGCGGGGTGTCGCGGTCGACGATCGCTTCGACGAGGAAGGGTCGGTCCGCGGCCAGGGCCTGCTGCCAGGCTTCGCCGATCCGGCCGGGCTCGTCGATGCGGGCTGCTCCCAGGCCGAGCAGCTCGGCGTAGCGGGCGTAGGGGAAGGGCGGGACCTCCTGCGAGACGGGGTAGCGGGGGTCGCCCTCCATCTCGCGTTGCTCCCAGGAGACCTCGGCCAGGTCGCCGTTGTGCAGCACGAGGACCACGAAGCGGGGGTCGGGCCAGTCGCGCCAGCGGTGGGCGACCGTGATCAGCTCGTTGAGGCCGTTCATCTGCATCGCGCCGTCGCCCGCCAGGACGATCGCCGGGCGGTCGGGATGGCCGAGCTTGCCGGCGATCGCGAAGGGCATGGCGCAGCCCATGGAGGCCAGGGTGCCGGAGATGTGGCCGCGCACGCCGGGTGGGAGCTGCAGGAAGCGGGCGTACCAGTAGGTGCACGACCCGACGTCGACGCTGACCAGCGCGTCGGCCGGGAGCAGACCCGAGAGGGCGTGCACCACCTGCTGGGGGTTGAGCAGCCCCTCCTTCCCGTCCGGCTGCTCCGAGGCGCGCTGATCGCGGATGTCACGCCAACGCCGGACGGCCGTCTCGACCTGCCTCCGCCACTGCGGGTCCGCGCGCGGCACGTCGCGCGTGTCCAGCCGGTCGCGCAGCGCCGCGAGGGTGTCCTTGGCGTCCCCCGTCAGGCCGACCTCGACCTCGGTCTTCGTACCGATGTTGCGGGCGGCGATGTCGATCTGGACGGCGCGGGCCTGCCCCGGGGCGGGGTAGAACTCCGTCCAGGGGTCGTTGCTACCGACGATGAGCAGGGTGTCGCAGGTGTTCATGAGCTCGGCCGAGGCCGTGGTGCCCAGGTGGCCCATCACACCGCAGTGGAAGGGCAGCGTCTCGTCCAGCACCGACTTGCCGAGCAGGGAGGCCGTCACCCCGGCGCCGAGCCGCTCGACGACGTCGACGACCTCGGCCTCCGCGCCGTAGGCACCCTGCCCGACCAGGACGGCCGGACGGGAGCCGAGGGCCAGCAGCTCCACGGCCCGGTCGAGGTCGGCCGGCACGGGCAGCACCTGCGGGCGCGACAGCGCCGTGCTGGTCGGCGCGACCCCGTGGGTGTGCGGGATCGACTCGGGCAGGGGCAGCTTCTGCATGTCGTGCGGGACGATGATGCAGGTGGGGGTGGAGGTGTCGAGCGCGGTGCGGAAGGCGTTGTCGACCACGAGCGGGAACTGCTCGGGGGACACCACCGTCTGCAGGTACTGGCCGCAGACGTCCTTGAACAGCGTGTGCAGGTCGACCTCCTGCAGGTAGCCGCTGCCCAGCGCCGTGGTCACGACCTGCCCGACGATCGCGACGACGGGTTTGCGGTCGAGCTTGGCGTCGTAGAGCCCGGTGAGCAGGTGGATGGCGCCGGGGCCCTGGGTCGCCAGGCAGACCCCGACCTCGCCGGTGGTCTTGGCGTGGCCGCTGGCCATGAACGCGGCCATCTCCTCGTGCCGGGCGGTGACGAGCTCGGGGTCGCCGCCGGCCCGGCGGAACGCCGCCAGGAGCGGGTCGATGCCGTCGCCGGCGTAGCCGAAGACGCGGCGCACGCCCCAGTCCCGCAGCCGGCCGACGATGCCGTCACTGAGCAGGAGCGACGTGTCCGGCGCGTTCATGCGCCGGGTCCGGCCGTGCCGGGCGGGTGGTGCAGGTGGGTCATGTGGGCCTCCCGAAGGGGAGCGTCCGGACGGGCGACCGGCCGCGTCGGTGGTAGGCCGGCGGGTACCCCTGACCGCGCCCGTCAAGCACCGCTCCTCGACGGCTCCCGTCCTGGCGGAGGCACGGACCGATCCGGCCACCCGCCCCGGGGATGACCATGCGGGGCCCGGGTACCTGGACGGGACGATCGGTGAGGCCGAGGAGGACCCAGGTGAGCGCTAGGTCGGTGTACGACGCGAGGGAGCACGGCCTGGTGGGGGACGGCGTCACCAACGACCAGCCCGCCCTCGCCGCGCTGGTGGACCGGCTCGGCCACGCGTACGCCGAGGACGGCCGGCCACGGATGATCGTGGTGCCGCCGGGGGACTACTGCATCCAGGACGTCGCGACGGTGTGGCGCTCGGGGGTCTCGCTGGTCGGCGCCGGTATGCAGGCGACCCGCTTCCTGCTCGCCAACCCCGGTGCCCCCGGGATGCCGACCCCGCTGATGTGGTTCACCGCCCTCCAGCACGGCGCCGGGCGGGACAACCACCTGGCCGACTGCACCTTCGCCTCCTTCGAGGTCGACGGCTCGGGGATGCAGTTGGACGAGTACGACCCGCTGGCCAAGGGCCTGGGCCTGCAATATGTGCTGCGCGGACGCTTCCGCGACATCTACGTCCACGACACCCCGGCGACCGGGTTCGGCTGCGACTTCCTGCAGGACACCGTGGTCGACGCCGTCCTGGCCGAGCGGTGCGGACGGCTCGACACCGGTGAGGAGCCGGGCGGGGCGGGGATCGGCATCGGCATCGGCGGCTGGGGGGCCACCGAACGGCTGACCGTCACCGCGTGCACGGCCCGGGGCAACGGCACCAACGGGATCTTCGTCGAGCTGCAGCGGGAGGAGTGGGCGCCACCGAGGGGCATCCGGATCACCGCCTGCCACGTGGAGGACAACCGCTTCGGGATCTCCGACTGGGGCGCCGACGGGCTCGTCGTGACCGGCTGCACGATGATCGGCAACCACGAGGCCGGGTTCGACATCTCGGCCCAGGGCACCACCTCGATCGCAGGCCGGGGCGGCATGGTGGTCAACTGCGTCATCGACGGCAATCTCGGCGACGGCGTCGGCATCGGCAACACGCCGGGCCCGTACACGATCAGCGGCAGCCGGATCAGCTCCAACGGGCGGTACGGCTACTGGGAACACCACTACGGCGGGGGCTACTCCGGCCCGGTGACCGACCTGGTCCTGGACGGGAACTCCATCCACGACAACGGCCTGGACGGCATCCGGGTCGATGCCGGGATCGACCACTCGGCCTTCACCCGCAACCGGATCCGCAACAACGGCCGGAGGGCCGCGCCGGCGACGTCGGGGGGCGGGTCCGGTGTCTCCTACGGTGACCTCAGGCTGACCGACGAGACCGCCGAGTGGCGCCCGGACGGCCACCGCGGCAAGCACGTCACCGTGGGGGAGGAGGACGCGGTGGTCCTGTTCAACACGGAGACCCAGCTCGCGCTGGCGCCGCACCGGCCGGGGGCCGGCAGGGCCTGGCGGTTGGGCCGGCCGCCGGACGGCGCGCCCTACGAGCTGCCGGGCGTGCCGCGGCGGCGGGCGGGGATCACCCTCGACGCCCCGGTCGGCGTGCTGGACCTCGACGGCAACCGGATCTGGGACGACCAGGAGGAGCCTACCCAGACCCATGTGACATGGGCCACCGAGCGGGCCTTCGGCGGGGCCGCCCGGTGACAGGGCGAAGGAGAGCGCGAGGACGACCGAGGGCTTCCTCGAGCGGTCGCGCGGGCGTGCCGCGGTCGACCACACCGAGCCCGCACGGGTTCAGAGCGTTCGCGCCGCGCAGCGCGCGTAGGTGTGCCGCCACGGCCGCAACTGCTCGAGGGCCGCCGCCGCGGCGATCACGCCGGGGTCGTCGTAGCGCCTGCCGATGATCTGCAGTCCCACGGGCAGATCGCCCTCGGCCATGCCGGCCGGCACGGACACCGCGGGATGGCCGCTGTAGTTGATCGGATACGTCATGCACCACCCGATCAGCGGGTTCACCTCGACGCCGTTGATGTGGGTGGGGCCGGCGGTGTTGCCGTCGTCCGCGTTGGGCACCGGCAGGCAGGCGAGGGTGGGCGTCAGGAGGAGGTCGTAGTTCCCGAAGACACCCTGGATCGCGTCGTAGACGCCGGTACGCATCTGCTGGTCCCGCAGGACCTCGACCGCGCTCGCCCGGTAGTTCGCCTCGACGTAGGAGCGGTACTCCGCGGGCAGGTCGTCGGCGTGGTCGGTCAGGAGATCGATCCCCTGGGCCTTGAAGAGCTCGATGACCTCGACCCCGGCCATCATCCGGCACCAGAGCTCCGCCAACTCCTGCTGCCCGTAGGGCATCGTCATGGCGATCTCGTCCACGACGGCGCCGGCGTCGCGGAACGCGGCCGCGGCCTGCGCGGTGACCGCGGCGACCTTCGGGTCGACCGGGTACATGCCGAAGTCGGGGCTGTAGGCGATGCGCTTGCCGGCCAGCGACCTCTCCGGCGTCGCGCAGGCCCCGACGTAGTCCACGGTCTCGTCGAGGGCGAACGGATCGCGCGGGTCGTATCCGGTGAGCACCGAGGCGCCGAGGGCGACGTCGGCGACGCTGCGCCCGAGCACACCTTCGAACAGGAAGGGGCTGACCCCGGTGAAGGCGTTGGGCCGCGACACGAACGGCACGCGCCCGAACGACGCCTTGTAGCCGACGACGCCGCACCAGGAGGCGGGGATCCGGATCGACCCGCCGCCGTCGGTGCCCTCCGCCAGGGGCAGCAGGCCGTCCGCCACGGCGGCCGCGGAACCGCCGGAGGATCCTCCCGAGTTCCGGTCCGTGTCGAACGGGTTGCGCGTGGGTCCGAACAGCGGGTTGTCACACGTGCCGCGGAAACCCATGACCGGCGAGTTGGTCTTGCCGAGCACGATCGCTCCCGCGGCCTTCATCCGTTCGGCGTAGGTGCAGTGGTGCTCGGCGATGTTCCCGCGCAGGGCGGGGATGCCGCCGAACGTCGACGGCCAGCCGGGGTGGAAGTCGAAGAGGTCCTTCAGCGCGGTGGGGACACCGTGCAGCGGCCCCAGCGCCTCCCCGTCCGTCACCGCTTTCTCCGCGCGCGTGGCCGCCTCCCTGGCCTCGTCGGCCGCGAGGAAGACGAACGCGTTGAGGCTGGGGTTGCGCTGCTCGATGCGGTCCAGGAAGTGGTCGACGATCTCCACGGGGGACACCTCGCGGCCGCGGACCGCCGCCGCCAGGTTCGTCGCGGACTCGTACGCCATGTCGTCGTCGAGAGGCATGAGACTCCTTCGGTGGGATGGGAAGCGGGGGTGCGGATCAGAGCGCGCGCCACCCGCTCACGCGGCGCAGGTCCATCTCGAACTCGACCTCGACCACCGGGGGCCTGGTCAGCCAGCGCACGAATCCGTGACGGCCGACCGCCGGCAACCGGTCGAGCAGCATCTCCTCCAGGCCGGGGATCTCGTGAGCGGTGTAGACGTCCACGAGCGTGGGTGACTCCGCGTCCTTGCCCAGCCCGGCCAGCCGGGCCCGCATCTCGTCGACGACGTGATCGGCCTTCTTCGTCAGGCCGGCTTCGGAGACGTCGCCGCGGGCGACGATCGCGTCGGGATCGAGGCCGTCGATCTCTCCGCCTCCCGCGACCACGAAATCGACGCCCCCGGCGCCGGCCGACCTCCGGACGAGAAACGCGGACAGCAGCACGGGCTCCCCCGGCGCCGACCGGACGGGGACGACATTCGTCCGCGCGATCGGGTTCACCCCGTCCTCGAGCAGATCGCGCTCGGCGAGGAGCTGCTGGTACGTCTCGTTGAACTCGTCGAACGCCCCGAACGCGAACGGTGCCGGTGACCTCAGTTCGACACCGACCAGCGCGCTCGGCGGCAGACCTCGCTCGGCGCACTCCTCGTCGAGACGAGCGAAGCCGTCGACGACCGGGGGCGGAGAATCGAACCGCACTCCGATGATCTCGTGACCCGGTTCGGCGGCCACCCCGGACGAATACGGGGCGATGGCGGGCAGGTACCGGTAGGTCCCGGTGCTGTGCTGCGACGCGGCGTACGGCATGGGCAGGTACTCCAGGAGGATCAGGCCGGCGCGGCGGCGGAGAGGAGGATCAGGCCGGCGCGGCGGCGGAGCGGCTCAGTCGAAGTACTTGGCCTGGGCCTGCAGCTCCTCGAGCACGGTCGCGTCGTGGCCGTAGACCATCGTGGCGTCGTAGCGCTTCTGGATCTGCTGGGTCCAGCGGAAGCTCTCCCACCAGGCGTGCGAGTTGCGGCCGAGCCAGCCCTGGGGCAGGCCCTGCTCGAACAGGTCGCGCACGTGGAACAGGTCGCTGGTCAGCATGAAGTGCCCGGAGTTGCGGGTCTCGACCTGCATGGTCATCAGGCCGGGGGTGTGGCCGGGCATGTGCCGCAGGGTGATGCCCTCGAACAGCTCGGTCTCGTCGCGGTGGATGGGCTGCCAGTTCAGCTCCCAGTGGAGGTCGCCGGGCACGTAGGCGCCGATGTCCTCCTTGGTCGCGACCGCGTAGGAGTGCTCCTTGATCTCCTTCGCGTGGGCGTAGATCGGGATGTTCTTGCCCTTGAAATGCTCCAACCCGCCGGCGTGGTCGAGGTGCAGGTGCCCCATGACGACGGCCTGGATGTCGTCGATGCCGTACCCGGCGGCCTCGAGGGCCTTGTCGAGGTGGTGCTCCTCCTCGTAGACGTTGACGGGGAAGGCTTCCCAGGCGGGCGCGGGCCAGTCCTCCTCGGCGTTCTGCGCGCAGCCGGTCTCGAACAGGATCGGGCCTGCCTGGGGGTGCTCGATCACGGCGGCGATGACGGCGACCCGGCGACGCTCGTAGTGCGGGTGCGGCTCGGACTGCACCGCCGCGTTGCATCCGCGGATGAAGAAGCCGTCGTCGGTGTCGATCCGGCCGAGGTCGAGCAGGGACAACTTCGTTCCAGCCATGGGGTGCCTCTTCCGTCCGACGCGGTGGTGATCCCACGGCCTCGACGTTCGCACCCACCGGAGGAGTTCCGTACACGAGATCCGAGGGCCCACATCGTCGACCGTGACGACACAAGAGTGTCTAAACTATAATTTCTAACCCGTCAATGGCGTCCACAGAGGAGACATCTGTCGGATCCGGTTGAGGAAAGGTGTATCCCGGGTGAGAACGGACGACGTGCGGCCGGTGTCGGCAGGGCTCGGCCGGGATCTGGTCGGGCTGATCCGCTCCCTCATCCTGACCGGCGCCATCGCCCCGGGCGAGAAGATCCTGCCCAAGGAGATCCAGGAACGGTTCGGCGTCTCCCACATCCCGGTCCGGGAGGCACTGCGCGCGCTGGAGGCCGAGGGACTGGTCGTCACGGTCCCGCGTCGGGGCACCACCGCCGCGGAGGTCTCGCTCGGCGAGCTCCGCGAGGTCTACGCCATGCGACGGCTGCTCGAACCACCGCTCATGGCCGGGGCGGCGCGGCTGCGCAGCGCGGAAGCGGTGGCCGCGGCACAGACGGCGCGGCGGCGTCTCGCCGGCGAGTCCGCCGCCGACCTCGACGCGTTCCTG
This sequence comes from Pseudonocardia sp., assembly GCF_025465255.1. Lineage (GTDB taxonomy): Bacteria > Actinomycetota > Actinomycetes > Mycobacteriales > Pseudonocardiaceae > Pseudonocardia. The sequence goes on from NZ_JAODNI010000147.1 coordinate 9,396, forward strand.
GCCCGGCACCGGGAGTTCCACTGGTTGCTCGTCCGACCGGCGGTCCAGGCGGTCGGGCGTCGGGTCCTCGAACAGCTGTGGGTGATCTCCGAGCGCTACGTGCGGATGAGCGTGGCCGCCCACCAGGCCGACGTGAAGGCGGCCCACGACCACGACACCCTGCTCCAGGCGTTCGTCTCCGGAGACGCCGATCTCGCGGCGCGCGAGACCGTGCGCCACCTCGACCTCGTCGAATCCACGATCGTCGAGGCGCTGACGCCCGACCTCACGTGACCGCCTCGTCGCCCGCGTGGTCGACGACGGTGGACGGCAGGCGTCGTGGCGGGGGAGCGAGCAGACCGCCGCTAGAACGCGGTGTTGTCGAGGTCGATCCCCGCCGCCTGCAGCTTCCGGTAGAGCGTGGAGCGGGAGATGCCCAGGAGGACGGCGGCGTCCCTCTTGTTTCCGCCGGTCTCGGCCAGCGCCTCGAGAATGGCGTGCACCTCGGCGCGCTCGAAGCGGGTCAGGTTGCTACGGTGCGCCGCGCGGCGGATCTCCGGCGGCAGGTCGGCCAGCCCGGCGGCGGTCCCGGTCGCGGTGTCGAGCATGCGGGTGACGGCCGAACGGAGCTCGCCGACGTTGCCCGGCCAGGCCAGGCGCATGAGGAGCTGGATCACCTCGGGGGCCACCCGCCGCGGGGCGGCGAAGGCCGCGACGAGGGCGGGCACGTCGCGGAGCCGGTTGCGCAGTGGCGGCAGCCGAACCTGGTCGGTGTCGATCCCGGGCAGCACCGCGTCCTCGCAGGATGCGGAGCTGGTGAACGTCGCGGTGCACCGCCAGCCACGGATGGTGGCGGCGTCGAGGAGCGCGGCGAGCCGGCGCCGGGCGGAGGGATCGAGCAGGTCGAGGTGCTGGAGGAGGAGCCCGGCCGGTGGACCGTCCAGGGCGGCCCGAAGGTCGTCGAACCATGCGTGCAGGCCCTGCACCTCGACGGTGGCGGCGTCGCGGACGATCGTCTCCTCCCCGCGCTCGCGCAGCAGCGCCCGGGCCACGGCCGCTTTCCCGACGCCGGGCTCGCCGCAGAGCACGAGACTCCGCTCGGCGAGCGCGGTCCGGGCCGCGCGGCAGGCCCAGAGGAACGCCCGGTCCGCGCCGGACAGCCCCGCCGGGGCGGTCACGGGCGCGGCGGCACGGGAGGCGCCGGGCTGTTCCGTCGCCGGCCGGACCTCGACGAGCGCGCCGATCACCTGGTCGCCGTCGTGCAGCCGCATCGTGCGGGTCCGGGCGGTCCGCCCGTCGGGCAGTGGCAGCTCGTTCTCCACGATCCCGTCGCCGCAGCAACCTTCGAGAACCCGGGCCACGTGGTCCCACAACAACGGTTGCTCGACGCCGTCGAGGAGTCGCGCGGCCTGCGGGTTGGTCATCTGGATGCGGTCGTTGAGCACCAGGATCCCGGCGTGCGAGCGCCTGTCCCCGGAGACGAAGTGGCTGAGCAACGCGCGCTCCTGCACGGAGTGCTGCTCGAACAACCGCTGCTCGATGCACCGTGCCGTCTGCTCGGCCAGCACGGTGACCAGGGCATTGTCCCGGTCGGCCGCGCAGGTGATGTCGAGGATGCCCATCGGCCGCCGGATCACCGGGTCCATGATCGGTACGCCGACGCACGTGAACTGGACGAGCTGTTCGGCGTAGTGCTCGTGGCCGTCGATCCGGACGGTGCGCCCGAGCTCGACCGCGGTGCCCACGCCGTTCGTCCCCACCGCGTCCTCGGCGAAGACGAATCCCGGGGTGATGTTGTGGATGTCCAGCGCGTGCAGCAGCCGTTGTTCGTGCACCCGGCGGTCGAGGATCCGGGCGTCGGTGTCGGTGACGAGGAAGCTGACGCCCAGCTCGCCGAGCCGGGCGTTGAGGGTGTCGAGGACCGGGCCGGCGGCACGCAGCAGCCGTGACTCGGGATTGACGTCCGGCCGGTAGGGCGGGGCGAGCGTCTCGGTGGCGACCGCCCAACTCGAGCATCGCTTCCAGGACGAGGAGATCTCGTCGCGGACGCGCGCCGGGGCCGACCCGGAGGACAGGAAGCGTTCGCGTTCGCGGGCCAGCACGTCGTCGACCATGTTCCTCCTCCCGGGACAGCGTCGGCCCGATCAGGCACTGCGATGGTGCGGATCCACGGTAATCCGCTGCTCGAGGACGCCGTGTCCCAGATCGGGACACGGCCGGGGTCGACCGCCCCCCCCGCGAGGGCTCCGCCCGGCGGTCGGAACCGTGCTTCAGATTGAGACACGTGTCACAGCCGGGTTGAAGGTCGAATCACGGGACCAACGTCGTCCTGAGGAGCGAACCGGTGAAATTCCAGCTTTTCACGTTGCCGACCATCCCGGCGACCTTGGAGGAACGCGCGGCGAAGCGCCCGATCGGCCGGGACAACGACGCCTTCCAGGCCATGATCGCCGAGGTGCGGGAGCTGGCGATCATGGCCGACGAGGTCGGCTTCGACGTCTTCTCCACCACCGAACACCACTTCCACTCGGAGGGGTTCGAGGCGTCGGTCCAGCCGATGATGCTCTACGCCGACCTGGCCGCGCGGACCAAGAACATCAGCTTCGCACCGTTGTCACTGGTGCTGCCCGCGAACGATCCGCTGCGCGTCGCCGAGCAGGTGGCCTACCTCGACCACCTCACGGGCGGGCGGGTCTACGGCGGTTACGCGCGCGGCTACCAGGACCGCTGGGTCAACGTGCTGGGTCAGCACATCCCGGTGAAGGGGACGCCGATGGACGGAGGGGAGGACGACAAGCACAACCGGGCGGTGCACGAGGAGTACCTGGAGCTGATCTACAAGGCGTGGACCGACGACCTGCTGACTTTCGAGGGGCAGTTCTACCAGGTGCCGCCGAAGGGCGGGATCACACGCTGGCCGGCGGCGGACTGGACGAGGCGGTACGGGCACCCGGACGAGCTGGACGAGAACGGCCACATCCGCGGCATCTCGGTGATCCCCAAGCCGCTGCAGCAGCCGTACCCGAAGGCGTTCCAGCCGTTCTCGGTGTCGGAGTCGACGATGGTGCACACGGCCAAGAACGGGGTGATGCCGATCATCCTGACGGCCGAGCCGGGGCAGTTCACCCATCTCGCCGAGCTCTACCGGGACTCGGCGGCGGAGGCGGGTCGAGACCTCAAGCTGGGCGAGAGCATCGGCGCCTTCCGAGCCGTGGCCTTCGGTGAGAACCGTCAGCAGGCGTTGGAGCTGATGGAACGCACGAACTACTACGGGTTCCAGATCTACTTCTCCGGTTTCGGCTTCTGGGAAGCGTTGCGGCTACCCGGCGACGAGCAGCAGTGGCCGAAGGGCACGTTGCTGCCGCCGGAGGAGTGGACGATGGACCGCTTCACGAAGACCAAGTACGGGCTCGCCGGAACGGTCGACGACATCAAACGCGACATCGAGGACCTGGCCACGATCCACGGCAACGGCGGGGAGCTGGAGTGGTTCTCGTGGTTCTTCGACCAGGGACTCATGCCGATCGACGAGGCCAAGCGGCAGCTGGAGATCTTCGCCGAGCACATCATCCCCGAGTTCCGCTGACACCGGACGGCCCGACGGCACGGTGCCGGCCGGCCGTCCCGCACACCTTGACGGAGGAGTCGATGAGCGTCACCCTGCGCGGCCTCAATCTCGGATACATGGGCCTGGACAAGTCCCTGCTGGCCAACCGGCCGGAGAACGTGGGCACGGTCTACGAATGCCCGGCGCTCGCCTACATCATCGAGACCCCGGACGGGCGGATCCTCTGGGAGACCGGCCTGTCGGCACGCTGCTCGGACGAGTGGATGGCGGAGTGGCAGGAGGTCGTCGACCTCGACGCCGTGACGCCGGAGGCGTGTCTGGAGGCGAGGCTGAAGGAGATGGGCCTGGGCCCGGACGACTTCCGCTACGTGGTGCAGGGGCATCTGCACACCGACCACGCGGGCGGGCTGAGGCTGTTCGAGGACGCCGGCGTCGAGATCGTCGTGCACGAGGACGAGTACGCCCACGTGATGTCCATGGAGTCCGACGGCGACTTCTTCGCCCACGTCGACTGGGCGTTCCTCGGCGACAAGAAGCCGACGGTGGTCTCGGACGGCGGGACCGAGCTCGCCCGGGACGTACAGCTGATCCACCTGCCGGGACATACGCCCGGGCAGATGGCGATGCAGCTGAAGTTGGAGAACACGGGCACCGTGCTGCTGACCTCCGATGCGCTCTACCACCACGAGAACTACGTCGAACCGGGCGGGGAGCCGCAGATCTACTGGGACATCGAGAAGTGGCGGAGCTCGCTCGGCACGCTCGGGAAGGTGGCGCGGGACAACGACGCGTGGCTGTTCCCCGGGCACGACGAGACGGGCATCCAGCACTTCGACGGTCGCAAGGAGCTGAAGGCCATCCGGTTCGAGCAGGGCCACGCCTACGCATGAGAACCCGTTCGCAGCGGGCGCTCGGTGGCGACGTCGAGGACGACGCGGGGGCGAGATGAGCACCGGTCGCATCGACTGCGACGTGCACCCTGCCGTCCCCGAGATCTCGGCGCTGTTCCCGTTCCTCTCGCAGCGGTGGGTGGACTACTGCGTCGAGAGCGGGGTCGAGGGGTTCGAGCCGGCGTCCTACCCGCCAGGGATGCCGCTCTCGGCCCGGCCGGACACCCGACGCGCGGGGGTGCCGCCGGGGTCGGACCCTGCTGTGGTGCGCGCGCAGGTTCTCGACCACGGTGGCGCCGGCCGTGCGATCCTCAACTGCCTCTACGCGGTGCAGGCGCTGCACAACCCGGACTGGGCCGCAGCCATGGCCCGCGCGGTCAACGACTGGCAGGCGGCGCGCTGGCTGAGCGCCGACCCGCGGTTCGTGGCCTCCATCGTGGTGTCGCCGCACGACTCCCGCGGTGCCGCCGACGAGATCGCCAGGGTCGCGGTGGACCGGCGCTTCGTCCAGGTCATGCTTCTCGCGTCGTCGCAGACGCCGCTGGGGCAGCGGGCGCACTGGCCGATCTTCGCCGCGGCGGAGGCCGCAGGCCTGCCGGTGGCGATCCACCCGGGGGTCTCCGGGGCCAACCCGCTCTCGGCCGTCGGCTGGCCCTCCCACTACATCGAGGACTACGCGGGCACGGCTCTGGCGTTGCAGTCCCAACTGATCAGCCTGGTGTCCGAGGGCGTGTTCCGGGTCCACCCCGGACTGCGGGTCGTGCTGCTGGAGAGCGGGGTCACCTGGCTGCCGTCGCTGATGTGGCGCTTCGACAAGAACTGGAAGGGGCTGCGCCGGGAGGTCCCCTGGGTGGATCGGCCGCCGTCGCGCATCATCCGGGACCACGTGCTGCTCAGCGTGGCACCGTTCGACGGTCCTCCCGACCCGCCGCCGGGCTGGGTCGACCGTTTCCTCACGCAGCTGGGGTCGACGGACATGCTGGTGTTCGCCAGCGACTACCCGCACTGGCACCACGGCGACGTCGAGCGTGCCCTGCTCCGCCATCTGTCTCCCGCCGAGCGGGAGCAGGTGCTGCACGGCAACGCCGCCCGCCTCTACCGTCTGGAGAGCGACGAGAGGGAGGCCGCGCGATGACCCGCACCGTCCAACGCCTGATCGACTGCGACGTGCACAACGCGGTCCCCTCGGACACGGCCCTGTCGCCGTACCTGTCCGCCCGCTGGCGGCGCCACCTGGAACTGGTGGGCTCGCGGACCTACTCGCCGTTCACCAAGGGCTACGCGTACCCCAAGGCGGCGAAGTTCGCCAGCAGGCACGATGCCTGGCCGCTGTCGGGGGCGCTGCCCGGCTCCGACCTCGAGTTCATGCGCGAGCAGCTGCTCGACGCGTACCCGATCGACTACGCGGTGCTCAACTGCCTGTACCGGGCCGCCGAGCAACGCAACGACCTCTACGGCGCGGCCCTGGCGCGGGCGGTCAACGAGTGGCAGGTCGAGCACTGGCTGGAGCGGGATCCCCGGCTGCGGGCCTCGATCACGGTGCCGTTCGAGTCCCCGGCGCTGGCCGCGGCGGAGATCGATCGCGCCGCCGCCCATCCCGGCTTCGTCCAGGTCCTGCTGTTCCCCCGGACCCGGCAGCCGTTGGGCCGTCGTCACTACTGGCCGATCTACGAGGCGGCGGGCCGGGCCGGGCTGCCGGTGGGGATCCACGCGGCCTCGACGACGCCGGGGCCGATCACGCCGGCGGGTTGGCCCTCCTACTACATCGAGGACCACACGGCCCTGTCCGTCGCGTTCCAGGCCCAGGTGATCAGCTTGATCATGGAAGGCGTGTTCGACCGCTTCCCGGAGCTGCGGGTCGTGCTGCTGGAGGGCGGGTTCGCCTGGATCCCGTCGATGAGGTGGCGCCTCGACGCCCTGTACGCGCGCCTGCACGAGGAGGTGCCCGACCTCGAGCACCCGCCCTCGTACTACCTGCGGCACCGGATCCGCAGCACCACCCAGCCGATGGAGGAGCCCGAGCACCCGGCCGACCTGGTGCCGCTGCTCCAGGAGATCGGCGAGGACGTGTTGATGTTCTCCACCGACTATCCGCACTGGGATTTCGACAACCCGCACCGGGCGTTCCAGACCGCGGTCCCGCCGGATCTGCGGACGCGGATCATGAACGACAACGCGCGCGAGTACTACCGGTTCACGCCATGACCTGTGGGAGGGCGTGGGACACCGTGAGCGGGTGGGCGGGACCGGCGCACGAGCCGGCCGCGGAGCCGCCGCCCCCGAGCCCGGGATCGCACCTGACGGATCGCCCGCCGGTCAGCGGACGAAGCCGGGGCCCTCGATCACCGGGTGCGCGGCGAGGAAGTCCTCGTCCACCTCGACCCCGAGACCCGGCCCCTCCGGCGGGAGCACCGTCCCGTCGGGACGCACGGTGATCGACGACGACACCAACTCGTCGCGGAACAGGTTGTCGTGGCTGACGTCGGCCTCGAAGTACCCGGCGTTCTCGGTCGCGGCGAGGAGGTGCACCGTGGCGGCCATGTTCAGCCCGGTCGAGGCGGTGTGCGGGTTCAGCGGCAGTTTCCAGGCCGAGGCCAGCGCGGCGATCCGCTGCACCTCCGTCAGCCCGCCGGACTTGGAGAGGTCGGGCTGGAGCACCGAGACGGCGCCGTCCTCGATCAGCCGGTGGAACTCGAAGCGCGTGTAGTGGTTCTCTCCCGCCGCGAGCGGCACTCCGGCGAACCGGGCCGCCGCCGCGTAGCTGCGGTGGTCGTGCGGCGGGAACGGCTCCTCCAACCAGCCGACCTGCTGATCGCGGAGCCCCGGCGCGATCCGCCGCACGTCCTCGAGGTCGTAGGCGGTGTTGGCGTCGGCGAGGATCTGCAGTGCCGGGAACGCCGAGCGGACCGCGGAGATCCGCGCGAGGTCGTCCACGGGGTTGTCGCCGATCCGGAGCTTGACCGCCCGATAGCCGCGCTCGACCAGCGGCCACACCTCGTCGACCAGGAAGCCCGGCTCGCTCCAGCCCAGCGCGACCCCGCCGGCATAGGCCTCGACCGGCCGCGACGCCCCGCCGAGCAGCCGGTACACCGGCCACCCCACCGCCTTCCCGCGGATGTCCCACAACGCCATGTCGATGCCGCTCATCGCGATCGCCGCGGCGGCACCGAGCCCGTGGCTCGCGAGCTGCGCGGTGTAGATCGTCGTCCAGACGCCGACCGTGTCGGCGGCGTCGAGCCCGACCACCAGGTCCCTCAGCGTGCGGTTGACGAGGTGCCCCACGGTCCCGGGAGAGCGGGCATGGTGCGACTCTCCCCAGCCGACGAGGCCGTCCGTCGTCCGCACCCGGACCACGACGGCGTCACGCTTGACCACCTTGCCGATCCCCAGCCGCTCACCGGCCCGCGCCGACACCGGGAACGAGGTGGGAAAGGCGGTGACGTCCGCGATCTGCATGTTCTGGGTCCTTCCGGGAAGGGGCCGGCCGGTCGGGCGCCGGAACCGTCGCCGCCGTGAATAGCGGGAATCTCCCCGGTTCGCCACCGGACGGAGCACGTGTCCCGCGATCGGACACTCGTCGACGTCACAGCTGGTTACCGTCGGGGCATTCCCTATTCCGCTTGCCGGAGGTCTCCGTGAAGATTTCATGCGCGTTCGCCACGTCGTTGGACAGTCACGAGCACGCCCGAATCGCCGAGACACTGGGTTATGAGCGCGCCTTCTTCTACGACTCGCCCGCTCTCTACCCCGACGTCTGGGTTCAGCTCTGCCGCGCCGCAGAGCGCACCGAGCGGATCGTCCTGGGCCCCGGCGTGCTGATCCCGAGCCTGCGCCACCCGATGGTCACCGCCTCGGCCATCGGGACGTTGGCCTCGATCGCGGGCGCCGAACGCACGATGGTCGGCGTCGGCTCCGGCTTCACCGGGCGACTTTCCATGGGCAAGCGGCCCGTCCCGTGGGCCAAGGTCAAGGAGTACGTGCTCGTCGTGGCGGCCCTGCTCCGGGGCGAGGAGGTCGAGTGGGACGGCGGGATCATGCAGATGCTGGCCCCGAACGACCGGTACGCCCCGGCCCGGCCGATCGACGTCCCGTGGGTGGTCGCGGCCAACGGGCCGAAGGGCTACGGGGTGACCCGTGAGCTCGGCGCCGAGGTGCTGACCATCCTGGTGCCGAACCCGGACTTCGCCTCGAGCGTCATCCTGGACTTCGGGACCGTGCTCGAGGACGGCGAGGACCCCGGCTCGGACCGTGTGGTCGACGCGGCCGGGCACGGGCTGAGCGTCGTCCTGCACTGGGCCGTCGAGCACAATGTCATCGACGAGCTGCTGCCGGAGCGGGGACACGAGTGGGCCGCCGCCTACGACGACGTGCCGAAGGAGAAGCGGCACCTGGCCCTGCACGACCGGCACCTGGTGGCCGTGAACGAGCGCGACCGTCCCTTCGTCACCGGCGAGCTGATGGTCAAGGGCGGGCTGGCGCTCACGGCGTCGGAGTGGCGGGACAAGCTCGCCAAGCTGGAAGCGGCCGGGAGCACCGAGATCGCCTATCAGCCCGCAGGCCCGGACATCCCGCGCGAGCTCGAGGCCTTCGCGGCCGCCGCCCGGGCATAGGCGAACGGGAGCGACGACGTGACTGCGACGCAGTCCGACCAGGTGGCAGGCGGCGACGCCGTGCGGGAGATGGACATCCTCGTCGTGGGCGCGGGGTTCGCGGGCCTGTACCAACTCGACCGGCTGCGCAAGCTCGGGTTCTCGGTCCAGATCTGGGAGGCGGGCTCCGATCTCGGGGGCATCTGGTACTGGAACTGCTATCCCGGGGCCCGGGTGGACACCGCCGCCCCGATCTACCAGTACTCCCGGGAGGATCTGTGGCGGGACTGGAACTTCAGCGAGCTCTACCCGAGGTGGGACGAGGTCCGCCGGTACTTCCACTACGTCGACGAGAAGCTCGACCTGAGCCGCGACATCCGCTTCGAGACCCGGGTCACCGGCGCGGAGTTCGACGAGGATGCGCACCGCTGGCTGGTCCGGGCCGACGACGGTTCGACGGCGCGGCCCCGCTACCTCGTGATGTGTACCGGGTTCGGTGCCAAACCCTACGTGCCGGATCTCGAGGGGCTCGAGAGCTTCGGCGGCACCTGGCACCACACCGCCCTGTGGCCGCAGGAGGGCCTCGACCTCGCAGGCAAGCGCGTCGGGGTCGTCGGAACGGGGGCCAGCGGCGTGCAGGTGATCCAGGAGGCCGCCGCCGACGCTGCTCACGTGACGGTCTTCCAGCGCACCCCCAACCTGGCCCTGCCCATGCGGCAGGAGTCCCTCGACGAGGACACCCAGGGTCGGATGAAGGAGGAGTACCCGGATCGGTTCGCGATGCGGGCCAGGTCGTTCGCCGGTTTCGACATGGACTTCATCCCCCGGGCGGCGGCGGACCTCTCGCCCGAGGAACGGCGGGCAGGTTATGAGCGCCTGTGGCAGGAGGGAGGTTTCCACTTCTGGCTCGCGACGTTCCAGGACATCCTCTTCGACAAGGAGTCGAACGACACCGCCTACGAGTTCTGGCGGGAGAAGGTCCGGGCCCGGATCGATGATCCGGCGCTGGCCGAGAAGCTCGCGCCGACCGATCCGATCCACCCCTTCGGGGTGAAGCGCCCTTCGCTGGAACAGAACTACTACGAGGTCTACAACCAGGACAACGTCGCACTCGTCGACCTGCGCGAGAACCCGATCCGGCGGGTCACCGGGGAGGGCGTCGAGACGGCCGACGGCGTGCACGAGCTCGACGTGCTGGTGCTGGCCACCGGATTCGACTCCGTCACCGGCGGGCTGACCCAGATCGACATCCGCGGCACGGGTGGAACGACGCTGAAGGACAAATGGGCCGGCGGTGTCGGGGCCCACCTCGGCGTGGCCACCGCGGAGTTCCCGAACCTGTTGTTCATCTACGGCCCGCAGAGCCCGTCGGGGTTCTGCAACGGCCCGTCCTGTGCCGAGCTCCAGGGCGACGAGATCGTCGACCTCCTGGTGCACCTGCGCGACCAGGGCCTGACCCGGATCGAGACCGAGCCGGACGCCGACCAGGCGTGGCGCCGGCACGTCGCCGACGTGGTCGCCACGAGCCTGTTCGTCAAGGCCGATTCCTGGTACATGGGCGCCAACATCCCCGGCAAGACGCGAGAGATCCTCAACTACCCGGCCGGGCTGCCGGCCTACCTGGACAAGTGGAGGGAGAGCAAAGACGCGGGCTATTCCGGATTCGTCATGAAATAGAAGACCGGGTCGGCGATCCGCGCAATTCGTCAGCTCGGCCCTGGCTCCGGCCTGGGTCAGGTTCACCACAACGGTGACCCGTGCCCTCCACCGGGGCCAGGGAGGACGGCGTCATGTCGAGTGCCCGAGACGGCCGTCGGACCGGAGCCCGGATCCGCAGGGGACTCGCGGCGGGCGCGACGGTCGGGGTGCTCGCCCTCGCGGCCTGCAGCGCGCCCACCATCTCCTCGGCCGCGCCGGCGCCGGCGGCCTCCTACGCCGCGGCGCCCTGCCCGAACCCGATCTACCCGGGCGTCGCGCAGCTCGACCTCGGCGCGGGCGTGGAGTGCGGGTACCCGACCGTGCCCGAGAACCGCTCCGCGCCGAACGGGCGCACACTCCGGCTCGCCGTGGCGCGGGCCGAGGCCACCGCACCGAACCCGAAGCCCGATCCGCTCGTCTACCTTTCCGGCGGGCCCGGCGGCAGCGGGCTGCCCAGTGCGGCGCAGCGGATCGCGGCGGCTGGAACGGCGACCGCGACGTCCTCTTCCTGGACCAACGCGGCACCTGGAAGTCCGATCCCCTGCTGTCCTGCCCGGAGATCGACGCCTTCCTCTCCGACTGGGTCGGCCTGAACAGCCTCGACCCGGCGACGGCGGCCCGGAGCGCGACGGCGACCGGGGCGTGCCACGACCGGCTGGCCGCCACCGGTGCGGACCTGGCGGCCTACGACACCACCGAGAACGCGGCCGACGTCGCCGACCTCCGGACAGCATTGGGCATCGACGAATGGAACCTCTACGGCGTCTCCTACGGCACCGATCTCTGCGCCGAGTCCGCCGACGGGACGAGCAGCGACGCCATGCTCGCGGAGGGGAGGAAGGTGCTCCCCGAACTGCCCGACGCCGTTCTCGCCCTGGCCCCGCAGGCCCCGTACATCTTCGGCGACTGCGCCCGGTGGAACGTGCCGGCCGCGCCCCCGTCCGTACACGCCCCCACCGCGAGTGACGGGCCGGTCCTGATCCTCGACGGGGGCCTGGACGCGGTCACCGCCCCCGCCAACGGCGAGCTCGTCGCGCGACTGCGGCCCGCGGCCACCCGGGTGGTCTTCCCGGACTCGGCCCACGACGTCCTGCTCTCGTCCACGCCCTGCGCGCTCACGGTGATGCGCAGCTTCCTGGACCAGCCGACGGCCCCGGACGTCCGGTGCGCCGTCGGGCTCACCCCCGCGCCGTTCGCGACGGGGTGAGGCGGACCTCCGGTCGCCGTGGAGTTCCCGACCCGGGTGCTCCCGCTGCGCGACGTTCGAATTCTCCCTGCCGGTCGGACGTGCGGCTATAGTCCGTACTCCGGTGGCGCGAGTGGCCGGACTCGGAGGCGGACATGAGGTTCGGCGGGGTACTCGTCGTCGTCTGGCTGATCATCGGCGCCGTGGCGTCCTACCAGCGCGGGTATTTCTCGGGGGACACCAATGTCAATTGCGCCGAGTTCGGCACCGTGCTGCTCACCGTCGTCGCCGGCCCGTTGAACTATCTGGGCGTGAATCCTCAGATCGACTGCACGCTTCCCCAGCCCTCACAATGAGACGTGAGAACGGTCGCGGCCGCGAGAGCGGCTCGAACGCGGTGCCGGCGATCTGCTGACCCGAGCCCTCTCGCTGGGTAGCGTCGGCGCGTCCGCATCCGCCGGACGCCGCGACCCACCTCCGAGCCCGGGAGATCCTGTGTCCGCATCCCCGCACAGCGCGCCGCCGCGCCGCTCGATCGTCAAGATCGTCGCCGCGAGCATGCTCGGCACGACCGTGGAGTGGTACGACTTCTTCCTCTACGGCGTCGCCGCGGCGATCGTCCTGCCCGCGGTCTTCTTCCCGGCGGCCGATCCGGTCGCGGGGACCCTGCTGTCGTTCGGCACCTTCGCGATCGGGTTCGTGGCCCGTCCGGTGGGCGGGCTCGTGTTCGGCCACTACGGCGACAAGATCGGCCGTAAGAAACTCCTCGTCCTGAGCCTGCTCATGATGGGCATCGCTACGTTCGCCATCGGACTGCTGCCGGGATACAACACCATCGGCGTCGCGGCCCCGGTGCTCCTCGTGGTGCTCCGGCTCGTCCAGGGCTTCGCCCTCGGCGGCGAATGGGGCGGCGCGGTGCTGATCGTCTCCGAGCACGGTGAGGCGTCGCGGCGCGGGTTCTGGGCGAGCTGGCCCCAGGCCGGGGCCCCGGCCGGGCAGCTGCTGGCGAACGGTTTGCTGGCGTTGCTGGCCGTCTTCCAGAGCGAGGAGACCTTCCAGGCGTGGGGCTGGCGGATCCCCTTCCTGCTCTCCGCCGTTCTGGTCCTCATCGGTCTCTACGTCCGGCTCTCCGTCGAGGAGTCCCCGGTGTTCCGGGCCGCCCAGGCCCGCGCCGCCGAGCGCGAGGCCGCGGACACCGCCGCCGGGATCAAGACCACGATGCCGATCGTCGACGTGTTCCGCCGCTACCCGCGGGAGGTGTTCACCGCGATGGGCGCCCGCTTCGCCGAGAACGTCTCCTACTACATCTTCACCATCGTCATCTCCACCTACATGAAGGAACGGTTCGGGCTGCCGTCCTCGTTCGTGCTCGGCGCGGTGCTGATCGGCGCCGCGTTCCACGTCGTCACCATCCCGATGTGGGGCGCGGTGTCGGACCGGATCGGGCGCAAGCCCGTCTACCTCTTCGGCGCGGTCGGTGTCGGCGCGTGGGCCTTCGTGTTCTTCGCCCTGCTGGACACCCGCAACTTCGCGCTCGCCGCCGTCGCCGTCGTCGTCGGGCTGTTCTTCCACGGGGCGATGTACGGGCCGCAGGCGGCGTTCCTGTCCGAGCTGTTCGGCACCCGCGTCCGCTACTCCGGGGTGTCCATCGGTTATCAGCTCGCGTCGGTCGCGGCGGGCGGACTCGCGCCGATCATCTCGGTCGCACTCCTGGCCGCCTTCGGGACCGGCTACGCGATCGCCTGCTACGTCGCGGCGAGCTCGCTGCTGACGATCCTGGCGGTGGCGACGTACCGCGAGACCCGCGGTCGCGACCTGGCCGCCGACGACGGGGAGACGGCCGATCCGTCGTCGGCCGCGTCGACCGAGGCCTGACGACCGCAACGCCCCGGCGGGCGCTCAGTCGGGCAGCATCGCCTCCGCCGCCTCGGAGATGATCTCCGTCATCGCGCGGTGCGCCGCTGCGGCATCCCCGGACTGGACCGCCTGCGCGACGTCGGCGTGCAACCGGATCGCAGCCTGTTCCGGTCGGGCCGGCATCAGTCCGTGCAGGGTGCGGCCGGTCAGGACCTCGGCGACGACGTCGGCGTGCGCGGCGAGCATCTCGTTCCCCGAGGCCTCCAGCAGCGTCCGGTGGAACAGGATGTCCGCGTCCAGATAGGCCTGTAGGTCGCCGGCGCGGCCGTGCACGGCCATGTCCATGACGGCCCCGGTGAGCCTCCCGCACTGTTCGGGCGTCGCCCGGCCGGCGGCGTACCGCGCCGCCACCGGCTCGATTCCCGTCCGCAGCTCCGACAACGAACGCAGCTGCGCCTCGCGGTCGACGCCGGCGAGCCGCCACCGGATGATCATCGGGTCGTAGACGTTCCAGCGGGATCTCGGCTCGACGGTCACCCCGACGCGACGGCGGCTGGTCACCATGCCCATCGACTCGAGCACGCGCACCGCCTCCCTGGCCACGGTCCGGGACACGGCGAAGTGCGACTCCAGCTCCTCGAGCCGCAGCACCTGCCCCTCGACGAGGTCGCCGTCGGCGATCCGGCGCCCCAGCTTCTCGAGGAGGTCGGCGTGCAGCCCTGTAGCAGTGCCGGTACGCGTCACCGTCGAATCATCGCACCTTTGGCAGCACTGCCTCCTGCTGTCAGCGTAAAGTAGTATCTAAAACGATTCAGTCTTGCATTGATACTACTTAAGACTCATAGTCCTCTCATCGCTCCATCGCAGGGGCAGCCGAGAGGATCGCAACGATGCCCATCCACCCCTCGCACGACCACCCGCCGATCGTGACGGTCATGGGCGTGTCCGGCTCGGGCAAGACCACGGTCGGGGCGGCCCTCGCACAGCGACTACGGGTGCCCTTCGCCGACGCCGACGACTTCCACCCGCCGGAGAACGTCGCCAAGATGTCGGCCGGCACCCCGCTCGACGACCTCGACCGCCTGCCGTGGCTGCACACCATCGGTTCCTGGCAGGCCGAGCACGCCGCCGTCGGCGCGGTCGTCAGCTGCTCCGCCCTCAAACGGTGGTACCGCGACGTCCTGCGGGAGGCGGCGCCCCGGCAGACCTTCGTCCACCTCGACGGGCACCCGGACGTCGTCGCCCGCCGCGTGGCCGGCAGGCCCGGCCACTTCATGCCCGCCAGCCTCGTCGAGTCCCAGTTCGCCACGCTCGAACCGCTCGGCGACGGCGAGCACGGGCTCACGCTCGACCTCGACCTGCCCGTCGACGAGCTCGTCTCGCGCTACGTCGCCGCCATCACCCCGCACATCGGCCAGGGAGCCTGACCATGACCACCCTCGTCCTCGCCCAAGCCGCGGCGACCACCGGCTCCGGGACCCGGCTGATCCTGGCGGCGCTGATCGGCATCGCCGTGATCGTCGTCCTCATCACCCGCTTCAAGGTCCACCCGTTCCTGGGCCTGACCCTCGGCTCCCTCGTCGTCGCCGGCATCGCCGGACTCCCCGCCTCCGCAGCGGTGGAGAGCTTCGTGAAGGGCTTCGGCAGCACCGCGGGCAGCGTCGGCACGCTGATCGCGCTGGGTGCCATGTTCGGCAAGCTGCTCGCCGACTCCGGCGGCGCGGACCAGATCGTCGACACGATCATCGGCCGGTCCAGCGCCCGCACCCTGCCCTGGGCCATGGCCGGGGTCGGCGCGCTCATCGGACTGCCGATGTTCTTCGAGATCGGCCTCGTCCTGCTGATGCCGGTGATCTTCCTCGTCGCCCGTCGGTCCGGACTCTCGCTCGTCAAGGTCGGCATCCCGGCGCTGGCCGGCCTCTCGGCGATGCACGGCCTCGTCCCGCCCCACCCCGGCCCGCTCGTCGCCATCGACGCCCTCAAGGCCAACCTCGGCATCACGCTGGCCCTCGGCGTCCTGGTCGCCGTCCCGACCGTCGCCATCGCCGGGCCGCTGTTCGCCCGCTACGCCGCCCGCTGGGTGAACGTCCCGGCCCCGGACCTGTTCACCGGAACCGACGGCGACGGCCCCGGTGACGGCACCACCCGCTCCGACGGTCCTTCGGACGGTCCGGGCGCCGCCACTGCGCTGGACCGCCGCACGGTCTCCCGGCCCACCTTCGCCATCACCCTCGCCACGGTGCTGCTGCCCGTGGTCCTGATGATGGGCAAGGCGCTCGTGGACATCTTCGCCGCCAAGGGCACCCTGCTCCGGGACGGCCTCGACTTCGTCGGCACCCCGCTGATCGCCCTGCTCATCGCCGTCGTCGTGGCCGTCTTCACCCTCGGCCGCGGCGCCGGGATGGACGCCCGGGCCATCGCCCGCTCCCTCGAGCAGGCGTTGCCCCCGGTCGCCGGGATCCTGCTCATCGTCGCCGCCGGCGGCGGGTTCAAGCAGACCCTGATCGACACCAAGCTCGGCGACCTCATCGCCACCTGGGTCCAGGGCAGCGGCGTGTCGATCCTCCTGCTCGCCTGGGTCATCGCCGTCCTCATCCGGCTCGCGACCGGCTCGGCCACCGTCGCCACGGTCACCGCGTCGGGCATCCTCGCCCCACTCGTGGTCACCCTCGACCCAGCCCACACCTCACTGCTGGTCCTCGCCGTCGGCGCCGGTTCGGTCTTCTTCTCCCATGTCAACGACGCCGGCTTCTGGCTCGTCAAGGAGTACTTCGGCCTGTCGGTGGGCCAGACCGTCAAGACCTGGTCGCTGATGGAGACGGCGATCTCCGTGGTGGGGCTGGTGCTCGTCCTGCTCCTCGGTCTGGTCGTCTGACACCTCGACCGACACCACGGGCCCACACGACGCGGCGGCAGGCCATCGGCCTGCCGCCGCGATCGGTCTGCGCCGGGAGACCCCGCGCATCCTCCCGCCGAAGCGTGCTCTGCCCCGGGAGACGAGGTCGTCACCGCGGTTGCCCAGCGGCGAGGGTGAGCGAGCGCCGCCAGACCAGGGCGGTGACGGCCATGACGAGGATCAGCGTCATCAGGATGAGCAGTTCGATGCCCTGGGCGTTCCACCGGAACGACTGCTCGGCCTCGGCGGTCAGGACGAGTACTCGCCGGATACCTGCGACCAGGCCGATGACGAGGAAGGGCTCGGGATCCAGGGCACCCCGGTGGCGGAGTGCGATGGCGACCGTGTGCAGGAGTTCGGCGACGATGAACAGCAGGAGGGTCTCCTCGAGAACCGCGAGCACGATCACCGGCAGGTCGTAGGGACCGGCCAGGACGATCGCGACGTGACGCACGGTGTCGACGATCAGCGCGAGTCCCAGTACCGCGAGCAGTACCGCGACGACCACGTGGATGACGTCCTCGGTGACCTCGATGGCGCGAACCGTGCGCCCCGTGAGCCCGTCGGTCCCCACCACCGACGCGATTGTTCAGCACCGCCGTTCCCCGAGCCTGGTCCCGGGGGCATGAGATGGGGCCGCACGAGCCGACCTGTCAGGACCACCGGCCCGGCGGACCGGAAGCCCGCCCGCAGCGCGGGCGCTGTCCTGGGAGGTCGGCTCGACCTGCCAGACCTCGCGCCACTGGGCCAATGCACCCCGGCCGTCGTCGTCACAGACTTCGAACGGCCCGGTACGCCGAGAGAGGGAGAGGTCGGTGGACCAGCTCGATCTCGCGAGGTGGCAGTTCGGGATCACTACCGTCTACCACTTCTTCTTCGTCCCGCTCACCATCGGCATGGCCTGGGTGGTGGCCGGGTTCGAGACGGCGTGGGTGCGCACCGGCAACCCCGTGCACCGCCGCCTGACGATGTTCTTCGGGCGGCTCTTCATGATCGTCTTCGTCCTCGGGACGGTCACCGGGATCGTGCAGGAGTTCCAGTTCGGGATGAACTGGAGCGCGTACTCGCGCTTCGTCGGGGACGTGTTCGGTCCCCCGTTGGCGTTCGAGGGACTCCTGGCATTCTTCCTGGAGGCGACGTTCATCGGGCTGTGGATCTTCGGGTGGGACCGGCTCGGCCCCCGGCTGCACCTGGCCACGATCTACCTGGTGGCGGTCGGTTCGCTGGTCTCCGCGTTCTTCATCCTGGCGGCGAACTCATGGATGCAGCACCCGGTGGGGTTCGTGGTCGACCGGGAGGAAGGGCGCGCGGAGCTCACCGACCTGGGCGCCGTCCTCACCAACTCCACGACACTGGTCGCGGTCTACCACACGCTCTCGGCGGCGTTCCTCACCGCGGGCGCCTTCGTGCTCGGCGTCAGCGCCTGGCAGCTGTGGCGGCGCGGCGACAGCCCGGACGCGCCCTCGTTCCGCCGCGCGGCGCGCGCGGGCATGTGGATGTCGCTGGCCGCCGGTGTCGCCGTCCTCTCGTCCGGCCACGTCCAGGGCGTGATCATGACGCAGCAGCAGCCGATGAAGATCGCGGCGGCCGAGGCGCTCTACCACACCGAGCAGCCCGCCGCGTTCTCGCTGATCACGATCGGCACGCTGGACGGCTCGCGGGAGATCTGGAGCGTCAAGGTCCCGGGCCTGCTGTCGTTCCTCGCGACCGGCTCGTTCGACGGCAGGGTCGAGGGCATCTACGACCTCCAGGACCGGTACGTCCAGCAGTTCGGCCCGGGCGACTACCGCCCGGTCGTCCCCCTGACGTACTGGACCTACCGGTTGATGATCGGCTGCGGAGCGCTGGCCGTGGCGATCGCGGCGACCGGCCTGTGGCTCACGCGCCGGGGCCGGCAGCCGGCGAGCCCGTGGTTCCACCGCGCAGCGGTCACCGCCATCGGGCTGCCGCTGCTGGCGAACTCGTTCGGCTGGATCTTCACCGAGATGGGCAGGCAGCCCTGGGTCGTGTGGGGGCAGATGAGGACCGCCGCCGGGGTCTCGCCGACCGTCGGCGCCGGCACCGTCCTCACGTCGATGATCGTCTTCACCCTCCTCTACGGGGCGCTCGCGGTCGTGGGGGTCCTCCTCCTGCGCCGGCACGCCGCGGCCGGCCTCCCGGCGGAGGAACCGGACCCGGAGGACCGCGAACAGCGGGCCACGGTCGCCTACTGATCAGGAGCGGACTCGCCATGGGCCTTGCCGACGTCTGGTTCGTCGCCATCGCGGTGCTGTGGACCGGCTACTTCTTCCTGGAGGGTTTCGACTTCGGGGTCGGGGTGCTGCTGCCGGTGCTCGGCCGCACCGAGGAGGAGCGAGGCGCGCTGATCGACACGATCGGCGGCGTGTGGGACGGCAACGAGGTGTGGCTGATCGTCGCCGCCGGGGCGACCTTCGCCGCGTTCCCGCTGTGGTACGCGACGTTGTTCTCCAGCCTCTACGTCCCGCTCCTCGTCATCCTCGTCGCGCTGATCGTGCGGGGTGTGGCGTTCGAGTTCCGCGGCCGGGGCCAGACCGCCCGCTGGCGTGCGACCTGGGACGCGCTGCTCGTCGTCGGCAGCCTCGTCCCGGCGGTGCTCTGGGGCGTCGTGTTCGGCAACGTCGCCCGCGGCCTTCCCCTCGACGCCGAGCACCTCGACCGGGGCGGCCTCGGCGAGCTGCTCAACAGGCCCGCCCTGGTCGGCGGCCTCACCACTCTCACCCTGTTCCTGCTGCACGGCGCGCTGTTCCTGCGCCTGCGGACGGAGGGGGAGCTGAGGGTCCGGGCGCGGCGGGCGGCCACCTGGATCGCGCCCCTGGCGCTTCTCCCGACCGTCGTGTTCGTGGTCCGGGCGCAGGCGCAGCAGGGGAACACCGCGACGACGGCGACCGGCCTGGTCGCCGTCCTCTGCCTGCTCGGGGCCTGGGCGCTGAACCGGACCCGCACCGCGGCGGCCGGATTCGCGTTCAGCGGCACGGCGGTCGTCGCGGCGACGGCCACGCTGTTCCTGGCGCTGTACCCCGCCGTGCTGCCGTCGACCCTCGACCCGGCCTTCGACCTCACCGTGCACAACGCCAGCTCCACCGGCTACACCTTGACGATCATGACGTGGGCGGCGGGCATCTTCCTGCCGATCGTGGTGGCCTACCAAATCTGGACCTACCGGGTCTTCGCGCGCCGGATCGGCGCGACGGGTCCGTCCCGGGAACACGGGGCCGTCCACTCACCGGCCGGGTCCGGGCCGGCCTAGGCCCGCGGATGCCCACAGTTGACGGAACGAGCCTGCGCCCGCTGGATCCGCGGCTGCTCGCGCACGCCCGCGCCGCGCGCCCCTACCTGCTGTGGTGCGTCGCCTCGGGAATGGGCACCGCCGGGCTGCTCGTCGCGCAGGCCACGTTGATCGCCGGTGCCGTCACGAGCGCATTCCTCGACGGCGCCGACCTCGCCGCACTGGCGACGCCGATGGCCCTGCTGGCCGCGGTCGCGCTCGGCCGCGCGCTGCTCGACGGTGCCCAGGAGGTCGCGGGGCACCGGGCGGGGGCGGCGGTCACGACGGAGCTACGCGCCCGGCTGCTCGACCAGGCGATGCGGCTCGGCCCGGGGTGGCTGTCCGCCGAGCGTTGCGGCGAGCTGACCGCGCTGGCCACCCGGGGCATCGACGCCCTCGACGGCTACTTCTCCCGCTACCTCCCGCAGCTCGTGCTCGCGGTCGTGGTGCCGGTCGTCGTGCTGCTCACGGTGTTCGGCGTCGACCCCCCGGCGGCCGTCACGATCGCGGCGACCCTGCCGCTGGTGCCCGTGTTCATGGTCCTGGTCGGGTTGGCGACCCGGCAGCACGCGGACCGGCAGTGGCGCGCGCTGGCCGTGCTCGCGGGGCACTTCCTCGACGTCGTCGCCGGACTGCCCACGCTGAAGGTCTTCGGCAGAGCCCGCGCCCAGGCCGCCACGATCCGCGCCGTCACCGACGACCATGCCCGCGCGGCCCTGCGCACGCTCCGGATGGCGTTCCTGTCCGCACTGGTGCTGGAGCTGCTCTCGACGCTGTCCGTGGCGCTGGTCGCCGTCGGCGTCGGGCTGCGTCTGGTCGCCGGGTCGGTCGACCTGCGCACCGCCCTCGTCGTGCTGATCCTCGCGCCGGAGGTGTACCGGCCCCTGCGGCAGGTGGGCGTGCACCACCACGCGTGCGTCGAGGGCCTCGCGGCGGCACGGCGGGTGTTCGAGGTGCTGGAGACGGCCCCGGCGCCCGTGCGCGGCCCGGCCGCGGTTCCCGACCTGCGTATGCATCCGATGCGGGTGGAGGCGGTCACGGTGACCTATCCGGGCGCGGCCCGGGCCGCGCTCGCCGACGTGTCGCTGGAGCTGGACCCCGGGGAGACCGTCGCGCTCGTGGGGCCGTCCGGCTGCGGGAAGTCGACCCTGGCCGCGCTGCTCGTCGGCGTCGTCCGGCCCACCGGCGGCCGGATCACCGTGGGCGGCGTCGACGCCGCCGCGTTCGAGCCCGACACCTGGCGGGCTCACGTCGCCCACCTGCCCCAGCGACCGCGGCTGTTCGCCGGCACCATCGCCGACAACGTCCGGCTGGCTCGGCCGGAGGCCCCGGCCTGGGCGGTGCGGGCTGCGCTGCACACCGCCGGGGCGGGCTTCGTCGACCGGCTCCCGGGAGGCGTCGACACCCGGCTCGGGGAGGGCGGAGCCGGGCTCTCGGCGGGCGAGCGGCAACGGGTGGCCCTGGCCAGGGCCCTGCTACCGGACGCCCGGCTGCTCGTCCTGGACGAGCCGACGAGCGGGCTGGACGCCGCGGCCGAGCAGGCTGTCGTCGACGGCCTGCGGGTGGCCCGTGCCGGCCGGACGATCCTGCTCGTCACCCATCGGCCGGCGCTGCTCGCCCTGGCCGACCGCGTCGTCCGGCTGGGCCCGGTGCCCGGGGCACCCGCATCGCCGGAGACCGGGGTCGAGGAGCCGGTGCCGGAACCCGGCCGGCACCAAGGCCGGGCCG
Organism: Pseudonocardia sp.; assembly: GCF_025465255.1. GTDB lineage: Bacteria > Actinomycetota > Actinomycetes > Mycobacteriales > Pseudonocardiaceae > Pseudonocardia. The sequence goes on from NZ_JAODNI010000147.1 coordinate 31,073, forward strand.
CCGCGGGCGAGAAGCCGACACCGACGGCCGGGCGCGCCCGCGACGGGCGGGAGCCGCGTCCGACGGAGCGCCCTGGCGGGAGGGGGCCCGCCGCCGGCTTCCCGCGCCGGCGCTCCGCCGTACGGCGGGTGGCGGAGTTCGGCCGGCCCGCCCTGAGGCGCCTGGCGCTCGCGGCGCTGTGCGGTGCGGTGGCGACGGCCGCGGGCGTCGGGCTGATGGCCACGTCCGCCTGGCTGATCTCCCGGGCCGCCCAGCACCCGCCGATCCTGTACCTGCTGGTGGCGGTCGGGGCGGTCCGGGCCTTCAGCCTCGCTCGGGCCGGTTTCCGCTACGCCGAGCGGCTGGCCTCGCACGACGCCGCGTTCCAGGTGCTGCGGGAGCTGCGCGTCGCGATGTGGAGGCGCCTGGAACGGGTCGCCCCGGCGGGGCTGCCGGAGTACCGGTCGGGAGACCTGCTCGCCCGGCTCGTCGCCGACGTCGACGCGCAGCAGGACCTGTTCCTCCGCGTCGCCGTCCCGTACGCGGCGGCCGCGGTGGCCGGGGCCGGTGCCGTCGCGCTGCTGTGGTGGCTGTTGCCGGGAGCCGGTCTCGTGCTGCTCGTGGCGCTGCTCCTCACCGCCGTCGCGGTGCCGTGGCTCGCGGCACGGGCCGGACGGCAGGCCGAGCACCGGGTCGCGCCGCTGCGCGGGCAGCTGTCCGACGGGATCGTCGAGCTGCTCGGCGGGGCCCGCGATCTCCTGGCCTGCCGCGCCGCCGGCCGCCGGCTGGAGCGGGTTTCGGACATCGACCGGACGCTGCAGCGTGCCCGGGCCGCCGCCGCGACGTCCACCGGGCTCGCCGCCGGCCTGACCACCCTCGCCGCCGGGGCCGCGATGTGGGTGGCACTCGCCCTGGGCGTGGCCGCCGTCCGCTCCGGCGCGCTCGACGGGGTGGTCCTCGCCGTGCTCGTGCTCGTACCGCTGGCGGCGGTCGAGGTGGTGGCGGTGCTGGCCCGGGCGCCCCAGGACCTCCGGCGGGTCCGCCGCTCGGCGGAACGGGTGGTCGACGTACTCGAGCGGCCGCCGCCGGTGCGCGAGCCGCCGACCCCGGTGGCCCTGCCCGGCCCGCCGCACACGCTGCGCGTCGAGGGCCTGCGGGTGTACTGGCCCGGCGCCGCGACCCCGGCGGTCGACGGGCTCGACCTCGACCTGACACCCGGCCGCCGAGTCGCGGTCGTCGGGCCGAGCGGTTCGGGCAAGAGCACGCTGGTCGCGGTGCTGCTGCGGTTCCTGGACCCGGCCGCGGGCCGGGTCACCCTCGACGGCGTCGACGTCACCACGCTGGCCGGAGACGACGTGCGGCGGGTGCTCACACTCTGCGCACAGGACGCACACGTCTTCGACACGAGCATCGGCGAGAACGTGCTGCTCGCCCGGCGCTCGGCCGGCCCGCGCGAGGTGCGGGCCGCCCTGGCGGCCGCGCGTCTCCTCGACTGGGTCGACGGCCTGCCCGACGGCAGCGCGACGGCCGTCGGCGAGCACGGGTCCCGCGTCTCCGGCGGCCAGCGCCAGCGCATCGCGCTGGCCAGGGCATTGCTGGCCGACCGGCCGGTGCTGCTGCTCGACGAACCCACCGAGCACCTCGACCTCGCCACGGCCGACGCGCTGGCCGCCGAGCTGCTGGCCGCGACGGCCGGGCGCACGACGTTGCTGCTCACCCACCGGCTCGCGGCCCTCGGGGAAGTGGACGAGATCGTCGTGCTCGACGGGGGCCGCGTCGTCGAGCGCGGGACGCACGCCCGACTCCTCGCGGCCCGCGGGCCGTACCGGCGCATGTGGGACCTCGAGCGGGACGCACGGCGGTTCTGTGATCCGGCGCCGCCGACCGGGGGCGGGGGTGAGGTGGGCGCCCTCGCTCCGGCCCGGTTCGGGCCCGCGGCACCGTGACCGTCACGCGCCGAACGCCCCTGACGTCACCTGCGTCCGCGGCGCGGAGGGCGTCCCCGCGGTCAGCGGTCGGCGGTGGTCCGTCTGGTGCTGCCCCGTCCGCGGCCTCGCCGCGGGCCGTAGCTGACACGCGACAGTTGCTGGACGCGCCCCTCGTCCACGGCCTGTCGCAGCGCGCGGCGGAACCGGCCGGGGCCCCAGAGACGCCCACCCACGTAGCCCGCCAACGCTCCGGTCTGGGTGGCTCCCAACCCGTCGAGGGCGCTCTCGATCGCGGCGACCTCCCGGTCCAGGGCTTCGTCCGACGCCGCCGACCAACGGCTCGTCGTGCCTGCCGTGCCGATCTGGCCGGGGGAGTAGAACGCCGAGCCGGGACCGGGCCGCAGGATGCGCAGCCCGTGCCGCTCGTGGGCGTCCCGCTCCGCGGCGCGCCTCAGGATCCGCATGTTCCGTTCGCGCGCCGTCCGGTGCTGCTCCTCGGTGGCGCGGCTGGGCTCCCGCGCGGCCTGGATGGCGCCTTGTCGCCGAGGATCCGCCTCGGCCTCCTCCGCGGTGAGCGGGGTGGCGATGTTCTCCAGCGACTTGCCCTCGGCCCGCACCCCGAGTGCCAGCTCCGCCACTCCACCGAGCGCCATCGCCGCCGCGCCGATGAAGAAGCCCAGCGCGATGAGCCCGCGGCTGCCGCTGTGGATGAAGTTGCCGAACAGCAGCGGGCCCGCGATGCCGCCCACCGCGGTGCCGACGGCGTAGAACAGCGCGATCGCCAGACCGCGGATCTCCAGCGGGAACACCTCGCTGACGGTGAGGTACGCGGAGCTGGCGCCCGCGGACGCGAGGAAGAACGACGCGAGCAGCAGCGCCATGAACGAGGTCGTGGTGAGCGACCCGTTGCCCAGCAGGATCCCGAGGACGGTGACCAGCGCCGCCGAACCCAGGTACGTCCCCGCGATCATCGGGATCCGGCCGACCGTGTCGAACAGGCGCCCCAGCAGCAGCGGACCCAGGAAGTTGCTCGCCGCGAACAGGACCATGTAGCCGGGCACCGTCGACGAACTCACGCCGAACTCCCTGCTGAGCAGGGTCCCGAGGTCGAACACGACCGCGTTGTAGAGGAACGCCTGCCCGATGAACAGCGCGAGACCCAGCACCGCGCGGTTGGGGTAGCGCCGGAAGGCGATCAAGACGAGCTCCCGGTAGCGGATGTTCTGCCGCCGCCGGACGGTGATCTCGTAGGCCGGGGGCGGCAACTCGGCGCCCGTCTCCGCCCGTACCTGCCGCTCGATGTCCGAGACGATTCGCTCGGCCTCGTCCTCCCGGCCGCGGAGCAGCAGCCAGCGTGGACTCTCGGGCACGTGTCTACGGACCAGGAGGATGCCCAGGCCGATCACGAAGCCGAGGCCGAAGGCGATCCGCCAGCCGAGGCTCGGCGCGAACAGCGACGCGTCGAGCAGCAGCAGCGACACCAGGGCGCCGAGCCCGGACCCCACCCAGAAGCTCCCGTTGATGGCGAGGTCCACCTGCCCGCGGTTGCGGGCCGGGATGAGCTCGTCGATCGCCGAGTTGATGGCCGAGTACTCCCCGCCGATGCCGACCCCGGTGAAGAACCGGCAGAGGAAGAAGTACCAGGGGGCGAAGGCGAACGCGGTCAGCACGGTCGCCACCAGGTAGATGGCGAGCGTGACCATGAAGAGCTTCTTGCGCCCGAGGCGGTCGGTGAGCTGACCGAAGAACAGCGCTCCGAGGCACGCCCCCGCGACGTACAGCGCGGCGCCCGTCCCGATGTCGGCTGCCGTCAGCGTGATCCCGCTGCCCGGCTCGATCATCCGGGAGGCCACCGCGCCGACGATCGTGACCTCGAGGCCGTCGAGGATCCACACCGCTCCGAGGCCGAGCACGACCCGCCAGTGGAACCGCGACCACGGCAGGCGGTCGAGGCGAGCCGGGATCGAGGTTCGGAGGGTCGCTCCCGAGCCGGACACGTCCACCATGTGTGCCACCTCCTCCGGCACCGGGGTTTCGCAGCCTTCCGGCACCGGGTCTTCGAGCCGAATTCTGCGAACCGCGGTGCCCTGGGGCACCGGCCCGGCGGCACCACTCTCGATGCGTCTTTCGCCCCGCCAGCGCAACGGCGTCACCGCTCCGCGTCGGTGGCCCCGGGCGGTCTCAGGGGCCGCGGGAACCTGTCGACTGGCCCGGCGGGGCCACGGCGGGGACGCCGCGCTGGTGCTGCGGGGCCGAAGATGCCGAGGGTCCGCGCCCGGGAGCATCGGGTGGACGCCACAGGTGCCTCCGCGCGGTCGGCAGTGCTCGCCACCCGCACGAAGCGCCCTGGAGGAAAGGACGAGTCGTCATGACGTCGACCCCGGACGATGCCGCAACGGACGAGACCGCCGCGGGCCCGGACCCGGACACCGCCGCCCTTCTGCGTGACCTCGCGACGAGCATCGCGCTCCTGCCGCAGGTTCCGACGTCCGAGGGCGAGGAGCGACCCGAGGGTGCGATCGCACTGCCCGTCATCGAGCAGGACGGCCAGCGCTATATTCCCGTCTTCACCACCGAGGCCGCGCTGCGCTCGGCGGGGGCGGATGTCGACAGCGCGCTCCGCATCCCGCTCGCCCAGCTCGCCGCGAACTGGCCGTCGGACGACATGTGGCTCGCGGTGAACCCCGCCAGCGAGGACGGCCTCGGGCTTCCGCCCGACGTGGTGCGGGCTCTGCCCGTGTTCGCGGGCAGCCCGGACGGGGCAGGCGAGTCTCCACCGGGCTGACCAGCGCTCCGCCGCCGCGGGCACAGGGCGGGAGGCGGCGCCGGTCGAACCAGGCCTGCGGGGGATCCCGGATGAGCGGCCGCCGATGCTCGGTCTCCCCGACCAGGCCGGCGAGCACGTCCTCGGCATCCGGGACGGCGTCGATCTCCGCCCGGATCCGGGGGAGGGGGGCGCCGTGGCGAATCCGGGTTCGCCGAGCAAGCGCCAGTGGCCGCGGTGACGGCTTCCGTTTCGGCTTCGTCGGCGACCACGACCTCGTGGCCGCCGCGCTGCGCCGCCAGCACCAGCGTCGGTTGGAGGTGCCCTTCGCCGGGGAAGGCCGTGATCAGGATTCGCATTGCCGGCCCTTCCACAGGAACGGCGCCGCCCGCCGGCCTACTTTCCGGCGCGCCCGTCCCTCCGCGCGCTCGCGCCGACCAGCCGCTCCGGCTCGGCGCTCTGCGCACGCCACGGGGTGGTCGTCCGCGCGTGCTGGTCGGGGACCTCCGCCGCCGGGGGCTCCGGGGCCGAGCGAGGTGCGGGGGAGCGAAGGGGCTCGCCGCGTTTGCGTGCGAGGTAGAAGCGGCGCCCGGTCTCGTACCAGCGGTGCACGGTCCGCACCGGCGCGAGCTGTTCGGCGTTGTGCACCTGGTGCCGCCACGGCGGCAGGGGACCCTGCCGAGCGGCCATCGCGGCGGCGAAGGCCACCCCGTCCCGGTCGGTGTAGCGGTCGGCGTGCTCGTACCAGGCCATGCTGCTCCGCGCGGCCGCCTGCGAGCGGTTCATCGGCCGTCGGCGCTGCTTCTCGTACTCGCGCAGCGCGAGGGGCACGCTCTCCGGGTGCTCGTACAGGGCCTGCGCGAGATCGATCGCGTCGATGATCGCCAGCCGGGTCCCGGACCCGATCGTGAAGTGGGTCGTGTGGGCGGCGTCGCCGAGAAGCACCACGTTGTCCTGGTACCAGTGCGCATTGCGCACCTCGGCGAAGTGCAACCACCGCGCGGGCCGGCCGCGGGACTCGCTGATCAGCGAACCCCCGCCCAGGACGTCGGCGAAGATCTTCTCCAACGTCCGGACGCCGTCCTCGCTGCTCATCGTGCCGAATCCGAGCCCGTCCCAGGTCCGTTGCTGGCACTCCACGATGAAGGTGCTGATCCCCGAGCTCGACGGGTAGGCGTGACACCAGACCAACCCGGCCGGCGTCTCCTGGAAGGCGAATACGAAGCTGTCGAACACCTTGTCGGTACCCAGCCAGATGTAGGGGTTGGCCCCCGAGGTGGTCGTCGTGCCGAAGCCGCCGTGGAGCTGCCGGACCCGGCTGCTGGCGCCGTCGGCCCCGACGACGACGTCGGCGTCGGCGAAGGCCGACAGGTCGTCGACCTCGTGCCGGTACCGGATGTCGACCCCGAGGTCGCTGGCGCGGCGGGCGAGGATGTCGAGCATGGCCGCGCGGCCCACGCTGTAGCCGTACCCGGGGTAGTAGGCGGTCCGCTCGCGGCGCAGCCGGACCTCCTGCTGCTGCCACAGGACGGACGCGGCCCGCAGCTTGCGCGCGCTCTCGGAGTCGTTGACGTACAGGGTGTCGAGCAGGTCGTCCCAGTACACGACGCCCCAGCCGTAGGTGGCTCCGGGCTGGTCGCGCTCGAGGATGGTGATCTCGTGACCCGCGTCGCGCAGCTTCGCCGAGATGGCGAAGTACAGCGCGCCGGGGCCTCCGCCTACGACGGCGATCTTCATGGCACGACTCCATTCGGACGTCCGGTTGCCGACGACGCCGCGAGGGGCGGATGGCCTTCGTGCGGCCGCCCGTCCGCGCGGTGGTGCAGCTGGTACAGGTGGGCGTAGCGCTCGTTGTTGCCGAGTAGCTCGGAGTGGGTTCCGCTCTCCGTGACGCGGCCCTGGTCGATATAGAGGATCTGGTCCGCGTCGGTGACCGTGAGCAGGTTGTGCGAGATCACGAGGGTGGTGCGGCCCGTCATGAGCCGCCTCAGCGGGGCGAGGATCCGTTCGCCGGTCCCGGCGTCCAGGCCCGCGGTGGGCTCGTCGAGGAGCAGGATCGGGGCGTTGCGGATCATCGCGCGGGCGATGGCGATCCGCTGGCGCTGCCCACCGGACAGCAACCGCCCGCGCTGCCCGACCCGTGTGTCGTAGCCCTCGGGGAGCGCTTCGATGAACTCGGCCGCGTCGGCGGCGCGGGCTGCGTCGGCGAGTTCGTGGCGGCTCGCCTCGGGGCGGCCGGCGAGGATGTTGTCGGCGATCGTGCCGTCGAGCAGCAGGGTCTCCTGCAGCACGATCGCGATGTTGTCGCGCAGCTGTCCGGGGTCGAGCTCACGCAGGTCGTGACCGTCCAGCGTGATCCGGCCGCCGGTGGGGTCGTAGAAGCGCAGCAGGAGTTTCATCAGCGTGGTTTTGCCCGCGCCGCTGTCCCCCACGATGGCGGTCGTCTCGCCAGGCCGTGCGGTGAAGCCGACCTCCTGCAGGACGTCCACGGCCGTCCCGGGATAGCGGAAGCAGACCTCCTCGAGACCCAGGACGCCGGACACGCGGGCCCCGGACGGAGGCAGCGAGCGGTCCCGCCGGGGCAGCTGAACGGGGTGCGCCGGCGCTACCACATCCGGCTTCTCGTCGAGCAGTTCGATGATCCGCTCGGCGCCCGCCGCGGCGGCGAAGACCGTGTTGGAGAGCTGGCCGAGACTCCGCACCGGACCGTAGAGCTGGGAGAGGTACACGAGGAACACGAGCAGGCCGCCCAGGGTGATCCGGTCGAGGGTCAGCTGCCAGACGCCCACCCCGATGATCGACATGACGCCGAAGACCTGGAACAGGTCGGTCAGCGGCGGGAACAGGCCGGCGATCCGGGTCGCGGCGAGCGCCGCGCGCACACTGCCGAGGCCCTGGTCGGAGAACCTCTCGATCTCGGCCTTCTCGCGACCGTAGGCCTGCACCAGAACCGCGTTGCCCAGGCTCTCCTCCGCCACCGAATTGATCGAGCCGCTGCGCCGGCGGACCTCACGGGACGCGTTCTTGATCTGCCGGCCGAAGACCCGTGCCAGCAGCCAGAAGAACGGCACGGCGACCAACGCCATCACGGCGAGCAGCCAGTTGAGATAGAACAGCAGCCCGGTGAACAAACCGATCTTGAGCAGTGCGGAGGCCATCTGGGCCACGCCCGCGAGGACCAGGCTCTCGATGGCGGCGACGTCGCCGGTGAGGCGGCTGAGAATGTCTCCGAGGCGGTGCCGGTCGAAGAAGCTCACCGAGAGCGTGTGCAGATGGGCGAAGACCCGGGTGCGCATCCGCTGCAGGAAGTTCTCCCCGATCCACGCGGCCAGGTAATGGTCGGCGAACCCGACGGTGCCACCCAGGATCGTCAGCCCGATGTAGGCCCCGGCCACCCACCAGAACGCGCGGAAGTTCTGCGGCGTGAGCACGTCGTCGACCAGGAGCTTGTACATCCAGATCTCCGCGGCCTCCAGCAGCGGGGACACCACGACGAAGACCAGGCTGACGTACAACCACTTCCGGAACGGCCGGACGTCGGGCCAGAACCGGCGGAAGATCTTCCGGACACTCACGGCCGGGGCGGCCTCGACCAGACCGTCGGCCACGGCCTCCGGGAAGAACAGCGCTCTGAACCGCCTCCACACCCGCGGCCACCACCTTTCTCTCCGGGCGGAGGCAGTGGCCCCCTTCCGCATACGGAAGCGGGGCCACTGCTCCTGTCATCGGGCCGGCCCGGTCAGGGCCGGCGACCGGTCGTGCTACCAGCCGCCCTTGCCGTGGCGGTCGTGGTCCTTGCCGCCCCAGCCGCCCCAGCCCCAGCCCCACTTGTGGTCGTCGTGGCCCCAGCCCCAGCCGCCCCAACCACCCCATTTGCGGTCCCGGTCCTTGTGGTCGCCCCAGCCACCCCAGTCGCTCATTGCTGATCCCCTCACCCTGTGTTGCATCAACAGGAACGCGGTCGCAGTCCTGTGCGGCAGGCTCGGTCGAGCTTCCGGGCCGTCGCCCCGGCCTTGCCGGCGCACGCGCCTCGAGATCACGGTCCGGCGGCCCTCTCGGGACGTCGGATCCGCGCTGCCACCGGTAGACAGCCACCGGGCGGCCGACAACGTTTCACCGCGCACGCGGCACTACCCGGTTGCGCGCTCCGACCCCCGAAAGGTGCACGGACGCTGCATGGAGGATTCCCGCGATCGCGAGGGGCCCCACGCCAGACGAGCGACCTCATGGTGCCGACAGAAGGTAAACGCTTTCGATGTCGGCTGCCGGGCTCCCTCGGCGTAGACGAGACGGGTCCGGACACACGAGCGGGCCGGACCCCCGTGAGGGTCCGGCCCGCGGGTGGGACGGCTACTTCTCGAAGACGTTCTTGGCCGCGTCCTTGACCTTCTCGCCGGCCTGCTTGACGTTGCCGGAGGCCTGGTCGGCCTTGCCCTCGGCCTCGAGGCCCTCGTCGTCGGTGGCCTTGCCCACGCCTTCCTTGGTCTTGCCCTTCAGCTCCTCGGTCTTGTTGTCGATCTTGTCGTCGAGTCCCATGCGGTCACTCCCTGAAGACGTAATGGCCACCTGGGACGCGCAAGACGCGTCCTCGGCCGCCGGGGTCATGGAGGTTCCCGTGGGAGGCCATCGACAAACGCGCCGCGATGGCCGGCACTCGTCGGCTCGGTCCGGAGCTTCCGCCTGCACCCGTGCAGCCCGCCGACAACCCGTGCGGTCCCGCCCCGGGTGCCGTTGCGCGCCTATGCCGCCAGCCACCGGATCGTGCGCCCCGCGGAGCGATCCGGTGGCTGTACTCGGCGGGCCGGACTTCACGAGGGAGGACGGTGCGCCGCAACGTATGCGGGGGCTGACCTGGGACGTCACCGATCGCTGGCAGAGCCCGCCTGCCGGTCAGTACGCCGCGACGCGGTGGGCGGCGCGGAACCCGATTCCGATGTAACCCGATCGGGTAGTTCCGGTCAAGGTCGACCGATCGCAGTTGCGGGTCTGATTGGCGAGTAGCGCCGCATATGAGGCGGCCGGTGGTGGCTACCTGCGCTTTCTCGCCCGCCAGGCCCGTCGCCGCCTCTCGAGTACGACATTCCTCTCCGACACGCCGACGTATCTGTCGAACGATCACGCCGTTGAGCAGGGCACACAGTCTTTCGGCAGGGCCCGCTCCCCCCTTCGCGGTCCGCCGGCAGGTCGGAGAGGACAACGATGCCCGCTCATCGCGCGCCCACCACGCAGCGGAGCCCGGACGAGAAGGCCGGTCTGGGACGCCACGTCGCCAGCCGGCGGCGCTTCCTCGGCTACCTCATCGCCGCACCCACGCTCGTCGTGGCCGCCGAGCTCACGAGGGAGTCGCTCTGGGGCCCGTCGGAGGCGTCCGCCGCCTCGATCCCGTCGGGTCCTCAGACGCCGGAGCTCTACGACCTCCTCGACGCGCTCCGCGACGCGGCGCGGCCGACGGCGAACCTGATCCGGATCGAGGTGAACCGCGACGGCACCGTGTCCTTCGCGCTGCCCCGGTCGGACAACGGGCAGGGGATCATCACCTCGACCCAGATGATCATCGCTGAGGAGATGGGCCTCGAGGTCGACCAGGTGAAGGTCACCCTGGCCGACGCGCGTCCCGAGCTGCTGTTCAACCAGCTCACAGGCGGCTCGAGCACCACGTTCACCACCTACACGCCGATCCGGGTCGCGGCCGCGCTCGCCCACGGGCAGCTGCTGAAGGCGGCGGCCGCGGAGCTTGGGCAGGACGTGGCCGTGCTGACCAGCCGCAGTGGCGTGATCACGGGGGCGAGCGGCCGGTCGCTGCCGTTCAGCGCGCTGACGGAGAAGGCCGCCAACCAGGTGACCGAGCAGGTCGAGGTCACGCTGAAGCCGAAGGAAGACTTCCGGATCATCGGGAAGTCGCAGAACAAGACCGACGCCCGCGCCATCGTCACGGGCAAGAAGACCTTCGCCACGGACCTGCAGATCCCGGACGCGCTCCCGACGGTGATCTGCCGGGCGCCCGACCTCAACGGGTACCCCGAGGACGTCGACAACATCGACGAGGTCCGCTCCATGCCGGGCGTCACCGACGTCGAGATGGTCGGCACCGGCGTGGCGGTGCGGGCGAAGACGTTCGGGCAGGCCATCGACGGCGTCAACGCCCTGCGGGTGCAGTGGGCGGCGGGCACCGTGGCGGGCGAGAACGACGAGTCGGTGCTCGCGCAGGTCAAGAAGGCCGAGCTCCCGCTGGCCGTGCCGGCCGCGGGCGGCGCGACGGTCGAGGGCGCCTTCACGTTCTACTTCCGGAGCAACAGCTCGCTGGAGACGAACTGCGCCATCGCCGACGTCCGCTCGGACCGGGCCGAGGTCTGGGGCCCGATGAAGAACCCGATCGCGGCCCAGGCCGAGATCGCGAAGAAGGTCGGGCTGCCCTCGAGCGCGGTGACCGTGCACGTCACCGAGGGCGGCGGTTCGTTCGGGCGCAAGCTGTTCTTCGACGCCGCGCTGGAGTCGGCCGAGGTGTCGAAGAAGATGGGCAAGCCCGTCAAGCTGATGTGGACCCGCGCCGACGACTCCCGCCAGGGTCGTGTCCACCCGCTGGCCACCACGCGGATCCGCGCGTCGGTCGCCGCCGACTCGGTCCTCAGCTTCGAGCTGCGCCACACCAGCGTCGCGACCGAGGTCAACCCGGGCCTCGGCGAGCCGATCTCGGCCGCGGCGTTCAAGACGCCCGTGATCGGCAACCTCAGCCTCTCGGAGAGCATCTTCGAGCTGACGCAGGTGACGCCCTACAACTTCGGTGTGTCGACGCGGTTGCTCAACGAGGTCGACATGGGGTTCAACACCTCCAGCATGCGCAACATCTACTCGCCCGACGTGGCGACCGCGCGGGAGCTGATGGTCGACCAGATCGCGGCGAAGATGGGCAAGGACCCGTACGAGTTCCGCATGGAGTTCTTCAAGAACGACCGCATGCGGGCCGTGCTGGAGAAGGTGGCCGAGGAGGGCGACTGGGGCCGCTCGATGAAGAAGGGCACCGCCCAGGGGCTCGGCTTCCACACCGAGTACAAGGGCGTCGCCGCCTGCCTGGTCGAGATCGACTGCCGGCCGGAGACGGTGAACCGGAGGATCCGCCAGGGCGTCACCGGTCCGCGCGTGACCAAGGTGACCTACGCCGTCGACGTCGGCCTGGTGATCAACCCGCGCGGGATCGAGGCCCAGATGATGGGCGGGATCAACGACGCGCTGGCGATGACCCTGACCTCCAGCCTGCACCTGGACGACGGGCACTTCGTCGAGGCCAGCTGGGACAACTACTTCTACACCCGGCAGTGGAACACCCCGCCGGAGATGAACATCATCGTCATGGACTCGACGGCAGACGAGCCGGGCGGCGTCGGCGAGTTCGGCGTGGCGGCCACCTGCGGCGCGATCGCCTGTGCCTACGCGCGGGCTACCGGGAAGCTCCCGGAGTACTTCCCGATCAACCACAAGGACCCGCTCCCGTTCGAGCCGTACCCGACCGTGCCGCCGATCCCGCCGTCGCCCACCAACGGCCTCGAGACCACGTACTGAGGAGCGCGACATGCCCACGCAGACCTTCAAGCTCAACGGCAAGTCCGTCACCGTCGACACCGACGACGACGTCCGTCTCCTCTGGGTGATCCGGGACCTGCTCGGCGTCACCGGTCCGAAGTACGGCTGCGGGATCAACGTCTGCAAGGCCTGCACCAGCCACATCAACGGCAAGGCGTTCAACCCGTGCTCCGTGCGGGTCTGCGACGTCAAGCCCGACGACGAGGTCACGACGATCGAGGGGCTCGCCGACGGCGACGAGCTGCACCCGATGCAGCAGGCCTGGATCGACCGGGACGTGGCGCAGTGCGGGTACTGCCAGCCCGGCCAGATCATGGCCGCCGTGGCCAAGGTCAAGCAGTGCCAGGCCGAGGGCCGCGACCTGGACGAGGACGCGATCGAGGAGATCCGCAACATCTGCCGGTGCGGGACCTACAACCGCATCCGTGAGGCGATCAAAGCCGGCGCCGAGAACATGTGACGCGGGGTCCGGTCGGATCCCGGACCCGACACTGTCGAACGACTCGAAGGATGTACTGATGAACGCACGCACGCGTCGCTCGCTGATCGCGGTCGCCGTCGGGGTCGCGGTCCTGCCGCTCGTCGGCGTCGGAGCCGCCTACGCGGCCCAGGACACCCAGAGCCCGTTGCAGGGGGTGGACGCCGGGCAGGCCACGGCCGAGACGGCGGTCCGGTCCTTCGTCGACGGCGTCAACGGGGACAACCGTCCCGACGGCGCCAACGGCCTGGAGAGCGAGTTCATGCAGCTCGACCCCCGCTTCGTCGAAGGCCCGGCCGGTGGTCTGGTCAAGAACGGACCCCTCGAGTAGCCGACCGGATCGGCTGTTCTCCGGCGGCCTGCTGTCGGCGAGTGGTTGCAGCGGCGCCCCTCCTCTGACACCGTGTGTACGGCAGGGTCGGGAAGGGCGCCGCGCTGGCGCGCCGCCGCGACCGATCCGCTCTCCCGCGCCGACTGGGGCGAGATCGAGTGGGCCCGCCCCGCCGCGGGCCACGCCGTCGCGCCGTCGTGGTGGGGCCAGGACGTCCCGCCGATCGGCAGCATGTGGGAGATGGCCTTCGGCGTCCGGCATCCCCGGCGGGCGCGCGGGTGTAGCCGACGGCGCCGGCTCCACCGGAGGCTCAGTGGCCGGCGGTCCGGTTGGGTGCGACGACCTGCGCGCCGTAGCTGCGCAGGGCGTCGAGTGCGGCCTCGCCACCGTCCGGCGGGATGTGCACGAACACCGAGGTCACCCCGGCCTTCGCATACCGGTCGAGCTCGTCGAGGTGCGCGCCGGGATCGGGCATCCCGCCCGCCTCGGCCGGCGCGGGCCCCTCGAGCTGCACCTCGAGCCCCGCGGGGTCGCGGCCGGCCTCGGCGAACCGTGCACGAAGCTCCGCGACGACGTTCTGGACGAGATCGCCGTCCGGGTGCGCCGGGATCCCCGGCGCGTGCTGCCACTCGTCCTGTTGCCGGTCCTGGGTATCGGCGGCGGCGGGTTCGGCGACGATCGCGGAGCGGTGATCCGCGGTCTGCTCGACGTCGCGGACGACGTGGTGCCAACGCGGGCCAAAGCTCCTGGCGGACGAAGTCGCGCCGGGCCAGCACGATGCTCTCCGGGTGGCTGACGTCCCCGGCCGAGGCCGCCGGGGCGCGGCAGCGGCTGTGGACGGGCGAGCTCGACTGGGTCCGGATACCGGGTACGTGCCTGGCCGAGCGCGCCCCGGTTCCTCGACGTCTTCCTCGACGCCCTCGCCGGTGCGAGCACCGATGCCTCCTGGGTCCTTGACGGCCGGTTCGAGGCGCTGTTGGTGGACGGGGAGGTCGCGACGGCGCGGGACGCCCGCGCGCTCTGGCCCGGGATGCCGGCCCGGGAGCCGTGGCGGGCACTCCGCGCCGAACTGGCCCGCCACGGGGCACCGACAGCTAGGGAGTGTCTGAGGGACGCGGGACGGCGTGCGTTGCTACGGTCGGCCTCGTGCGACCTGGACGCGTCATCCTCTGTTCGGTGTCCGGCCTGACCGCCGTGGGTGGCTTCCTCGCGGACTGGAACCGCACCCATCTGTTCAATCCCGCGTGGCCGCCGCACGCGAAGTTCCACGACGCCCAGACGATCGCGCTCGGGTCCCTGCTCGGTGGGGGAGGCCTGTACCTCCTGCGGCGCGGGGGAACCGGCTCGGATCGGGATCTCGCGCTGGGAGCCGCCCTGCCGGCGCTGTTCTGGGCCGCGCAGGGCGCCGCGTTCGCCTTCCCCGGCGCCGAGGGCATGGAGGCGGAGTTCCCCGGGCTCGTCCCCCGCGTCCGGGGGGTCTGGATCAACGAGAGGTTCGCCGGCGGCACGATGCTCGCCCTCTCGGCGGTCGGCTACGTCCTCGAACGCCGGCGGCGGACCCGGCGTGACCGCGGAGCGTCGGGTTAGCCTCGGTGCCATGAGCGTCGCGGTCGGGTCGTTGTTCACGTTCGACAACTCCTATGCCCGTGAACTGGGGGCCCTGTGCGAGCCCTGGCAGGCGGCGCCGGCTCCCGCGCCCCGGCTGCTCGCGCTCAACGGGGAGCTCGCCGCGGAGCTGGGTGTCGACGCCGAGGCGCTGAGAGCACCGGAGGGCGTGGCCGTCCTCGTCGGCAACGCCACGCCCGAGGGGGCGTCGCCGGTGGCCCAGGCCTACGCCGGCCATCAGTTCGGCGGGTACGTGCCCCGCCTCGGCGACGGCCGAGCACTCCTGCTCGGCGAGGTGCTCGACGTCCACGGACACCGGCGCGACCTGCACTTCAAGGGGTCGGGCCGCACACCGTTCGCGCGCGGAGGGGACGGGAAGGCGCCGGTCGGGCCGATGCTGCGGGAGTACCTGATCGGTGAGGCGATGCACGCGCTCGGCATCCCCACCACCCGCGCGCTCGCGGTGGTGGCGACAGGCGAGCAGGTGGTGCGGGAGACGATGCTGCCCGGCGCGGTGCTGACCCGGGTCGCGTCGAGCCATGTCCGCGTCGGCACGTTCCAGTACGCGGCGGCGCGCCGGGACCCCGAGCTCGTGCGGCGCCTCGCCGACCACGTGATCGCCCGCCACCACCCGGACGCAGCCGAGGCGGAGAACCCGTACCTCGCGTTCTACGAGAGCGTCGTCGACGCACAGGCGTCGCTGATCGCCCGCTGGATGCTCGTCGGGTTCGTCCACGGCGTCATGAACACCGACAACATGACGATCTCCGGCGAGACGATCGACTACGGCCCCTGCGCGTTCATCGACGCGTTCGACCCCGCCACCGTGTTCAGCTCGATCGATCACGGCGGCCGCTACGCCTACGGCAACCAGCCGGGCATCGCGCAGTGGAACCTGGCGCGGTTGGCCGAGACGCTGCTGCCCCTGATCCACGAGGACACGGACACCGCTGTCGAGGCGGCCACCGACGTGCTGTCGTCGTTCGCGGACCGCTACGGCCGGTACTGGGGCAACGGGATGCGCGCCAAGTTGGGCATCGCGGACGCCGAGGAGGAGGACGACCCGCTGATCGAGGACCTGCTGGCGCTGCTGAAGGCGCAGAGGGTCGACTTCACCTCGTTCTTCCGGGCGCTGTCGTCGTCGCTGCTCGGAGACGCGGCGTCCGCGCGAGCGCTCTTCGCCGGGCCCGACGCCTTCGACGCATGGTCGGGCCGGTGGCGGGCACGGCTGGCATCCCGTTCGGTCGACCCGCGGGAGACCGCGGAGGCTATGGACCGGGTCAACCCCGTCTACGTCCCGCGGAACCACCTGGTGGACGACGCGCTCGGCGCGGCGACCGCCGGCGACCTGGAACCCTTCCATCGGCTGGTCGACGTACTCGCCCGTCCGTTCGAGGCACGGCCCGGTCTGGAGCCGTACGCCCTACCGGCGCCGCCGAGCTCCGGCACCCATCGCACGTTCTGCGGTACCTGAGAGGCGCTGGTCCGCTGCGGCCTCAGGGCTTCGAGGCGGCTCACCCGGAGGAGCGGGTTCGCTCGGACAGGAGCGGTCGCAGCGCCGCGGCGAACTCGTCGGGCCTGCCGACGAACCCGCTGTGGTCTCCGGGGAGCGGGACGAGAGGTGTGCCGAGGGCCGTGGCCAGCGCCTCGGCAGCCCGCCAGGGAGTTCGACCGCTCGATTCCGTTCCACCGGCCACCACGATCCGCGTCGACGCGGCGCGCAGGGCCTCGACGTCCGGCCGGTAGTGGACGACGGGACCGACCACGTGGGCGAAGAACATGTCGAGGTTGCTCATCATGCGGCCCAGCGCCGCCTGCTCGCGGGGGTCGTGCGGCGAGGGTGGCGCCGGCATGCCATCGCCCATCCCGGTGTCCGCCAGGAAGCGGGTCAGCGCGGCGAGGGGGCCGTGGTCGCGGTGGATCTCCCGCAGTTCGTCGTTCCTTCTCCGGTGGTGGGCACCGTCGGGGAGCAGTTCGGTCACGGGAGGCTCGTGGGCGACGAGCGTGTGGACCTGCTCGGGATGCCGGGTGACGAGCTCGAGTGCGGTGACCGCGCCGGCGCTGTTGCCGAACACCGCGGCCGGTCCGGACCCGAACGCGGCCAGCAGCCGGTGCGCGTCGTCGGCCTGCGTCGCCACCGTGATGTCGGCCGGCGGGCCGTGGAGCGGGCTGCGTGAGGTGCCGCGCGGGTCGTAGGCGACGACGGTGTAAGAGCCGACGAGCAGCGGTGCGATGCCGGCGAACGCGCCGGCGTCCCCGGCCCCGCCCGGGATGAGCAGGAGTACCGGGCCGAACCCCTGGACCTCGACGTGGAGGCGGGCGCCCGGCACCTGCAGGACGGACGTCACGAGTGCCACGACCGGCTCAGCCGGCCGGGACGGCGTCGATCACGGCACGGCCCGGTCCGGCGGGGACGATGCTCTCGAGGCGGAATCCGGTCTCCTCCAGCAGTGCTGTCCACTCGGCCTCGGTGCGTTCCCGGCCGCCCGCGGACACGAGCATCATCATGTCGAGGAACTTGGTGAGCGGGTCCTCGTTCGGAGGGCCGACGACGGCGTCGATGATCAGTACCCGGGCGGACGGGTCCATCGCCTCCCGCACCCGGCGCAGGATCCTGGCCGCGTCCTCGTCCACCCAGTCGTGCAGCACCCGCAGCAGCACGTAGGCGTCGGCGCCCTTCGGGACCTCGGCGAAGAAGTCGCACTCCACGAGGGTCACCCGGTCGGCCACCCCGGCGGCGTCGAGGACCACCGGCGCGCCGGCGAGGACCTCGGGCTGCTCCGCGAGGATCCCGCGGACGGCGGGATGGGCGTCGAGCACCGCCGCGAGCATCGTGCCCGTGCCCCCGCCGATGTCGGCGACGAGGTCGTACGTCCCGAAGTCGTGGGCGGCGAGGACGCCGTCGGCGTAGGAGTCGGCCATCGTCCTCATCGCCGCGTCGAAGACGACGCCGTCCTGCGGGTTCCTGCGGCGGTGCTCCCACACGTCCGTACCGAGCGTATGGACGGCCGCGTTCCCGCCGGTCCGGACGCTGTGGCTCAGCTCGCCCCAGGCTCGCCACTGGTAGTCCGCGCAGAACATCCGCACGGCGGGATCGACCGACTGCGGATGGTCGCGGCGGAGGAGCTCGCCCATGTCCGTCAAGGAGAAGCGGCGCTCGTCGTCCTCGTGGAAGACGCCGATCGAGGCCAGCGCGCGCAGGAGGCGGTAGAGCGACGGCTCGTCGGTGCCCGTCGTCGTGGCCAGGTCGCCGACCGTCCGTCTCCCGCCGCCCAGGAGGTCCGCTATCCCGAGCTCCGCGGCGACGGCCAGGGCTTGTGATCGCTGATAGCCCCGGGCGATCCCCATGAGCGTGGCGTAGTGCCGATCTCCTGAGCCCGCCACTACTGCCCCCGAACGGTCGGTGTGCACGGCTGTCCGGAAGGACTCGTCCTGCCCGTGATGAATGTGAGGGGGGCGCAGTGCTCGACGGCCGCGTTCGTGCCCGAGATATCGGGCCGTCCCGATTCCGGAGTCCGGCCCGAGGAGCCCCCATTGACGGAACGGGGCGCCCGGCAGAAGCTTGGGTGCACGTTCCAGGACGGTGACGCGGACCACAGCGAGTGTCGTGGGGAATCGCGCGGCCGGACGGAAGACCACCTCACCGGGGAAGCGGCCGGGGCCTGCACCCCTCGAACCCGACACGACGCCCGCATCACCACCTCACCAAGGAGTGACATGCTCAACGCCGAGTCCATGCTCCTCGTCAACGGCCGGATCTTCGACGGCACCGACGAGGAAGTGATCCCCGACGGTGCCATCTGGGTCGAGGGCGACGAGATCCGCCGCGTCGGTTCGATGGACCAGTTCGACGACGTGGACGAGAATGTCCCCCGCATCGACCTGGGCGGGCGCTTCGTGATGCCGGGTATGACGGAGGCGCACAGCCACCTGTCGTACTTCAACGCGTCCAGCCTGCAGGACCTGGACATGAACTGCACCGCCGAGGCCACCACGATCTACGCGGTGGAGAACGCGCGGACGATGCTGCGCTGCGGCTACACCTCGGCGAACAGCTTCGGGTCGCTGCACGCGGTCGACGTGGCCGTCCGCAACGCGATCAACTCCGGGATCGCCCCCGGGCCGCGGTACGTGGCCTGCGGCCGCGACGTCCTCGGCACCGGCGGGATGATCGACTGGAACCCGGACCACCTGCAGCTCGGGATGGACGGGCTCGCACTGCTGGCGGACAACCCGTGGGAGGTCCGCAAGGTGATCCGCTCGGTCCGCAAGTCCGGCGCCGACACCGTCAAGGTCTACCTCGACGGCGAGGGCATGATCGAGTCCGACCTGCCCGGCGAGCTCTCCTACACCCAGGAGGAGGCCGACGCCGCGGCCGACGAGGGGCACCGCCGCAACCTGCGGATGCTCTGCCACGCCCGCTCGGCGGACGCCGTGATCATGGCCATGAAGGCCGGGTTCGACGTGATCGGGCACGCCAACTACCTCAACGACGAGGCGCTCGACCGCATGCGCGAGGAGCGGCACCGCATCTTCGTCAGCCCCGCCATCCACTGGCAGGTCGGGCTCTACGAGAACGGCGCCCAGTTCGGCTTCAGCCACGATGTGCTCGACTCCATGGGCTACAAGGAGGAGATGGTCGAGACCATCGCCAGCGTGGCCAAGATGAAGGCGGCGGGCATCCGGGTGCTGCCCGGCGGCGACTTCGGCCTGGCCTGGACCCCGCACGGCACCTACGCCCGGGACCTGCAGAACTTCGTCGAGATGTTCGGCTACACCCCGCGCGAGACCCTCGTGGCCGCCACCCGCGACGCCGGTGCCCTGGTCGACTTCGGGGGCAAGGTCGGCACGCTCGAGGCGGGCAAGTTCGCCGACATCGTGGTGGTCGACGGCGACCCGCTCACCGACATCACGGTGATGCAGGACCTCGACAAGATCACCACGGTCATCAAGGGCGGCAAGTTCTTCCACAACACTCTGCCCTCCGGCCCGCGGTTCGACCTCGGGGCGAAGCCCGGGATGAGCGTCGCCGAGAAGGAGAACGTGCTGGCGTCGGCACAGTGACCGGGCTCGACGTCGCCGCACTGCGCAGGGCGGCGGCGGCGAAGCAGGACACGATCGGCCCCTGCAACCGGCGGTGCAGGGAACGTGGTGAGTGCGCATTCGGCCGGTCCGACCCGCCGGGGAGCTACTGCCGGGAGCGGCGGCCGCCGCGGCGCGGCGAGAGGGAGGCCGGGGCGGCGGAAGCCGCGGGGTAGCTCTCGTCGACCCCGGGAGTCGGACAGATCCGCCCCCCGGCCCGTGTCACGCGCGCGGGCCGGGGCTGTGGTCAGGCACCGCCGGTCAGGTCGGGTGCTCCGTTCGGTTCCCCCCGAGCAGCAGCGCGATGCCCAGGATCGGGAGCAGGACGAGGACGGCGACCGCGGTGCCGATGCCGAGCGGCGCGGCGAGGCCGCCGACGACCGCGGCGCCGATCCCGGCCCCGGTGAGGAACGCGAGGGTGGCGACGCCGAGCGCTCCGCCGCGTCGCTCGGCGGGTACCGCCCCGCTCACCGCGGCGGTCATCGCGGGCTGGCCGATCCCGAAGGCGACGGTGTTGAGCACCACGGCGACGAGGAGCAGCGGGGTCACGTCGTACCAGGCCCCGACCGCGGCCAGGATCAGCCCGACCGCGGTCGTCGGGCAGGCGACGAGCAGCGTGCGGCGGGGGCCGAGGCGGTCGAGGAGCGTGGTGGCGAGGCGCGGCGAGAAGAGCCCGACCGCGGCGGCCGGGACCATGAGCAGCCCGATCGTCAACGGGGTCCAGTCGCGGGCCGCGAGGGCGATCGGGATGCCCAGCAGGAGTGCGAACCAGCTCGCGGGCACCGCGGCCGCGGCGAGTGCCGAGCGGACGACCACCGGGTTGGTGACCACGGACCGGGGCAGGAAGCCCTCCGGCCGGGAGCGGACGCGCAGCACCACCGCCGGCGCCCCGACGACGATCAGCGCAACACCCGCGAACGCCGCGCCGAGCCCGGCGGAGGGGGACTGGATGGCCAGGACCAGGCCGGTCGCCGCGACGGCGACGGCGAGCGCGCCGAGCAGGTCGATCCGCGCCCCGTCGCCCGGTATCCGCGCAACGCGCCAGAGATGGGGCACGGCGAGCAGTCCCACGGCCGGCAGGGCGATCGCCCACCGCCATCCGCCGAGGCCCTCGACCGCGCCGCCGACGAGCGGGCCGAGTGCGGAGAGGACGGCGCCGGTGCCGGCGAGCCGGCCGAGTGCCGCGGCGCGGGCGTGGCCCTCGTAGCGGGCGCTGATCAGGGTCGTCGCGAGGACCGGGATCGCGGCCGCCCCGATGCCTTGCACGACGCGGGCGGTGAGGAGGACCGCGATGTTCGGGGCGAGCGCGGAGCCGATCGCGCCGGCGGCGAGCAGCGCGATCCCGGTGCACAGGGGCCCCCGGACCCCGACGGCGTCGGCGATCCGGCCCTGCAACGGCGTGGACACGGCGAGCGCGACGGCGTAGATACTGATCACCCACGCGGCGTTCGCCGTGGAGATGCCGAGCTCGCCCGCGAGCTGGGGCAGCGCGACCGTGAGACCCGAGGTGCTGGTGCCGGCGAGGCCGAAGAGCAACCCGAGGACGACGGCGAGGACCCCGGGCGACGGTCCCGTGGCGGCGTCGGGTCGCGCGGAGGCGGTGCGGGGGAGTGGCGGCACCGTCGAATCATCGCCCGCCGAGGCCTCCTGTGTTCCCGATCCGGCGGCCGTTTCACTCATGCAGCAGGCCATGATCACGAGGGCCGGGTGACTCTGAATCGGTTGACCGGCCCACTGCCGGACGCCGACGCCCCCGATCTGGTAGGTGTCGAGGGATGAAGTTCGGGATCGCCACGTTCATCACCGACGAGGGAATCGGCCCGGAGGCGCTGGGGCGCGCACTCGAGGAACGCGACTTCACCTCGTTGTTCATCGCCGAGCACTCCCACATCCCCGTGAGCAGGGAGACTCCGTATCCGGGCGGAGGTGATCTTCCGCGGATGTACTACCGCACGCTCGATCCGTTCGTCGCCCTGTCCGTGGTCGGCACCGTGACCTCGCGGCTCGTGCTGGGCACCGGCATCGCGCTGCTTCCGCAGCGGGACGTCATCCACACCGCCAAGCAGGTCGCGAGCCTCGACCTCGTTTCCGGCGGCCGGGTCGCCTTCGGGGTCGGGGTGGGGTGGAACCGCGAGGAGATGCGCAACCACGGCACCGAACCCACCACCCGCGGTGCGCAGATGGACGAGCAGCTCGCGGCGCTGATCGAGATCTGGACGAAGGACGAGGCGGAGTTCCACGGGAAGTACGTCGACTTCGGCCCGATCTACGCCTGGCCGAAGCCCGTGCAGAAGCCCCATCCGCCCATCTACCTCGGCGGCGAGAGCGAGGCGGCGCTGCGCCGGCTGGCGCGCTTCGGCGACGCGTGGCTGCCCCGCGCGCACACCCCTCCCGACGAGATCCGCCGCGTCCGGGAGTGGCTGGCCGAGCAGGGCCGCCAGAACGTGCCGTTCACGGTGTACGCCGCGAATCCCGATCCGGAGATGGTGGACGGCTACGCCGAGGCCGGGGTCGACGAGGTCACGCTGAACCTCGAGACCCTCCCCGAGGCCGAAGCCCTCCGCGAGCTCGACCGGCTCGCCGAGTTCGCCGCCACCCGCCGCTGAGGCAGGCTCAGCTGCCGGGTCCCTGCGGGTACTTCAGCAGCGAACCGGCGTCGACGCGGATCTGCTGCCCGGTCACGTAGCGGGCCTCGTCGGAGGCCAGGAACAGGACGAGGTTGGAGATGTCGACCGGCTCGACGTAGGGGATCGGCATGGCCTGGAAGGTTGTGAACGCCGGCTCGACGTCCTCCCGGGTCGGGTTCTCGAGGTCGGGCCGGAACATGCCGTAGAGGCCGTCGTTGTGCAGCAGGTGCGTGTTGACATTGGCCGGGTGGACGGCGTCGACACGGATGAACCTCGGCGCGAGGTGCAGGGCCATCTGCTCGACGGAGCTCATCAGGATCCGCTTCGCCCAGCCGCAGCCGGCGCTGCCGGGGGCCCATCGCGGGGTTGTCGGTCGTGTCGGGCAGCATCGCCGCGGTCGACCCGGTCACGACGACCGACCCGAAGTTCGGCAGGTGCGGCACGGCCACCGCGACCGCGTTCATCACGCCGATGAGGTCGACGTCGGTGGCGTCGACGAAGTCCATCGGGTCCGGGTCGCCCATGGCCATCGGCAGGATGCCGGCGTTGGCCACGACGACGTCGAGCCTGCCCAGCTCCG
>NZ_JAODNI010000256.1 GCF_025465255.1 Pseudonocardia sp.
GGAATGGAGGTGTCCATGACTGCATCGACCACCGCTACGGGCCCCGGCGCGAAGATCGATACTGAGTTCGTCCGCCACTGGAGCGAGCGGTACCCGATCACCAGCGACCGCCGCGTCCTCGACGAGATCGGGCCCGCCGTCGCCGCCCGCGGGCACTACACGATGGACGAGCTGCTCGTCGTCGGCCGATGGAAGGCGACCCGCGCGACCGGGTACATGCGGCGCAACACCGCCGAGGACGTCGAGGCCATCACCAGGCTGGCGCTCACGGCACCGGACCACCTGGCCCACCGCGTCCTGCGGCTGCTTGCCGGGGTCCTGGACCCTATGGCCAGCGCGCTGCTCACCGTCGTGCACCCGGACCGCTTCACGGTGATCGACGTCCTCGCGATCAAGACCCTGCGAGCGCACGGGGAGTTGGACGCCTGGCCTAGCTATCCGGCCTACCTGCAGCTCTGTCGCGGGCTGGCCAACCGGACTGGAGCGGACCTGCGCACCCTCGACCGGGCACTGTGGAAGTGGGGCAAGGACCACTAGCGCGACAGCCCCACCACAGCGAAGCGGCGACGCCGTCCCGCCGCTCGGGACAGCGCCGCCGCCTCATGACTGCGCACCGCACACCCACCTCGGACCTCGACCGTGTGGCGGAAGAGCAGCCGGGAGCCACCCGGGCCGAGGTCGGTGACGTCGTGCCCGGCCCGGGCACGACGATCGTCTGGCCGAGATCGTCGAGGCCGGGGCGGCGTGCCGTCAGAGCAGGTGCCGCCGGACCTCGTCGGCGAACCGCGGCACTCCGGCGCGCTCCAGCGGCCGCAGCAGGTCGACGACCTGCATCGGACCGTTGATGTGCACGTAGCGGTTCACCTGCTCGTGCAGGCAGTTCATGACCAGCGCCGGATAGAGGTCGAGCTGGTCGAGCAGGAAGTCGTCCGGGGTCACGGCGTTGATGTCGAAGGGCTTGAGCGCGGACTTCGGGAAGTCCTTGATGTTGAACGTGACCAGCACCTCGACGTTGCCGCGCACCGCCGCGGCCAGCACGTGCCGGTCCTTCTCGTCGTTGGTCATGCCGTCGATCAGGTGCTCGTAGCCCTCGACCTCGGCGTCCGGGAAGGCGGCCTGCATGCGGCCGAGGCGGTGCGCTACCTGCGCCGGGGTCATCTGCGTCTCGCGGGCGAGTACCCGGCCCAACTCGTCCAGCACGCCCCGTGACCACAGCGGCCTGAACGTTCGTGCGTCAGCCAGCGTGAGCAGGGTGTCGCTCAGGTACTGCGGGAAGAGTACGCAGGTGTCGAGGAAGGCCGGGAACGCCAACGGAACGTCGTCCTATCGAGTCGGTCGCGGAGTCGCGGTAGCGGCGTACAGGTCGTGCTCTCCGGCCTCGTCGACCATGGCGGTGAGCTGCTTCTTGCGCTCCACCCGAGCCCGCTCCTGGTAGTCGAGTACGTCGGTCAGCAACACCCGGCGGTGACGGCCTCGCGGCTCGAACGGGATTTCCCCGCTCTCCAGCAGCTTCACCAGTGTCGGGCGGGAGATGCCGAGCATGTCGGCAGCCTCCTGCGTGGTCAGCATCGTGTGCTGCGGCACGACAGTGATCGCCAAGCCCTTAGCCATCGCCTGCAGCACCTCCTTGAGCACCCGATATGCCTCCGCGGGCAGGTCCCAGCGCACGTCATCCGGCCCGACGAGGGCGGCCTTGCCCTCGTCGCGGAAGGCCGCAACCATCTTGGTCAGCGCCTCGGTCTCTTCCGGTGGCATCACTGTTCGATCGTGGAACGTCATGGCGTATCCCCTTTCGCCGATGCCCATGGTACCTCTAATCGAAAAAAACGAAAGCGACTTGGACCTCCCGGGCGACACCGTGGACGCTGAACCCCCCTGCTCTCCCGCAGGTCAGAGCCCGCTCGTCGCGGCGCGCCACCTGCTCGCCCGCACCCGACCGGACGACGATGACCCGGCGCCCCGCCAAGGGATGGGGCGTTCCGGGTCAGGCGATGGCGAACAGGCCGGCCAGGCCCACGAGATAGAGCACGAGGACGATGAGGGAGTCCATGCCCATGCCGAGGACGCGGCGCGAGGGCCGGAACAGCAACCCGACGATGTAGACGACGGTAAGCAGCATTCCCACGGCGGTGAGGTAGATGTCGGTGGCCTGGGCCTGTGGCAGCACGGCTTTGCCCGAGAGCAGCGTGGCGAGCAGGAACAGCACCGGCAGGAACGCGTTGCCGCCGAAGATGTCGCTGACCGCGAGCTGGTCGTCGCGCTGGCGGACCGACTGCAACCCGGTGGAGACCTCGGGTAGGGAGGTGGCCGCGGCGAGGATCGTCGCGCCGAACAGCACGCCGGACAGGCCGATGGCCCCGGAGATCGCGTCGCCGGCGCGTTCGAGCACCACGCCGCCGACGAGGGTGATGACCGCGGCGATCCCGAAGACCGTGGCGGCGCGGGCGGTGGAGACCTGTTTCTCGCTGGCCTGCTGTTCGGTCTTCTGCTGGCTGTGGCCCTGCGGCTCGGCCTGCCCGTCCGGCGCCTGCCCGGACTCGTGCCACGGCAGCGCCCGGTTCGCCCGGCCCACCAGGACCAGCCCGACGATCCACAGCACCGCGATCAGCACTGACGCCGGCCCCAGGCGAAACGCGATCAGAGTGTCCGGCAACTGCGATCCGGCGACGACGACCACCAGGACGGCCACGACGAGGAGCCCCTCGACGACCAGCACCAACGATGCTGCGCGGTAGGTCAACGGCCGCCCGCGGTGCCGGCTCGCGGCGTCGAGGATGACCAGCACCACGGTCTGGATCGCGATCCCGCCGAGGATGTTGCCCACCGCCACACCGACGTTCCCGGCCAGCGCCGCGCTGGCGGTGATGGCGATCTCGGGCAGGTTGGTCGCCACCGCCAGCAGGATCACCCCGCCCAACGCGCTGCCCAGATGAAGGCGTGTGGCGAGCACGTCGGTCTGGTTGGACAGCGAGATCCCGGCGATCCACACCGCTCCCGCCGCCGCAAGGAAGATCAGCGCGGTCAGCCACAGGGGCAACGACTCCACAACAGTCCTTTCACCAGGAGCTCACCACCGCCGCACGGCCAGGAACGAGACGACTGGCCGGCCCGGAACACGTTCTCGCCACTCTCCGGTCCCGTGTTCGCCGCGTCCCAGTCGGTCAGGTTGTAGACGGTGACGAGCGTGGCCCCTGCGGCAAGATGGAACAGCCGCGCCCGCGGGTCTCGCCACGCCCCGACCGTGGCGGGCCCGGCGATGAACCCCGGGGCGCTGTACCGGCTTGCTGCGCGATCTCGACTGAACGAGGCCGGGCCGCGGTTCCCGCCAGCAGCCCGACCTCTGGCTGCTCAACTGCTCCCCAGCGCTCAGCAACCATGTCCGTCGAGACGGCCATTGGGTGCCCCAGACTCGAGACCTTCAACCCTCGACAGGAACCCTCAGGCAGGAATGCAACGGGGCACCGCCAAGCTTCTACCTCATTGTCGTATGTGCGGTGATTTGCAGAGAGATGGATGTCGCCGACGACACACTCGTGCCCCAGGCCTCGGCCCGACATCGCCCTTCTCGCGATGGTCGAAATGCGTTCATGGCTCGGGACCTGGCGCATGGGGCCGATCTGAACTGTCGGTGGCGTGTTGCAGGCTCCCCCACATGAGTGATCTCAGTCCGGACTGGCCCGACCTCGCGCGGCTGCAGGAGTTGCTGCGCGAGTCCAAGGCGACCAACGAGCGCAGCCAGACGATGCTCGACGACCCCGAAGGCGCGGACCTGATCCGCAAGGCGGAGGGGATGCTGGAGACCGGCATCCGGCAGGGCCGACGGGACATCGCCGACCAGGCCGCGGCCGTGCTCCAGAACCTGCTGGAGAAGGAGGCCGATCTACGGCAGAGCATGGACGAGAGTCGCGTGGCGCAGGCGCAGGGGCGCGCCGTGCTGCAGGACGAGCTCCACCGGCGCAACCGGCCATGAAGGCGCGCCGGCTGAAGCAGCGCAACGACCTGAAGGACGACCCCCGCGCGGGCGAGGCGGACCTGATCCTGGCCAAGCACCGAAACGGGCCGCAGGGCACGATCACCGTGGCGCATCAGCTGCACTACAGCCGGTTCACCGACCTCGCCCAGAGCTGAGCAGGTTATGGCTTCTGTCGCCGCGAGACTCCGCAGGTCAAGGGCTCCGCGCTGCTCACTGACGGGTCAACTCGCACCAGATCGGGCCATCCTTGGGCTTCTGGTGCGGCGTGTGGGCATCGGTGGTCTATGCACGGCGATGAGGGGCCTGTTGCTGCTGGGGTACTTGTGCTGGCTTGGGGCCGGCGACACCTTGTGGCGACTGGGGATCGAGCGTGCGTACGGCGTGACGCAGCACCCCCTTCTGGACAGCTCCGAGGGCGGTCTGAGCCCGCTGCCAGGCGGTCATCGCCTGCGAGGACCCTCCGCCGTCGAGACGGGCAACCTCGCGGTTGGCA
This sequence comes from Pseudonocardia sp., assembly GCF_025465255.1. GTDB lineage: Bacteria > Actinomycetota > Actinomycetes > Mycobacteriales > Pseudonocardiaceae > Pseudonocardia. The sequence goes on from NZ_JAODNI010000256.1 coordinate 4,467, forward strand.
AGGTGCTGAGCCCCCTCGGCGACGCGCTCGGCCACCCAGGCCCGAAACGGGGCCGCGATCGCCGCAGCGTGCGGTTTCCAGTCCTTGATCGTGTTCCCGGTGGCGGCAAGCGTTGTCATCGTCAAGCCGATCACCGCGGTCAGCTGCATCTTGGTATCGCCGGCCAACGACACCGATGTCATGCCCACGCCCGTCATTGCCGAGGTCGCGAAGAACAAAGTGCTGTGCGAGCCCAGCCGTTCGCCCCGTAGTTCGGTTGCTCGTTGCCGGGCACGGTCAGCGACCTCCCGGGCCCGTCTGGCCTGAACAATGGCCGCCCCAGCGACCAGGGCCTGATCGAGGTCGGCATCGACCGGCCTGGTGCCGCGGGTGGCCGACCCGGGGTTGCGGACCATGTCCAGGGCGGCCGCCGCGCTCATCTGGCGCACCATCGTGTCTCGGATGTTCGACTCCAGATCGCGCATGGTCGACTCATCGATCGCCCTCGCTGGTGCCGCCGGACCAGGGCGGATGCCAATGGTGAACCCGCCGGGTTTCAACAGCTGCCGGGCCCCGTCGACCCGGAGCAGCATGGCCGCCACATCGCTGGCCGGTGCCGGACGAAACTCTGCCCCCAGCTTTTCCCGTGCCTCACGCAAGGCCCTGTGGAGCGACCAGTCCGCTCCAAGACCTCCCTCGAGTTGCATCGCTGACTCGATATGGTGGATCCCGATGTCCCGATCGGGCGGCCCGTCGGCGCGTGCCTCCTGGGCGGCAAGGCTGTGCAGTCCGTGGAAGATCTCCCACGCCTCGACCGGCCGCCCACGATCCCGCCCGTTCTGACGCAGCCGCTCCCATGCCGGGGTCCCGCCGGAGGCCGTGTTGCGGATCCCTTCAAACCACCGAGTGTCGGTCGACTGACCGCCACGCTCGGCCCCCGAGCCCGCTTGCCGTACGAGGCCATCCAACGCGTGAACCGCCAAGCTCTCATAGTCACCCCGCCGGCCAAGTAGGGTTGCCTCTGCCTCGCGGAACTCAGCCAGCATCGACCGCCCGGTCCGCTGACCCGCGGCAAACTCCTCGAGCAGCCCCAGCATCATCTCGGAGCGAAGCTTGCGCGCCAGGACGCTCATCGCGACCTTGACCACTTCGAGGTCGGGAACGTCGACAGCTCCAGCCGATGTCATCGCCGCAGCCATCCGCGGCGCCGGCCACTGTCCTTGCGGCGCTGCTGTTCAAGCCGGCGGAGCTGAAAATCGCTGTCCGGCTCGCCGCCGAGCAGACGTTCCTCTCTCTCACGCCTCTCCCGCGCGTAGGAGGCTGCGACCTCGGCGGAGCCCTCGAGCCTCAAGAACATCGCGGTGAGCTCCAACTGATCCTCATCGCTGACCACGGCATAGCCGCGCTCGAGCTCACCGGCACCCTGCGGCACGGCCCACCACAGGCGCTCGTAGAACGTGGGCCCGACGTCGAACTCCGGGAAGATCGGGCGAGCTTCACCGGCCGCGATCAGCTCGTCCATGTCCGCCACCGAGATTCGTCCAGGCTCAGCGGGAGGCGGGTTCGGCTCGTCGCGCCGCGGCGGCAAGATCTGGATCATTGAGGCGCTCCTTCAGCTGGTCCGGCCACGATCTCCGCGGCCACCTGTGAGGTCTCCATCAACATCATCAGCCACTTGCCGGATAAAGGAACAGGTCTCGGCGGACCTGGACACGATCGGTCTTCTTGCCGGGTGGCACGCCGACCCCGAAGTACTCGTTAACGAGCTGGGGTGAGGCCCCCGGATCAGCGCTGCGGTCGGCCCCCGTGCGCCCGTCGAGGACGACCGAGCCGTTCCCGGTCTCGCCGTACACCGCGCCATGCCAAGCCGCGGTGATCACCTGGGGTGCAACGCGGGTTCCGCCCTGGTCAGGCAGCTGCCACAACAGCCGAGCCGTGTTGGAATCGATCCCAAAGGCTCGGTCACCGAACCCTGCCGTGAAGCAGACCGTCACGTCCCGCTCGTCCCAGCGGCACTGAGGGAAGTTCTCGAAGCTCGCATCGGCGGACTGAACCTGGCGGCCGCTATCGCCGGCCAGCAACCGGAAGAAGGACTTGCCGCTGGCGTAGACCTTTCCCGCGACCGCGACCAGGTTCGCGCCCGCGACCTGCACGTGGCCGCTATCCGCGGCGGACCACCGCTGCACTCCGGTCGCCGCCGCGAGCCCGCGAAGCATGCTCGGGCCCAAGCCCTGCGCGCCGCTTCCCGTGGTCGGGCCGACCGCGGTGTCCCCGGCGACCGCCGCAGCCTTGAAATCAGGTGCCGTCCAGGCGATCCGGCGGGCGGCCAAGTCGACCCCGAACGAGGACGCCCCGAACGCGTTGTCGATGCTGACCACCGCCACCGCACCATCGCTGCTGATCCCCACGACCCTGGTTGAGAGCCGCACACCCGGACTCGCCCACTCCCCCACCGGCATCGGGACAGTGAAGAGACGAGCCCCGGTATCCGCACGAGCCGCCACCAGCTCCGCCGCACTGTGCGGCGCCGCGGTCCCCGAGCCGACCAGACGTACCGGAAAAGCCCCGACCACGACCGGAGCAGCCCCCGCCCGCGCCACGACCGGCTTCCCGATCGCATCCGAGCCCTCCGTAGACACTCCGAACGGCTGACCGATAGGGGCCGCCGCCGGAGCAACCTGCCCCGACAACACGTCAACCCGCAACAGGCCAGAGTCCGTGGCCGACCACCCGGCAGTACCGTCCAGAAGCCCGAGCTCCGGTACCAGACCGTCGACCGGCAGGGGCCGACCGGAGACAGAAGTGAACGCGGTCGGCGGGTCGAACGCTCGTGGCGCTGGCGTGGTCGGAGCACCTGTGTCCGGTGAGGCGGTGTCGCCGCCAGACGGACCACCACACGCCGCCACCAGCAAACCTGCCAGCAACACCAAAGCTGCAGCGCGCGGGGGCACACGACTCTTGGGTATAACCAGGGTCCGTGACACGCGCAATCCTCCCGCGTCGATTGCCATCCGTTTTGGACCGCAGTATAGATGCAGAGTCAGTTGGGCAGTACTCAGAGCGAGAAGGAGGCTGCGCTCTGCGGCTCGCCAACGACCACACATGACAGATCGCGGCCGGCCTGCCTCCCGCAGGACGTGTACACAATTCGTTACACTTGCTGGGTGGCCGCACCAGAGATCCTGAGTGTCCGGGAGTTCCGCACGGGGCTCACCGCAGTGATCAAGCAGGTGCAGGAGCCGGGCGCGGACCCGGTGTTCGTCGGGGCCCATCGCAAGCCGGAGGCCGTGATCATGTCGGTGTCGCGGTACGAGCAGCTGCAGCGGGCCGCCGCGCTACGGCGCGAAGCCGTCACGGAGGCGCTCGCGTCGGTGCGCGCCGAGGGGCTTGAGCCCAGCGCGGAAGGGCTGGACATGTTCGAGGCCATCGCCGAGGGGCGGATGACTGTCCAGGAGGCCCGTGAGCGCACGCTGGCCCGCTATAGCAGGTGAGCCAAGTCCCCTACCTTTACCCGCGGGCCGGGGTCCTGCGCAATCGCCTGGGCCTCACCGACCCCGGCGAGCTTGACCGGGCCGAGGCGGATCTGACCGGGTACCGGCTGGTCGAGTTGGGTGAGCGGGCCCTGCCGGGTGCCTACGATCTGGCCCACCTGCAAGGCCTTCCGCTTCATTTTCGGCGATCTGTACGGCTGGGCCGGCGAGCTGCGGGCGGTCTCGATCGCCAAGACAGACCTGTTCTGCCTCCCGCAGAACCTCGTCGGCTTCGCCGAGGACGTCTTCGGCAAGCTCGCCAGAT
>NZ_JAODNI010000169.1 GCF_025465255.1 Pseudonocardia sp.
CAGGCCCAGCCGGCGGGCCGAGCGCGCGGCCCGGGCGACGGCCCGGCGCTCACGCGGCGGGACACCCCATGCCTCGGGGTGCTTCGACAGCCAGCGGTACCGCAGGAACGTGACCGGGGCCAGCGCCACGTACCCGGCCGCGATCAGCGCCATCCCGAGGAACGGGGCGGTGAGCAGGATCGCCGCGACCACGCCGACCAGCACCAGCAGCGGGGCGATCAGGCGCGGCGCCACCCGGACGCTCTTCAGCGACAGCGTCGGGAGCCGGCTGACCATCAGGCCGGCGACGAGCAGCGCCCACAGCGCCACGGTGACCTGCGCCGACCACCAGCCCGACCCGAAGTGCAGCCACAGGTAGAGCGGAACGCCCGCGGTGAGCGCGGCCGCCGGCGCCGGGACGCCCATGAAGAAGCGCTTGGCGAACGGGGGCTGGCCCACGTCGTCGATCAGGGTGTTGAACCGGGCGAGGCGCAGCGCCATGCAGACCGCGAACACCAGCGCGACGACCCAGCCGAAGCGGTTGCCCTGCAGCGCCCAGATGTAGAGGACGAGCGCGGGCGAGACGCCGAAGGAGACGAGGTCCGCGAGCGAGTCCAGCTCGGCGCCGATCCGGCTGCTGGCGTCGAGCAGGCGGGCCAGGCCACCGTCCAGCGCGTCGCAGAGCGCGGCCGCGCCGACCGCGGCGATGCACAGCTCGAACCGCCCGGCCAGGGCGAACTGGACCGCGGAGAGCCCCGCGCAGAGCGCGAGGACGGTCACGGCGTTGGGCAGCAGCCGCACGCCGGCGGCGTACGGGCCGTCCGGCCGTGTCACCGATCCCGCCTCGGCGCGCAGGGGGACAGGTCCGCGAGCACGGTCTCGCCGCCGATCGTCCGTTGTCCGACGGCCACCTCGACGGAGGCGCCGGGCGGGAGGTAGGTGTCGACGCGGGAGCCGAAGCGGATCAGCCCGTAGGTCTCCCCGGCGGCGACCTCGTCCCCGGCGCGGACCTCGCAGACGATCCGGCGGGCCAGCAGGCCGGCGATCTGGACGACGCCGACGGCGTGCCCGTCCTGGGTGTCGAGCACGAGGGAGTTGCGCTCGTTGTCCTCGCTGGCCTTGTCCAGGTCCGCGGAGAGGAAGGCGCCGGGCCGGTACTCGACCTCGCGGATCCGGCCGTGCGCGGGGATGCGCTGCACGTGCACGTCCAGGACGGACAGGAAGACGCTGACGCGCGGGCACGGCACGCGCGGGAGGTCCAGCTCGTCCGGCGGCACGACCTCGGCGATCGTGGCGACGGTGCCGTCGGCCGGCGCGAGGACCACGCCGGTGCGCGGCGGGGGCGTGCGGTGCGGGGACCGGAAGAAGGCCGCGGTGCCCACCGTGGCGAGCAGGCCGAGCCCGCCCCCGCGGCCGGTGAGCAGGCGGAGGGCCGCCGCGGTGACTCCCACGCCGGCGACGATCGGCCGTCCGCCCGGATGCATCGGCGGAACCGCGGCGCGGACCAGCTCGGCGATGTGGCTCAGGGACGTCCCGGTCTCGGGCATGTGGCGGGTCTGCTCCTCGTCGGCCGGCGCCCGACCCGGGTCACCGCCATGGCGGTACCGCGCGGTCGGATGGGCGGCCGCCACGCTACGCGGGGCCGGATGGGCCGGGAGTAACGGGAGTCCGATTCGCGGAGGGCCGTCCCGGGAACCGCAGAAAGGCCCCGGACACGCAGAGGGCTTCAGGAACGCAAATGGCCCCGGACACGCAAAGGGCCGGAGCCGCCATCCCCCGAGACGACGACCCCGGCCTTGGAACCGCTCGTCCGCTCCCCAGCGACGGGCGGTGGGTCCTTTGCGAGGAGTGGTTACCCCTCCTCCGTTCAAAGTATCCCCAGCAGCCGACCCAACGTCCAGATCAATGGCGGAGATGCCAATGATGTGCACCGATTGGCCGAATACTCACAAGCTAAGACGCTTCGCTGCGTTGCAGTGTTGCACCGAGCGACTGTGATCTATACCACTTTCCGGGTGACGTGGGGCGCGGTTAGCCCTTACGGGTCATCCCTCGAGCAGCCAGACCTCGACGTCGTCGCCCACACGGACCGCGTCCAGGCCCTCGGGCAGGACCATCAGGCTGTCCGCCCGGGCCAGCGCTCCCAGCAGATGGGACGCCGGACTGCCGACCTCGCGGACGGTGCCGTCGGCGGCGTCGAGCACCCCGCGGCGGAACTGGCGCTTGTCCGCCGGCGAGCGGAGGTCCTCGCCGGCCTTCGCCGTGACCACCGGGCGGGCCGGGTGCGGATGGCCCATGGCCGCCCGCAGCGCGGGGCGCACGAACACCTCGAAGGACACCAACGAGCTGACCGGGTTCCCGGGGAGCGTGACCACGGGGCAGGAGATGCCGCCGTCGAGCTGCAGGCGGCCGGCGCCCTGCGGGCCGCCCGGCTGCATCGCGACGCGCACGAAGTCCACGCCGTGTCCCGTCAGCGCGTCCTTGACGACCTCGTAGGCCCCCGCGCTCACCCCGCCCGAGGTGACGACGAGGTCGACGCCCTCGGCGACGCGCTCCTGCAGGACCTTCCGGAACTCGTCGACGTCGTCCGCGACGCTGCGCAGCTGCTCGGCCGTGCACCCGGCGTCGCGGATCGCAGCGGCGAGCATCACCCCGTTGGACTCGTAGATCTGCCCGGGGCGCAGCTCCCGGCCGGGCTCGACGAGCTCCGAGCCGGTGGAGAGGACGAGGACGTGCGGCTGGCGCCGCACCCGCAGTGTCGCCAGGCCGAGCGCGGCGGCGATGCCGACCTGCGGCGCGCCCAGGACCGTGCCGGCGGTCAGCACCACGACGCCGGCCGCGACGTCCTCGCCGACCGTGCGCACGTGGGTGCCGGCGGGCCGCTCCGCGGTGATCCGGACCCGTTCGGTGCCGCCGTCCGTCAGCTCGACCTGGATGACGGCGTCCGCGCCCGCGGGCATCGGGGCCCCGGTCATGATCCGAGCGGCCGTCCCGGGCTCGAGCGCCGGGACGTCGACCCGGCCGGCCGGGATGTCGGTGGCAACCGGGAGCTCGACCGGGGACGACCCGCCGGCCCCGGTGACGTCGGCAGCCCGGACCGCGTAGCCGTCCATCGCCGAGTTGTCGAAGGGCGGCAGCGCGAGCGGGGTGACGAGGTCCTCGGCCAGCACCCGGCCCCGGGCCTCGGCGACCGGCACCTCGACGACCTCGGTGGGCGGCAGCAGGGCCGCGACCACCGCCCGGTGCTCGTCGACGGTCCGGGCGGACCTGACGGTTCCGGACTGCGGGTCGGGCGCGACGGCGTTCACGATCACCATCCTGCCGCAGCTTCGCGAGTACCGTCGCGAGGGCTCCACCGCTCGTCCGACCCGGCCGCCCCGTCTTGCACTCGCCTACCCCGAGTGCTAAAAACGGCCTTGGCACTCGACACGCGTGAGTGCCAGGTCGGGCCGGTGAGACCGGCGCAGGGTTGCCGGTCGTCCGTCGCGGGCGCCGCTCGACACAAGACTTTCGTGTCATCCCAATCGGAGGACAACACCCCCATGGCGAAGATGATCGCTTTCGACGAGGAGGCGCGCCGCGGGCTCGAGCGCGGCATGAACACCCTCGCCGACGCTGTCAAGGTGACGCT
>NZ_JAODNI010000178.1 GCF_025465255.1 Pseudonocardia sp.
GCCGATCTGCTGGCGCAGGTCGCGGAGAAGCTCACCGCGGCCTGCGACGACCTGCACCAACTCCACCGCGACTACTCCTCCGCCCACGAAGGTGCGGCCGCCGACGCCACCCGCGACTATCTGGTCAGGCTCGCGGAGCCCGGGCTGATCGGCGTGGGCAAGTTCAACCTGGCCTCGACGGCGCTGCAGGACCAGAGCACCTACTTCGCCAAGGTCACCACCGACGTCGCCGGTCAGGAGGACCAGGCCGCGGTCTCGCACGCCGCGACGGTCTACCAGGACAACACCAACCACAACCTCGCGAACTGGTTCCAGGTGTTCCCGCCGCCGACGGTCGCGCAGCCGGACTCGTCGATCGTCGCGGGGGCGCCGGTTCCCGACTGGCCGCCGGGGTCGGGCGGCGCGGATCGGACGCCTCCGGCTCCGGAAGCCACCGCGATCGCGGGGGCGTCGGGCGGGGGCGCTCCCGAGGCGGCCGGATTTGGTGCAACCGCCGCGCCAGGTGCTTCGGGCGGCATCGGCTCAAGTGGCACCGGCGCTGTGGCGCCGCCCGCCCCGGCAGTCGGGGCCGCGGGAACCGGGAGTGCGGCGTCGGGCGGCCGATCCGGGGGACCGACCACCAGTGGCGCAGGACTCGGCGACCGTGTCTCCACCCTCAGTCCGTCCGAGATCGACGATGCCCGGGCGACCAACTCAGGCTCGGCGGGCAGCCTCAGAACCCCGGCGCCGTCCGCCGACGGCGTCTCGCTCGGCGCGCCCGGATACGGCGGAGGTGCCTCGGCCTTCAACAGCCCGGGCGCGCGCTCGTCCGTCGGGCGCACGACATGGGGAGCGGGGGAGCCCGAGGTCGGCGCGCCCGGCACGCGCGGGTTCGGCTCCGGCCCCGGTGCCGGGTCGACGGGCGCTCCCGGCGGTCGGTTCGGCTCCGGGCTGTCCTCGGAGGCGGTCCGCGGCGGGACGACGGGTGGTGAAGGTCCCCTGCCGCCTCGCGCTGGCAGCGGCGGACCGGTGGCGGAGGAGGCCGCGCGCTCGGCCTCGCCCCGCGGTGGTGGGCAATCCGGGATGGGCCACATGCCGTTCATGGCCGGTGGTCCGGGCTCGGGCGGCGGGGGAGAGGAGCACGCGCGACCTGCATGGCTCGTCGAGGACGACCCGGAGTCGGTGTGGCTCTCGGGGCTTCCTCCGCACGGGCCGGGCGTGATCCGCCCGGGCTAGACAGGGGGGCGGGCAGCGCGACAGAACTGGTCCGGGAGCCCGACTCGCGCGGTCCCAGGCTCGACTCGCGGGGCTTCACGTCCCGACCCGCCGGAGGTGAGGGCCCTGTGGAAGGAATGTACGGACGTTTGGTGTGAGCCGTGTCGGTAGATGTGCGGTCACGCATGTCGGGCACGTACGCTTCAGGACGTGCTGGTCATCCGAGCGGATCTCGTGGACGAGATCGTCGCGCATGCCCGCCGGGACCACCCGGACGAGGCGTGCGGCGTCATCGCGGGCCCCGAGGGGTCGGACCGGCCGGAGCGGTTCATCCCGATGCTGAACGCGGCGCGCTCGCCGACGTTCTACGAGTTCGACTCGGGTGACCTGCTGCGTCTCTACCGTGGGATGGACGCGAACGACGAGGTGCCCGTGGTGATCTACCACTCGCACACCGCGACCGAGGCCCATCCGTCGCGCACCGACATCTCCTACGCCTCCGAACCGGAGGCGCACTACGTGCTGGTGTCGACCCGCGACGACGCGCAGGCGAACCACACCGGCCACGAGTTCCGGTCCTTCCGGATCGTCGACGGAGTCGTCACCGAGGAACAGGTCGAGGTCGTGGAGACTTATATGTTCGCGCACACCGGCGCGGACGACGTCCCCGATCTCGGCTGACCAGGGACACCGCGTCCCGCCTGTTCTCGACCGACCCGAACCGAACGAATCCGACCAGGAGTTCTCCACATGGCCGTCACCGTCTCCATCCCGACCATTCTGCGCACCCACACGGGCGGCGAGAAGGCCGTCGAGGCCAAGGGTGGCACCGTCGCCGAGGTGATCGACGACCTCGAGTCGCGGCACGCGGGCCTCAAGGACCGCCTGCTCTCCGACGGCAAGCTGCACCGCTTCGTCAACATCTACGTCGACGACGAGGACGTCCGATTCGCCGGTGGCCTGGACGCCCCGGTGACCGAGTCCTCGACGCTGACCATCCTGCCCGCCGTCGCGGGCGGCATGCGCTGAGCTGAGCCCGACGCGGAGGGCGCCGCACGGCGCCTCCGCCGGCTCCGCTCGTCGCGCATGCTCGGAGGTAAACGCCATGGCGCGCTACGACTCGCTGCTGCAGGCCGTCGGGGACACCCCCATCGTCGGCCTCCCCTCGCTCTCCCCCGCACCGCACGTCCGGCTGTGGGCGAAGCTCGAGGACCGCAACCCCACCGGCTCGATCAAGGACCGCCCCGCGCTGGCGATGATCGAGAAGGCCGAGGCCGACGGGCTGCTCGAGCCCGGCTGCACGATCCTCGAGCCGACGTCCGGGAACACCGGCATCTCGCTGGCCATGGCTGCGAAGCTCAAGGGCTACAAGATCGTCTGTGTGATGCCGGAGAACACCTCCGAGGAGCGCCGGCAGCTGCTCACGATGTACGGCGCGCGGATCATCTCCTCGCCCGCGGCGGGTGGCTCCAACCAGGCCGTCGCCATGGCGAAGCAGATCGCCGCCGAGAACCCGGACTGGGTGATGCTCTACCATTACGGCAACCCGGCCAACGCGGACGCGCACTACCGGACCACCGGCCCCGAGATCCTGCGCGACCTGCCCACGATCACGCACTTCGTCGCCGGGCTCGGTACGACGGGCACGCTCGTCGGCACCGGCCGCTACCTGCGCGAGCAGAAGCCGGACGTGCAGATCATCGCCGCGGAACCCCGTTACGGCGAGCTGGTCTACGGCCTGCGCAACCTCGACGAGGGCTTCGTCCCGGAGCTCTACGACCCGAGCGTCCTCACGGGCCGCTACTCCGTCGGCAGCTACGACGCGCTGCGCCGCACGCGCGAGCTGGTGGAGAAGGAAGGCATCTTCGCCGGCATCTCCACCGGCGGGATCCTGCACGCCGCCCTCGCGGTCGCGGAGAAGGCCGCGGGCTCGACGACGCCCGCGGACATCCTGATCGTGGTCTGCGACGGCGGCTGGAAGTACCTCTCCACCGGCGCCTACTCCGGCGAGCTCGACGACGCGGCCGAGGGGATCGACGGCCAGCTCTGGGCCTGACCCACAGCGCGGAGCAACCGGGGCGACCGCCGATTCCGCGTACCCTCGATCTCATGGCCGTGCCGTTGCCGCAGGTACCCACACCGTCCCGACCGCGGAGCCAGCGCATCCTGCCGCCAGCCCCGGTCCTCTCGTTGCTCGTGATGGTCGTGTTCACGGCGGTCCTCTACGTGACCGAGCTCGTCGATGCGTTCACGGGCCAGCGGCTCAACGACGACGGGATCCACCCACGGGACCCCGAGGGCCTGCTCGGCGTCATCTGGTCCCCGCTGCTCCATGCGAACTGGGACCACCTGATCGCGAACACCCTGCCGTTCCTGATCTTCGGGTTCCTCGCGATGGCCGTCGGGCTGGGCCGCTGGCTGGCCGTCACGGCGATCATCTGGGTGGTCGGCGGGCTCGGTGTCTGGCTGATCGGGCCCGCGGGCTCGTCGACCATCGGCGCGTCCGGCGTGATCTTCGGATGGCTGACGTTCCTGCTGGCCAGGGGCTTCTTCAACCGCAGCGGCAAGCAGATCCTGCTCGCCCTGGTCCTGCTGTTCCTCTGGGGCGGCATCCTGCTCGGGGTCCTGCCCGGCAACCCGGGGATCTCCTGGCAGGCACACCTCTTCGGGGCCCTCGCGGGCGTTCTGGCAGCCTGGACGGTGGCCAGTCGGAGGCGAGGGAGCGGGGTCCAGCGAGCGTGATCACACCGAACGGTGCCGAACCGGACAGGCATGCCCCGATCGGCATCTTCGACTCGGGCGTCGGCGGGCTCACCGTCGCCCGTGCGGTGATCGACCAGCTTCCGGCCGAACGGGTCGTCTACGTGGGGGACACGGCCAACGGGCCCTACGGGCCGCTGCGCATCGCGGACATCCGCAGGCATGCCCTCGCGATCGGGGACGACCTCGTCGAACGCGGGGTGAAGCTGCTGGTCATCGCCTGCAACACGGCGTCGTCGGCCTGCCTGGCGGACGCCCGGGAGCGCTACCCGGTGCCCGTCGTCGAGGTCATCCTGCCGGCGGTCCGACGCGCGGTGGCGGCCACCCGCAACGGCCGGATCGGGGTCATCGGGACCCGCGCGACCATCGCTTCGGGGGCCTACACGGACTCCTTCGCGGCGGCGCGGGACGTCGACGTCACCGCGGTCGCGTGCCCCCGGTTCGTGGACTTCGTCGAGCGCGGCATGACCAGCGGACGGCAGGTGCTCGGCCTCGCGCAGAGCTACCTGGAGCCGCTGCAGCGGGCCCGCGTGGACACCGTGGTCCTGGGCTGTACGCACTACCCGCTGCTCGCCGGGGTGCTGCAGATCGTGCTGGGCCCGGACGTCACGCTGGTGTCGAGTGCGGACGAGACGGCCAAGGACGTCGTGCGCACGCTGATGGCCCGTGACCTGCTGCGGGATCCGGAGATCGACCCGCCGCCCGGCCCGCACGCGTTCCTCGCCACGGGAGACCCGGAGCCCTTCCGACGGCTCGGCCGCCGCTTCCTCGGCCCGGAGATCGGGTCGGTCGTGGGACGGACCGGACAGCGGGCGACCGCGTCCGGTTCCGTCGGGGGCCTCGGGTAGCGTCCCGCCCGTGATCGACGCGCTCGAGCTCGTGGTGCTCGTCGCCGCGGCTGCGGTGGCGCTCTTCGGCGTGGTCACGACCATGCTGAACCGCCCGCCCGGCAGGCCGCACCGGCTCGTCGTCGGTGTGTTCGAGGCCCTGCTCGTGGTGCAGGCGGTGATCGCCGCCGCCCGGGTGTTCGGCGGCGTCCAGCTGCCGGAGCAGAGCACCTTCCTGATCTACCTCCTGGTGAGCGTCTGCGTGATGCCGATCGGGCTGCAGTTCGCGACCGCCGAGCCGACACGGTGGGGCGGCACGGTCATCGCCGTCGCCGCCATCGGCACCGGCGTGGCCGTGTGGCGGCTCGAGGGTCTCTGGGCGGCCGGCGGTGTCTGAGCCGCGCGCTCCCCGGGCGACGTCGAGCGGTGCCGGACGGGTCCTGATCGCCGTCTACGCGATCTTCGCCCTGTCGGCGACGGCCCGGGCGGGAGTGCAGATCGCCACGCGCTTCTCCGAGGCCCCCGTCGCCTACCTGCTCTCCGGGCTCGCCGGCGTCGTCTACATCCTCGCGACGATCGGGCTGGCCGGTTCCACGCCCGGCCACCGAAGGCTGGCCTGGGGCGCGGTCGGGTTCGAGCTGGCGGGCGTCCTGATCGTCGGCCTGGTGACGGTGCTGGACACCGGGGACTTCCCGGACGACACGGTCTGGTCCGTCTTCGGCCGCGGCTACGGGTTCATCCCGCTGATCCTGCCCTTCGTCGGGCTCTGGTGGCTGCGCCGCACGGGCGCCAGGCGTTAGCATCGGCGATCATGCGGCTGATCGTGCTCGGCTGTTCGGGAAGCGGACCGGGCCCTGGTTCGCCCGCCTCGGGCTACCTGGTGGAGGCGGGTGCGGCGCGGTTCGCCCTCGACCTGGGCAACGGCACCCTCGGCGCGCTGCAGCGCCACCTCGATCCGTGGGCGCTCGACGCCGTGGTGTTCAGCCACCTGCACCCCGACCACTGCTCGGACTTCGCGTCGCTCGTCGTGCACCGGCGCTACCACCCCGCCCCGCCCGTCGACCCGACGACGCACAGGCTGCCGGTGTTCGCGCCGGTCGAGGCGCCGGACCGGTTCGCCGCGGCCTACGCGCCGTCGGCCGAGGAACGCGCGGCCACGGACCTGACGGACGTCTTCACCTTCCACCCGCTCGCCGACGGCGGGTCGTTCTCGATCGGGGACGCGGTGGTACGCGCCGCCACCGTCGACCATCCGTGCGAGGCCTACGGCCTGCGCGTCGAGGCCGGGGGCCGGTCACTGGTCTACAGCGGGGACACGGGGCCGTGCGACGGGCTGATCGAGCTGGCCCGGGGCGCGGACGTGCTGCTCTGCGAGGCGAGTTGGCCGCACGTCACGGACCAGTGGGACGCCCCGCCGCCCGGCGTGCACCTGTCCGGCGTCCAGGCGGGCGAGCACGCCACCGCCGCGGGGGTGGGCGGGCTGCTGCTCACGCACGTCCCCGCGTGGTGCGATCCCGACGCGCTGCTGGCCGAAGCCAAGTCGACGTTCGACGGACCGGTGGAGCTGGTGGCGCCCGACGCCGCCTATGCGGTCTAGAAGGAGCCCTGCCAGACCGCGGCCGCGCCGGCGTCGCCGATCCAGATCACCAGCCCGGTCACGACGATCCCGAGCAGCGCGGCGAGCGCCGCGATCCCGGTCGTCGCCCGCTGGAGCGCGACCGACACCTCCGGGCCGCGCCGGTCCGAACGGATCCCGACCGCGACCGTCGCGATCACCAGGACGACGAAGGCGACCGCCCAAGGGAGCAGGCTCGCCGCCCGCGACTCGTGGATCGCGACGAGCGGCCCGCCCCCGTTGAGCGCCCGCTGCAGCTGTTCGCCCGTCTGCGTCGCGATCGGCACCGCGATGCCGCCGGCCAGCGCGACGAGGGCGACGGGGATACCGAGGGCGCGCCGCCAGCGAGGGCGGATCGCCATGGCGATCGTGCCGAGCGTCGCCAGTGGGAGCAGCACGACGACGGCGTGGATCACCAGGGGATGGGCGGGGATCCCGTTGAGCATGATCATGCGTAATTGAACCCTGAACGCCGTGAGGCCCGTGTGACGCGCCGGTCCGGGGCCGTCGGGGCCGCTTTCCTAGACTGGGGTGGTGACTACAGGCACGGTGACCCGGGCAGACGGCAGGACCGACGACGAGCTGCGGCCCGTGCGGATCACCCGCGGGTTCCAGAAGCATCCGGCGGGCTCCGTGCTCGTCGAGTTCGGCGACACCAAGGTGCTCTGCGCGGCGAGCGTGACCGAGGGCGTGCCGCGCTGGCGCAAGGGCTCCGGGCTGGGGTGGCTGACCGCCGAGTACGCGATGCTGCCGTCGGCCACGAACACCCGCAACGACCGCGAGTCGGTCAAGGGCCGGGTCGGCGGGCGGACGCACGAGATCAGCCGGTTGGTCGGGCGGGCCCTGCGGGCGTGCATCGACCTCAAGGCGCTCGGCGAGAACACGATCGCCCTGGACTGCGATGTCCTGCAGGCGGACGGCGGCACGCGCACCGCGGCGATCACCGGGGCCTACGTGGCGCTCGTCGACGCCGTGACGTGGCTGGGCGCGCACGGCAGGCTCGCGGACCCGCACCCGATCTCGTGCCAGGTGGCGGCGGTGAGCGTCGGCGTCGTCGACGGGCGGGTGCGGCTCGACCTGCCCTACGAGGAGGACTCGCGGGCCGAGGTGGACACGAACGTCGTCGCGACGGACACGGGCACGCTGATCGAGGTCCAGGGCACGGGGGAGGGCGCCACGTTCGCGCGCTCGACCCTCGACGCGATGCTGGACTCGGCGCTTGCGGGGATCGCGAAGCTCGTCGAGGCGCAGACCGCCGCGCTGGCCGAGCCCTACCCGGGGAAGCTGCCGGCGTGACCCGGCTGCTGCTCGCCACCCGCAACGCCGGCAAGCTCGTCGAACTGCGGCGGCTGCTCGTCGCGGCCGACCTCGGCGGCGTCGAGGTGCTGGGGCTGCGCGACGTGCCCGAGTTCCCTGAGGCGCCCGAGACCGGGGCCACGTTCGCGGAGAACGCGCTGGCCAAGGCTCGGGACGCGGCCGCCGCGACCGGTCTGCCGGCCGTCGCGGACGACTCGGGGCTGACCGTCGACGCGCTGAACGGGATGCCGGGGGTGCTGTCCGCGCGCTGGTCCGGCAAGCACGGCGACGACCTGGCGAACCTCGAGCTGCTCCTCGGGCAGCTCGCCGACGTCCCCGACGAGCGCCGCGGCGCCGCGTTCGTGTGCGCGGCGGCGCTGGTGGTGCCGGGCGGGGCCGAGGTCATCGAGCACGGGGAGTGGCCGGGCCGGCTGATCCGGGCGCCCCGGGGCTCGAACGGCTTCGGCTACGACCCGATCTTCGTGCCGGAGGGGGAACAGCGCTCCTCGGCGGAGCTCGAGCCGGTGGAGAAGGACGCCGCGAGCCACCGGGGCCGCGCGATGCGCGCGCTCCTCCCGCATCTGGGCGCCCTCGCCGATTGAGGGGCGGGCGGACCGCCGCCACCCGCGCTGCTCGCACGGTCGCTACGCGCGCCCTCTCGCGCCACGCGCGCGGTCGACGGTGCGCGTGGCGCCGCTTCGCGCGCGTGGGCCCGTCTCGTTCGCGTGGGGTCCGCGGCGGCCGGTGGCGCTACCTCGCGCGTGGGCGCCGACAGCGCCGGCGCAGGTCTGCGCGTCAGTCGGTGGGGTCCGGCTCGGCCAGGACGCGCTTCGCGACGCCGAAGGCGGAGTTGGCGGCGGGGACGCCGCAGTAGATCGCGCTCTGCAGCAGCACCTCGACGATCTCCTCGCGGGTCAGCCCGTTGCGCAGGGCGGCGCGCAGGTGCAGCTCCAGCTCGGCGAGGTGACCGTGCGCGACGAGTGCGGTCAGCGTGATCGCGCTGCGCATCCGTCGGTCCAGGCCCGGCCGGGTCCAGATCCCGCCCCACGCGTAGCGGGTGATCATCTCCTGGAACTCGCCGGTGATCTCGTCCGCGCGCTCCAGCGAGGCGTCGACGTGGGAGGCGCCGAGCACCTCCCGGCGGACGGCCAGGCCGTCCGGGTCGAGATCCAGCTTTCGGGTGCTCTCGGGCGTGCTCACGGCCAGCACGGTAGCGCCGGAGCCCGGCCGGGGCGGCGTGTGCTTCCGCACCGTGGAAGATCGGCGCGAAAGGCTCGGTGTGATCCGGGTGGACGCGAGATGGCCGGGCCGGGTGCGGCGGCCTCGAGGATCACCCGGTCGGTACCGTCGTCCGCGTGAAGTGGTGGCGCCCGGTCCTCGCGGGCATCGGGCTCGTGGCCGTGATCGCGGCCGCGGTGCTCGTTGCCCGCGTCTACGGGGTCCCCGGGGTCGCGGACCTGCAGCGGCTCACCACGGAGGCCGGCATCTGGGCCCCGCTGTTGTTCGTCGGCCTCCAGGCCGCGGTCACGGTGACGCCGGTGCCCCGGACGGTGTTCACCCTCGCCGCGGGCCTGCTGTTCGGGTCGGGGCTCGGCATCGTCCTGACCCTCGCCGGGACGACGCTGGCGGCGCTCCTCGCGTTCGTGCTGGTCCGGATGACCGGTGGCAGGCTCGTGGAGCGCTACGCCCAGGGGTCGGCGGCGCGGTGGGCGCGGATCCGACTCGACCACCACGGGGTCCTCGCCGTCGCCTCGATGCGCCTCGTACCGGCGATCCCGTTCTCGGTGCTGAACTACCTCTGCGGGCTCTCCGCGGTCCGGTTCTGGCCGTACCTGGTGGGCACCGTCGTCGGGATCGTCCCCGGCACCGTCGCGATCGTGGTCCTCGGTGACGCCGTGACGGAACGGCCCTCGCCGGCGCTGATCGTGGTGTCGCTGATCTGCGGCCTGGTCGGTGCTGCGGGGATCGTGGTGGCGGCGAGGAGGCCGATTCCGCAGGACGACGGGGCGCGGGAGGCGGACGCGGCGCGTCAAGGGTCGTGACCCTCTCGGCTGCGCGTGTCCGCGGTTGCTCAGGGTCATGGTGGGTACCGGCGGCGGGATTCGAACCCGCACTGTCTCGGACCTAAACCGAGTCTCTCTGCCGTTGGAGTACGCCGGCTCAATCAGACGGACCAGTTCTACCTCTGTTTCGTCCACACCACGTCTCCGTCAGGGCGTGGCAGTTCGGGCACAGGATACGGAGGTTCTCGAGCCGGTTGTCGGTGTGGTCGCCGTTGATGTGGTCGAGCGCCAATGGCAGCGGCCGCCCTTGCCACTCGCGCAGGCCACATCTCTCGCAGCGATCGGGTTTGAGACCGGCGGCGATCAGTCGTCGGCGGAGTACTGCCGTTCCCGTGTAGGCCGAGTTCGCGACCAGGATGTCCTCCAGCGGCGTCGCCCCACGGGCCGGGAACCGGTGGCCCTTGGCCCACGCCTGCCCGGTGAAGTGCGCCGTGTCCAGACCGAGCAGCCGGATCCGTGCCGACACTGCGCGGAACATTCCGCCGTTCGGCTCGTATCCCAGCCGGCGCAGGACGTCGTGCACCGTGACCGCCGCCAGGACGGCCTCGGCCAGCTGCTCGTCGGTGGACCGGCGGTGGGACCGCGGTGATCCCGCGCCGGCCCGGGGGAGGTGCGAGGCGTCGATCCCGAGCCGCGCGATGTGCCGTCGAAGGACGTCGTACTTCCCCGGCAGGATGCCGAGCCGCCGGCACACCTCGCTCATCGTCCGGCTCGCCGCCACTGCCTCGACCAGCATCTCGTCCGTCCAGCTGCGTTCCCGGGGCATGGCCCGACCCTATCGAACAGAAGTTCGATCGGGTCGCGATCAGCCCGGGTTGTCCACAGGTCAGATCTTGAGGTCCCGCCGCAGCTTCGCGACGTGCCCCGTCGCCCGGACGTTGTACAGCGCGGCCTCGATCCTCCCCTCCTCGTCCACCAGGAAGGTCGAACGGATCACTCCGGTGACCGTCTTCCCGTACATCTGCTTCTCGCCGAAGGCGCCCCAGGCGGTGAGGACCTCCTTGTCGACGTCCGAGAGCAGCGGGAAGGTCAGCTCCTCGGCGTCCCGGAACTTCGCGAGCTTCGCCGGTTTGTCCGGGGAGATCCCCAGGACGTCGACCCCGGCGCCGTTGAGCTCGGCGAGGTTGTCCCGGAAGTCGCAGGCCTCCTTGGTGCAGCCCGGCGTGCTCGCGGCCGGGTAGAAGTAGACGAGGACCTTGCGGCCTCGGCGCTCGGCGAGCGAGACGGGCTTGCCGTCGGCATCGGGCAGGGTGAAGTCGGGGGCCTGGTCGCCCTCGGACAGCCGGGTTGTCATGCCCCGATCCTCGCAGTATCCGTAGGGGCGCGTCTCCCGCATCCTCATCCGGCGCGGACGTGGAGACGCGCCCCTGCGGCGCGCCGACCACCACACCCGTCGGGCCGCGCTCCGGCCTGTGATCTACGGTGTGCGGCAGTCATTCGCGAAGGACATTCCCCGAGGAGGAGTCGTGGCGCGCGACCCCGAGGCCATCCAAAGTGAGATCGAGAAGACGCGTGACGCACTCGCCGACAGCCTGGACGCCCTGACGGACCGGGCGAACCCCAGGCGGTTCGTGGACAGCGGCAAGGCGCAGGCCAAGCAGAAGCTCGAGGACCCGAAGATCAGGTACGCGCTGATCGGCGTCGGGGTGATCCTGGCCGCGGCGATCCTGAAGAAGCTCTTCTCGTAGAGTTCGAGCAGGTGGAAGGGGGTCGGCGGGTGCCGGCCCCCTTCTCACTTCTGCAGCGAACGAGCGAACTCGAGCGCCGCGGCCCGGTCCGCCCCGGCGAGCAGCGGCGCCCGGTAGCGCACGACGTACCGTGCGGCGCCGAACCCGGCCACGGCGACGAGCTTCTCGCCGGCCAGGTAGCCCACGACGGTCCCCTTCACCGGCCCCCCGGCGAGCCCCTCGCCGTGCAGCGGGAGCACCGAGTCGGCCAGGTCGGGTCGCCCGATCAGCTGGATCTTGAGCCCGAACTGGTCCGACCAGAAGTACGGCACGGTCGCCGGCGGCGCCTCGGCCCCCGTGATGTCCCGGGCGACGACGGCGGCCTGGTCGCTCGTCGACGTCCAGTGCTCGAACCGGTGCCGTGCCCCGCTGAGGGCGTCGGACCAGGAGGACATGTCGCCGACGGCCCACACGCCGTCGAGGCCCTCGACCCGGCCGGACGCGTCGCACGGCACGCCGTCGCTCAGGTCCAGCCCGGTGTCCGCCAGCCACGCCAGGTCCGGCTTCCCGCCGATCCCGACCACCACGACGTCCGCGGAGACGGTCGAGCCGTCCACCAGCTCGACGGTGTGCGCGTCCACGAAGCGCGCCAGCGCCGTCCCGGTCCGCAGGTCCACCCCCGCCTCGCGGATGAGCCGGGCGCAGATCCGGCCGACCTCGTCCCCTAGGCCGCGTGAGAGCGGCACCGCGGCGGCCTCCAGGATCGTCACGGAGACGCCCCGGGCCAGCGCCGTGCTCGCCACCTCGGCCCCGATGAACCCCGCCCCTACGACGAGCAGGGACTCCGCCTTCTCGAGCGCGGCCCGCAGGGCGAGCGAGTCGTCCAGGGTGCGCAGGACGAACACGTCCTCCGGCTGGCCGGGCCAGGTGCGCGCCTCGACCCCGGTGGCGAGCACGATCGCGTCGGCGGTGAGCACCGAGCCGTCCGCGAGCTCCACCTCGCCGGGCCGCAGCGCGACGGCGGGCAGCCCGAGGTGCATGCGGACGCCGAGGTCCTCGAGCGCGGCCGCGTCCCGCAGCGCGATCTTCTCGGGCTCCCAGGCGCCGGCGAGGAGCTGCTTGGACAGCGGCGGCCGGTCGTAGGGGGGATGGGCCTCGGCGCCGACGAGGCTGATCCGCCCCTCGAACCCGACCTGACGGAGCTGCTCGACCGTCCGCAGGCCGCCGAGCCCGGCTCCCACGACGAGGACGTGTTCCGGCGCGGTCATCGGCTCTCCTCCCGGGCGGACCGACGTCCACCCGAGGAACATCTTGACCCACGGGCCCGGGGCGCGGGCCGTGACCCCGGCCGCAGCGCGGCTCAGCCCGTCCGCGTGTCCGGGTCCAGCCGGTTCCGCAGCCGGTCCAGGGTCTGCGCGAGCAGCCGGGACACGTGCATCTGCGAGATCCCGACCTGCTCGGCGATCTGCGTCTGCGTCATGTTGCCGAAGAACCGCAGCATGACGATCGTCCGCTCGCGTTCGGGCAGCTCGTTGAGGACGGGGCGCAGCGCCTGGCGGAAGTCCACCCGGTCCAGCTCGGCGTCCGCCTCGCCGACGAGCTCGCCGACGGTGGCGCTGCCCTGCTCGGAGGACAGCATCTCGTCCAGCGACGAGCTGCGGTACGCCTCGGACGCCTCCAGCCCCTCGAGAACCTCGCTGACGGGCACGCCGAGCCGTTCGGCGATCTCGCTGGGCTTGGGCGCCCGGCCGAGCCCCTGGGACAGCTCGGACACCACCCCGTTGATCGAGACATGCAGGTCCTTGAGCCGCCGCGGCACCCGCATCGACCAGCCCTGGTCCCGGAAGTGCCGGCGCACCTCGCCGCTGATCGTGGGCACGGCGAAGGAGAAGAAGTCGTTGCCCTTCTCGGGCGAGTAGCGGTCCACCGCGTTGATCAGCCCGACGGTGGCCACCTGCACGAGGTCGTCCAGCGGCTCGCCTCGGTGGTTGAACCGGCGCGCGATGTGCTGGGCGATCGGCAGGAACCCCGTGACGAGCCGGTCCCGCAGCGGTTCGCGGCGCGGGTCGTCCGGGCCCAGCGCGGCGTACTCCTCCAGCAGCGGGGCGAGGTGGCCGTACTCGGGATCTGCAGCGGTCACCGGGGTAGGGCGGCGGCGCGCTTGTCGAGTTTGATGCCGATGGTGGGCCGCCCGTTGTCCTTCGCACCGACCAGCTCGACCTCGTCCGCGAGGGTCTGCAGGACCCGCCAGCCGAACGTGTCCGTGGAGACCGTCGTGTCCGGCGCGGCCACGTCCACTTCGGCCTCGACGCCGATGCGCTCGTCGTGCACGGAGAACGCGCAGCGCAGCGACGAGCCGGGAGCGGCGATGTCCACGAGCGTCGCGCAGGCCTCGTCGACGGCCATGCGCAGGTCGGAGATCGCGTCGAGGTCGAAGTCCGCGCGCGCGGCCAGGTCCGACGCCACCGCACGGATGGTCGGGATCAGTGCCGCCGTGGCGGCCGTCTTCACCTCGACGACGGAGGCACCGTCCGGGCCGCCCGGATCGGTTCGGTCCATATCGGACACGCGGGGTATCTCCTTCTGCTCGGCGCTCGCTCGTCCCCGTCCCGGGCGGACCCGGGGCAGATGGTCATCGTGCTACCCGCGGGCCCGCTGAATCAATCCGCACCCCTCGGCGCGGGGCCGGACCCGCCGCCCGTGAGGACCTCCTCCAGCCCGCTGTGCATCTCGAAGAGCCGGTCCGAGCCGGTGATCTCGAGCGGCCGGGTGACAGCCCGCGACGTGGCGACGAGGTGCAGCGCGCGGCCCTGTCCGGTGGCCCGGTGGGCGGCGTGGATCAGCACGGCCAGCCCGCTGGAGGCGAGGAAGGAGACGTCCGCGAGGTCGACGACGGGGGTGCTGCGCTCGTCGTCGAGCAGGCCGGTCAGCCCGTCGGCCAGGCGCGGGGCGGTGAGCGTGTCCACCTCGCCCGCGACGGTCAGCAGGCGCACGTCCGGGGCGGGGGAGCTCAGCGTGGCGGAGAGAGCGCCGGCACGGCCGGAGGACTCGGGGGCGGGATCGAGCACGGGGCGTCACCTCCAGCGACATCCGTCGGTGGCCCGGGCGGTGGTGCCGGCGCACGTGGTCCGGGCACCACGTCGGAGACCGGCGGCTGGTGGCTCAGCCGCGTTCACTGCGACCTTACAGACCGTGCCGCCCCGGCCGGTCGGCACCTCGGGACAGCCGCCGGTCCATGGTGGGCGGTGTCCCGGCGAACGGCGAGCACGGCCCGTCCCGTTTATTCTCATCGGGTGGAAACCGCGGACCCGGGCACGCTCGCCGAGACGCTGGCAGGGGAGGTCGCGGCCGGGCACCTCCCGGCCTCCGGCCTGGCCGACACCCACCTTCCCCAGGTGCTCTACGACGCCCCCGCCGCCGTCCTGATGATCGATCTGGAGCAGCGGCAGGTGGTCTACGCCAACGCCGCGGCCGTCGACCTGACCGGCAACCGGGTGCGGCTGCCCGTCGACGTCGACGACTGGAGCGACGCCGCCGGCCTCACCGACCTGGGCGGCAAGCGGATGAGCGAGACGACCTCGCCGCTGTCCCTGCTCTCCTCGGGGATCCCGGTGGCCGGCGAGCCGGTCGCGGTGCACGACGCCGCCCGCCGAGGGTCGTCCGCGACGTCGGAGCAGCGCGAGGCGAGCGAGGGCCGGTTGCTGTGGGTGACCGGGTTCGGGCTCGGTCCCGGCGCGGGTGCCCCGGAGGGGGTAGAGGTCCCGGACGAGCTGCGCTCCCGGGCGCTGGTCGTGTTCCTCCAGCTCTCCGGCACCGAGCACGGCGACCGCAGGCGGCTGGAGGTGCTCCGGGACCGTGCCGTCGTCGCGACCGACATGTCCTTCACGATCACCGACCCGCGCCGCGAGGACGACCCGCTGATCTGGGTCAACCCCTCGTTCACCCGGCTGACCGGCTACACCCCGGACCAGGCCGTCGGGCGCAACTGCCGGTTCCTGCAGGGGCCCAACACCGACCGCGCCGCGGTCCGGCGGATGACCAGGGCGTTGCGGAACCAGGAGCCGATCACTGAGGTCCTGCTCAACTACCGCCGCGATGGCACGGCGTTCTGGAACCAGGTGTCGATCTCCCCGGTCGTCGACGGCGCGGGGAACCTGGTCAACTTCGTCGGCGTGCAGGGCGACGTCACCGAGCGGGTGCTCGTCGAGCAGGAACGCCGGGCCGCGCTCGCCGAGGCCGAGGAGTCCCGCGGGCAGCTGCGGTTGCTCGCGGAGGCGACGACGCAGATGACCGAGGCCCTCGACGTCGTGGACGCCTGCCGGCGACTGGCCCGGATCGTGGTGCCCCAGCTCGCGGACCTGTGCGCCGTCGACGTGCTGGACCGTCCGGGCGCGAGCGCGCCGCAGCGGCTCGCCGTGGCCGCCCGGGACGCGGCGGACGAGGAGCGGCTGCGGGATCTGGTGCTGGTGCGGGACTACCGGATCGGCCGCGGCAGCGACACCGGGCGGGTGCTCGGCGGCGAGGAGCCGGTGCTGGTCTCCGATCTCCCCGAGCGCGGCGAGGAACGCCACCCCGGGGACGCCGCGGCGGCCGGCGCCTACGACCGGCTGCGGCTCCGCTCGGCGATGGTCGTGCCGCTGCGGGCGCGGGGCCGCGTGCTCGGCACGCTGACGCTGCTCACCCAGCACCCCTACGGGCGCCGTTACACGCAGCGGGACCTGCACCTCGCGACGGACCTCGCCGGCCGCGCCGGGCTGACGGTGGACAACGCGCGGCTCTACGAGCAGGAGCATGCCGCGACGGCGACCCTGCAGCGCAGCCTGCTGCCGGCGTTGCCCGAGGTCAGCGGCCTGCAGATGGCGGCGCGCTACCTCGTCGGCGCGGACGGCAACCAGGTGGGCGGGGACTGGTACGACGTCCTGCCGCTGCCGGACGGCGGCGTCGGCATCGCGGTCGGCGACGTCGTCGGGCACGACCTGGCGGCGGCGGCCGCGATGGGCCAGCTGCGCGGTGTCCTGCGCTCCTACGCGTGGGACGGCGGCCGTCCCGGCTCGGTGCTGGACCGCTGCGACCAGCTCGTGCAGGGCCTGGACATGGCCGCGATGGCGACGGCCGTCTACGCGCGGATGGAGGTGCCGGACGCCGCGGGCGACCGCGTGCTGCGCTACTCGAACGCGGGCCATCCGGCACCGCTGCTGCTCACCCGCGAGGGGGAGCTGCGCCGGCTCGACGACAACCGCTCACCGATGATCGGTGCCATCCCGTTGGGCCGCGACGGGAGCGTGCCCGGACGGACCGAGGCCGAGCTGACCTGCCCGGCCGGATCGCTGCTGCTGCTCTACACCGACGGCCTCACCGACATCGCGGGTGAGGACGCCGACGAGCGCGCGGACCTGCTGGAACGCACCCTGGCCGGGCTTCCCGCGGACTCGGACGCGGAGTGCGTGGTCGAACGACTGCTCGCCGCCGCCCGGCTGGACAGGCTGCGGGACGACGTGGCCCTGCTCGCGATCCGTCTCGACGGGTGAGCGCATTCGTGGCCGGTCCACTGTCGACGACCAGGGCCACTCGATAGGCGTAACCGGCTGGCCGGTCCGGGCTCCCGCTCACGGACCCGAGGAGCCCGCTCGGCGTACAGGCTCGCCTTTCGCGCGCGACGGGGACTCCCGACGAGGTGAGATCCGTTGTGTACAACGGGATCGGCAACGTGGCCGTCACCCGGACATGGGGGGTTCGTCAGGATGGTCGCGGTGCCCGGCGTCGGGGACGCCGGTCCGATGGTCGCACGGCGCACGGGGGTGGCGGTCGGCCCTCCCGTGCGGAGCCGGCTGGTCGCGGTGGCGGTGAGCCCGCTCGAACTCCTGCGGCCCGGCTCGGACCTGGCCCGCCTCATCGGTGAGGCCGGCCGGGTGGACCTGCTCGTCGCCCGGGACGAGGTCGACCTGGACCGGGACTGCGCGGGCGTCACCACGCTGGGATGCGGGGACGCTCCCGGCACGGAGGTCGTGCTCGATCCCGCGGTGCTCGCGGACGGACCGGGTGCCGAGGACCTCGACGAGGACCTCGACGAGGACCTCGACGAGGACTACGACGAGGACTACGACGGGGACGAGGACGGGGACGAGGACGACGAGGACCACGTCCTCATGGCCGTCGCGGACCTCGGTCTTCCGGACCTGCACCTGCATCGCCTCGGGCTCCCCGGCCGGGTGGGCGCGGCCGCGGGGGCGGACCTGCTCGCCGCGCTGAGCGAGCTCGTCGGGTTCGATCCCGAGCCGGGCGTGTACCTCGTCGCGCCGACACCGTCGCCGTCGGACCCGGAGCGCTCGACGATCGTGGAGATCGCGAACCGGCTGGCCCGGGTCTACGGGATCCCGATGCTGCGCTACGGCGGCCTGGAGCTGTCGGTCGTCGCGGCCGATCACCCGGGTGAGCGAACCACGGGCTGAAGCCGGGCTCGCCTGGCATGGCCTTGTCACTAGGCCAAGGGGTTCGCCGCAAGACGTGTCGGATACTCACAGGACGTTGACGAAAGCGCGTGCCGGCTCGTCGGCAGGCAGTTCCACGACGTGCACCTGCACCTCGACGAGCTCGTCGACCTCGCCCATGAGTACACGGACAAGGTGGCCGAGCGCGCCGCGGCCATCGGCGTCTCGCCCGACGGCCGGTCCCGGACCGTCGCCGACGCGTCGACCGTCCCCGCGTTCGCCGAGGGCTGGGCTCGCGACCGGGACGTCATCCGGTACGTGTACGAGGCGCTCGACACGGTCGTCTCCGGTGTCCGGCCGCGGCTGGAGGACACCGAGAAGACGGACCCGGTGACCCAGGACCTGCTGATCGCCCTCGTGGCCGCGCCGGAGGAGGCCCGCTGGATGTGGCAGGCGCAGGCCAAGGGCTAAGAGGACGACGACGAGAGCTGACGACCTCGGGCGCGTGCCCGGCCCGGGGCCTGCACACGCCGAAGGGGCGGTTCCGGATCCCGGAACCGCCCCTTCGGCGTCTGGACGGTGGGGGAGACAGCGGGTCTCCCGCGACCCCCGACGACCGCGGGAGCCCCACCGAGAACGGTGGCGCCTTCCTCAGGCCGGCATCGCCAGGTCGCGGCGTTCCAGGATCATGCGGCGCTCCGCCTCACCGAGGCCGCCCCACACGCCGAACGGCTCGCGCGTCTCCAGGGCGAACTCCCGGCACATGTCGATCACCGGGCAGCTGTTGCACACCGCCTTGGCCTGGGCGGTGCGGCGGGACCGTGAGGGGTTGCGCTCGCCGTCCGGGTGGAAGAAGACGGCACTGTCCATACCCCGGCACGAACCGAGACGCTGCCACTGCCACGCGTGGTCCATGGGGCCAGGGAGGCGGGACACATCGCTCACTCGGCTCACCTCGTTCTAGAGAGACCCGGCGACCTGGGTGTGCCGGGCGATCTCACGGCTACTTCCCGGAGGATTTCGCCACCAAACACCCGGGTCGTCGAAAGGCGATCCGACGAAGCCGGGTCCACGTGGCGGCCGGACCCGCCACGAGCGTGGAAGAGCGATTCCACTGTCGACATCGGCGCAGCTCAGGGCGTCGCGTGACGGCGTTATACCGGTGCCGGGTGCCGGCCGCCGAACGCAGCGGAGTGGCTCGGAGTGGCGTACATCACACTCCGCTCGGGAACTCTCAGGTGTCCTCGAGAGCCTTCTCGACCGTGTCGTGGATGTCGAAGAGCGGGACGAGCCCGGCGATGCTGAGCGGCCGCAGGACCCGCCGCCCGGTGCAGGCGAGCCGCAGTTCGACGCCGGCGGCGTGCGCGGCCTCGCGGACCTCGATGAGGACGGCGAGCCCGCTGGTGCCCAGGAACGACACCCCGTCGAGGGCGAGCACGATGAGCTCGGCGCCCTCGGCCGCGAGGTGCTCCAGGACCATGGCACGCAGGCGCGGGGAGGTGAGCATGTCCACCTCACCGCCGACCTCGACGACGAACCTGCCCGGGCCCTCGGTGCGGCTGGTCACGGTGATCTGGTCGTCCGCCTCGGAACCTCGGCGGGCCGACGGGGGTTCGGCCGAAGACTCTTGCGCGCGCTGCATCGCGGTCACGCTAAAGGCAGTGGTGCTCCGCTGCCACTCGGGGCGGTCTGCTCGGGGGACGGGCACCGCGATTCCTCAGAGGGCCATCGCGCCGCGCGGACGTCCGCGGCCGCACCGGTGCCGCCGGAGCCCTCCGCGGTGACCCGCCCGGAGGGCGAGCCCGCGCGCGGTGTGGTGCGACGCGGGCGGTCGACCGTGCGCGTGGGGCCGAGGTGTGCGCGTGGGTGGGCTCAGGAGCGGAAGGCGTGGCGCCCGGGTTCGGCGGGCTGCTCGCCGTGTGGGCGGGAAAGGGGGATCCGCCCGGTGATCTCGGCGGACTTCGGGCCCTCGGCGAAGAGGTCGACGGTCTCGGGCTCGCCCTCGTCCGCGGGCTCCTCGGCGACGGGGGCGGCGAGGGGCTCCTCGGCCGCGACGGTGGTGGCGGCGGGGACGGTCGCGGGGACCGGGCCCGTGTCGGTGGAACGGTCGACTGCAGCGGCCTCGTCCGGGGTGGCGTGGCCCGGGACGGCCCACACGGTGTCCTCGGCGGGGCCGTCGGCGGCGGGGCGAGGCTCCTCGGCCGGGGCGACCTCCGACGGCGCCGCGTCGGCGGCAGCGGCGCGGACCTCCTGGACGTCCTCGGGTGCGGCAGTGGCCTCGCCCGTGACGGTTGCGGCCTCGACGGCGTCCCCTGATCCGGGCTGGGGGCCGGAAGTCGCCGGCGTGGCGCTCTCCGCCCCCGCCTCCGCCGACCGCGGCACAGGC
Source organism: Pseudonocardia sp. (assembly GCF_025465255.1). GTDB lineage: Bacteria > Actinomycetota > Actinomycetes > Mycobacteriales > Pseudonocardiaceae > Pseudonocardia. The sequence goes on from NZ_JAODNI010000178.1 coordinate 20,237, forward strand.
ACGGGCACCGGCTGCGCCGGCTGGATCTCGCTCTCGAGCTGCCGCAGCTCGCCCCCGAGCGCACTGTGCAGCCGGGTCAGCTCGCCCCGCAGCGCGGTGCGCAGGGCGTGCAGGTCCCGCGTCCGGAGCGCGACGTCGTCGTCAAGCGCCCGCACCTCCTCCCGGGCCCGCTGAGCCGCCGCGCGCTCCCGTTCCGCGACGGCCCCGGCCTCGTCCGCGGCGCGGTGCGCCTCCTCCGACAGGGCGGCCGCCTCGTGCGCCGCGCGGGCGCGGATCTCGGCGGCCTCGCGCTCGGCCAGCCGGAGCACCCGCTCGGCCCGGACCCCGAAGGTCTCCTGGACGGCGGGAACCGCGGCCGCG
>NZ_JAODNI010000186.1 GCF_025465255.1 Pseudonocardia sp.
CGCCGAGGACCGCGCGGCCGAGGCGCAGGACGCCGCCGGGGCCGCCGCCGCGCGTGCGGTCGAGGCGGACCGGGCCGCGGCCGCCGAGCGCGCCCGCGAGTCCGCCCTCGAGGAGGAACGGGCGCAGCGCCGCGGCCTCGTCGAGGACCACCGCATCGAGCCGGCCGCACGAGACACCGCGATGGCGGCGCTGCGCACCGAGCACCAGGCCGAGCTCGACCGGATCCGCCGCGACGCCGCCGACGCCCGACACCAGGCCACGGCCGAACACCCCGAGACCCTCCGGGCGCTCCGCGCCGACCTCTCGACCGCGGCCGAACGCCGCGCACCGAGCACGCCCGCCAACTCGCCGAGCTGCACCGCCAACTCGGCGCCGCCGATCACGAGATCGAGGCCCTCCGCACCCGCCTGACCACTAACCCGGCAACTACCGCTGGCCACGGGTGACCTGTCATTGAGGTGGCTGGGCGGCCGCAAGTACGCCGTGCTGAGCGCCGTCATCCGCCGGATGTCGAGTCCGGGGCGGGCACCTGCGCAGAGCCGCGATGACGAAGGGTGCCGGCCCGCCACCCTATGACCGGTGCGCCCACCTGCACCAGCTCAGCCAGCGTCTATCCGTGGGGCATCGAGCCATCGCCCGCAGAGGGTGAGGACGCGGACCCCCGCCCCCAGGACAGTGGACCCCGACCAGGACAGTGGACCCCGACGCGGCGCGAGAACCGGGGGTGGGCGGGCATGAGCAGCAGCGCGGCCGCGCAGCAGGTGGGCGCGACGGCGGGCGAGCGCCCCGCTCCGCCGACCGGGGGCAGACCGTGACCGACGGCGGGGGGCCGAGTAGAGCGGGCGCCGACCGGTTCTCCCTCGCCGACGCGGTCCCGCTGATCGGCCAGTTGCGCGGCTACTCGAAGCGCGCGCTGGGCCGCGACGCCGTGGCCGGGCTCAGCATCGCGGCCACACTCGTTCCGCAGGCACTGGCTTACGGTCAGGTGGCGGGGCTGACACCGGCCGCCGGCCTCTACACCGCGGTCGGAGCCGCGCTCGCGTTCAGCCTGGTCACCTCGACCCGCGTCGTCGTGGTGGTTCCGTCGTCCACCCTGGCCATCATGACGTTCGCGGCGGTCCACGGCCCCGCCGCCGGCGACCCGCGCAAGGCGGCCGCGCTGGCCGGGTGCCTCGCCGTCCTCGTGGGGCTGCTGTGCGTCGCATCGCCGCTGCTGCGGATGCAGCGGATCTCGGATCTGCTCTCCGAGCCGGTGATGTTGGGGTACCTGGCCGGGTCCGCGGTGGTCATCTTCGCCGGACAGCTCGGTGTCCTGATCGGTGTGCCGGCCAAGGGCGAGGGAGCACTGCCCAAGCTCTGGTACGTGCTCACCCACATGGGGCAGGCCCATGTGGTCACGGCGATGGTGGGTCTGGGCGCGGTCGCCGCGCTCCTATTGCTGCGGCGGTACCGGACCCCGGTACCGGCCTCGCTCATGGTTGTCGTCGCGGCAATTGTGGCCTCGGCCGTCTTCGGCCTCGGAGAGCGGGGCGTGGCCGTGGTCGGTGCCGTCATCGGGGGCGCGCTCCTGCCGGGGATCACCGGGGTGACCGGCGCGGAGGTGTGGGGGCTGCTCCCGGCCGCGTCCGGGATGGCGCTGATCGCGATTGTCGAGACCGTCTCTGCGATCCGCGCGACGGCGGACCCGGGCGCGGGACGCGTCTCGCTCGGGCGGGAGTCGGTTGCCCTGGGTGCGGCGAGCGTGGCCTCCGGGGTGTTGGGCGGGTTCGCCCCCTCGGGAAGCACTTCCAAGAGCCAATCGGCGCGTAGCGCCGGCGCCCACTCGCAGCTGTTCCAGATGGGAACCGTCGTCGTCGTCCTGTTCGCTCTGCTCAGCGGCGGACCGATATTCGCCCTACTCCCACTCACCGTGCTCGCCGCTACCCTCCTCGCCCTCACCGTGCCCCGGCTCATCGACGTGCCGGGGTTCCTGCGGTTGTGGAGGGGCTGGCGCGGGGAGGCCGTCCTCGCACTGCTCACCGCGACCTGCGTGGTCGTGTTCGGTGTCCTGTACGGCGTGCTGATCGCGGTGCTGCTCGCCGCCGGTCAGATGCTCCGCCGGACCGCGTACCCGCACGACTCGGTCCTCGCCGTCACCAATCCGGACGAACCGGCCCGCGAGGTCGACGAACACCAGCTTCCCCGAACCGACGTGCTCATCTACCGGGTCGACGCACCCCTGTTCTTCGCCAACATCGGCCGCGTCACGGACCGGATCCGCACGCTGACAGCGACCTGTCAGCCCGATCTCCGGTACCTCATCCTGGACGCCGAGGCGGTCTTCTACCTGGATGCCAGCGCCGCCGACAACCTGGCCGAACTCACCCTCGACCTGCACGGACGCGGCTGCGAACTGCTGCTCGCCCGCGTGCGGACACCGGTGTTGGCGACGCTGCAGGCCAATCCGTACCGCGACGGCGCGACACGTGACCTGCGCGCCTTCCCCAGCGTCCGCCAGGCCTACGCCTACGCGCACAAGCAGCTCGAGCTGCGGGGTGAAGCTGGTGAGAACAAGACCCAGCGGTCAGAGGAGTGAGGGTTGTCGCCGGTCGGGCCGACCAACAGGTAAACGGCCGGGCAACTCAGCGGCGGCTGGCCTGACCAGTTGATCCGTCTCGCCTTGCCGGAACATCGTCACTGGCCCCAGACAGTTGCCTGCTTCCACCGACCAGCGCTCTGCGCCACGGCACGACGCCCTCCATCTCGATCTCCAAAGAGAAACTGAGGAACGTCCGGATCAGTACGATCAGCCCGAGGACAGCCACGCTCTGCAAGGACGGATCGACGGCAACCGTCCGGATGAGATCAGCGGCCACCAGCACTTCTATTCCGAGCAGCAACGCTCCCCCGAACGCTTCCCGTAAGGTCTGGTAGGCGTCTCGCCCATGCCGCGTTCGCCGCCAAGTTGCTACAGCAAGGACAAACGCCCACGTCAGGCCCAGCACGAGAATCGCGGCGCCGACCAGCTCGAAGGCCTGCGCCACCCGATCCATGATCTCGACGTAGGTCATCTTCTAGCCCTGCCCCGAGTCGAACATGGCGATCGGGCCGCACCGCCGGTCGCGTGACCGGCCGACCTCGGAAGCCCCGGAGCCCTGTCACCCATCGTCACTCCCGCCCTCGACGCCCTCACCGCAGGACCCGACGATCGCCCGGTTGGACCGTCGCGTCGCCACCCGCGGCCGGGTGACCGCGCGTCATTGCTCGAGCCCCCGAGGCATCCCCCAGGAGCGGCACAGGAGCGAGACCCCCGGGACGGTGGACCCCGGCGCGGCGCGAGAACCGAGGGCTGCGGGCATGATCTTCAGCGGAATACCTGCGTCCAGTCGCGGGCGATACTTGCCACGGTCCAGTCGAGCCGGCGGGCGACCTGCCGGATCGGCTCGTCCTCGGTGAACGAGGCGGGCTTGCTGGCGTAGGCGTACTCGCGTTCCGCGTCGTCGTGGTCGACCAGCAGCGCCAGCGAGGGGCCCTCGGCGGCGGTCACGTACTCGAGCATGTCCCGGTCGCCCGCCGAGTTACCGGCCGCGAAGATCGGTCTGCGGCCGAGGTGGCGTTGGATGTTCGAGATCTTCGCCGGGCCCTCGTTGGGGTCGCCGTCCAGCTCGGTGGTCCGGACGAGGACGGGCCGACCGTCGCGACGCTGCAGCTCATAGGTCACCGCGGTGCCGACGACGCCTTCCGGGTCGACGCCGTAGAGCTGTCGGCTGATGGCACGGACGAATTCCGTTCCGCCGCCGGTCACGATGAAGGCGCCGAAGCCGTGCGCGCGCAACGCGTCCAGCAGCTCGAGCATGGGCTGGTAGACCATTCCCGTGTAGGGGATGTTCCGCTCGGGCTGGATCTGGGTGGTGACGAACTCGCGGGCCCGTGTGTCGTATTCCTCCGGCGTGAGCCCGGCGAAGAGCTCGGCCAGCGCGAGTGCGATGCGGGACAGGCCGAGCGCGGTGATGGCGGCCCGGTCTTGGTGCAGTAGCGCCCGGTACTCGGCCCGCTCCGCCAGCTCCGGGCGCTCGCTCTGGGCCCGGCGCAGTTCGTGGAGGAAGAAGTCGAGCTGAATGTAGCGCGGGCGCTCGCACCACAGCGTGCCGTCATTGTCCAAGACCGCGACCCGGCGTTCCGGGGGCAGGTCGCGTGCGGCTTCGAGGAAGGTGAGCAGGGCGGAGCGGGTGGGGCCCGGGTTCCAGGACTGCAGCAGGGCCGTCTCGGTCAGTGTGTCGGTCATGGCGTTCCCTCGGTCAACGGGGCGAAGCGGACGACGCAGCGGAAGCCGATGTGGCTGGTGCCGGTGTCGACCATCTGGGGTCGGCGCGCGGCGGGGCGGTAGCGCCGGCAGTAGTTGTCGGCGCACAGGAAGGAGCCGCCCTTGACGACCCGCCGCGGTGTCCGAAACTGCGGCCGTCCCGGGTTGTCGGGCTGCGTGGTGTCGTAGCTGTCGTGTCGGGTGCCGCCGCGAGGATTGCGCGGCACGCAGCAGGGGGAGGCGGCGTCGGCGGGGTGCTGCTCGGTGTACCAGGAGCGGGTCCATTCCCAGACGTTGCCGGCCATGTCGGAGAGCCCGTAGCCGTTGGGCGGGAAGGACCCGACCGGCGCGGTGCCGGTGAAGCCGTCCTCGCGGGTGTTCTGCCACGGGAATTGCCCGTGCCACCAGTGGGCCAGCAGCCGGCCATTCGGCCGCACCTCGTCACCCCAGGTGTAGGCGGCGCCGTCGAGACCCCCGCGGGCGGCGTACTCCCACTCGGCCTCGGTCGGCAGGTCCTCGCCCACCCATGCGGCGTAGGCGGCGGCATCCTCAAAGGCGACGTGGACCACGGGGTGGTCCATCCGCCCGGCCAGGGTGGAGCCCGGGCCTTCCGGGCGCCGCCACTGGGCACCCGGGGTCCACCCCCACCACTGGGTCAGGTCGCCCAGGTCGACCGGACCCCCGGTGGGCCGGAAGACCAGCGACCCGGGCACCAGGTTCTCCGCGGGCGCACCCGGGAACGCTGCCGCCTCCACCGGGCGTTCGGCCACCGTGCGGTACCCGGTGGCGCGCACGAACCGCGCGAAGTCGGCGTTGCGCACCGCGCAGGTGTCGATCCAGAACCCGTCGACGGCGACCCGATGCGCGGGGGCCTCCTCCGGGTAGTGCGCGTCCGAGCCCATCCGGAACACCCCGTCGGGCACGACGACCATGCCCGACGGGGCCCGGCCCGGGGCGCCGGTCCCCCCGTGGCAGCCCGGGCCGTCCCCCCGCCCGGCGGGGCCCTCGCCCGGTCGGTCGTTCACGGTGGTCGGCATCGTCATGCCCGACGGGCTGCGGGACGCCTCGACGCTGCGGTCGCCCATCTAGTTGCCCTGACGCTGGGCCGCCGCCTTGAAGATCTCGTCAACCATGCCCTGCGGGTTGAAGTCGGGCGGCGCCTGCCGCGGCGGGAAGTCCTCGAACGTCGCCGCATGCTGCTGCATCAGGTAGGCGGAGGGCATGACCGTCCACAGCTTGTCCCCGGCATAGACCGGGTAGGACGGGGCGTCCATGTGCTGCTCGAGCGGATCGTTGCGCAGGTTGACCGGCCGCGGGATCGTGGGTTTGACCGTTGCCCCCGCGAACCAGTCATCCTTGACCTGGAAATGGACCTTCCAATTGTTGTAGCGGATCGCGAACAGCTCGGATTCGCCGTAGTAGAAGAACTCGTGGCGCGGTGACTCGTCGGTCTCCCCGGTCAGGTACGGCAGCTGGTTGTAGCCGTCGAGGTGGACCCGGAACTGCTTGTCGCCGGCCTGGTAGCCCTCCAGCAGCCGGTCCCTGACGTCGGGCACACCGGCCGCCGCCATGACCGTCGGTACCACGTCCTCGTGTGACACGATGCCGTTGAGCACCTGACCAGCCGGGATCTTGCCAGGCCAGCGGATCACGAACGGTGCCCGGAACCCGCCCTCCCAGCCCAGCCCCTTCTCGCCGCGGAACGGCGAGGTGCCGCCGTCGGGCCAGGAGAACTTCTCCGCACCGTTGTCGGTCGTGAAGATCAGAATGGTGTTGTCGGCGATGCCGAGGGTGTCCAGCTTGGCCAGGAGCTCGCCGACCACCCAGTCCAGTTCCTGCATCCCGTCGGCGTAGAGGCCCAACCCGGTCTTGTCCCGCCACCGCTCCGACAGGTGCGTCCACACGTGCATCCGGGTGGTGTTGTGCCAGAGGAAGAACGGCTTGTCGTCCCGGTGGGCGCGCTCGATGAAGTCCAGCGAGTGCGCCAGCAGGTCGTCTTCGACGGTCTCCATCCGCTTACGCGTCAGCGGCCCGGTGTCTTTGATCGTTTGCTTACCGACGCGGCCGAACCGCGGGTCCTCGGTGGCGTCGTCCACGTCCGTGGCCCGGCAATCCAGGACCCCCCGCGGGGCGAAGAGCTGCTGGAAGACCGGCAGGTCCTTGGGGTAGTCGGGCTGCTCGGGTTCCTCCTCGGCGTTGAGGTGGTAGAGGTTGCCGTAGAACTCGTCGAAGCCGTGGACGGTCGGCAGGTACTCGTTCCGGTCGCCCAGGTGGTTCTTGCCGATCTGGGCGGTGGCGTAGCCCAGGGGCTTGAGCAGCTCGGCCAGCGTCGGGTCCTCCGGCTGAAGTCCCTGCTTCGCGCCCGGCATACCCACGGTCGTCAGACCGGTGCGCACCGGCAGCTGCCCGGTGATGAACGCGGCCCGACCGGCCGTGCAGCTCGCCTGGGCGTACGCGTCGGTCAACAGCGCGCCCTCGGTGGCAATGCGGTCGATGTTGGGCGTTCGACCGCCCATCAAACCGCGATGATAGGCGCCGACATCGAACCAGCCGACATCGTCGGCCAGGATCATCAGAACGTTCGGCCGGTCCGTTGCCATCGTGGTTCTCCCTCAGATCGGTACCGCGGACAGCAGCGGCCGGCCGCCCCGCGAAGGGCCTCCACGCAGCGACCGACCTCGGCAGGGAGCACGGTGCCCGGCCGCTGACGCCGGCCGCATCACCCAGCGAGGGTGATTACCGTCGGGCGGCCCACAGAAGCTCGCCCCGCCGACCGGATGCCGTAGAGCAGTCGACCGGACGCCGTCGAGCAGCGCTCCGACCCGCGGTCACCACCCCACTGCCCGGCCGCGGGTCCTCGACGCGGCTGGCCGCCGGATCTACTCAGCCAGCGCGGGTGCCTGTGTGGCATCCCTCGACCTGGCAGCGCCCGACCACGCGTGCCCCGGGGGTCGGTCTTCGACCGACGTTGACAGGCATGAGCCGCCTCGAGCTGGCGGCTTCGATGAAGGTCAAGACGAGTGCTCACTCGTGGCGGGTGATGCCACCGGGGCCCAACTCGGTGATAGCCCGTGTCTGGGCGCTGGTCGCGGCGGCCGACATGCTCGTGTGGCTCGTCATGTCCGCACGACTCTGGCGTCTGGGGCGGGCGTGGAAGCCGGGCCACGGCAGCAAGATGCGATGGGCACCGCCGGTGCTCTATGTCGCACTGGCGGTGGCTGTCTGCGTGCTACTGCGGGCATTCCTCGCCGTGCCCTTGACGCCGCCTCTGCCTTTCGCGTTGGCGGCGCGAGGGTGGCTGCTGCTGATCGTGGGTCTGGTCGCAGCCGGACCCGCGGTGCTGGGCCTGTGGCTCGTCTACCTCCGGCTGCGGGACCTGCGCGAGGTACCCCCGCGTCGGGACGCACCACCGGTCTCCGGCGACGCCATGCACGAGTTCCGCGCTCTGTGGGGTACTCGCAACAGTGCCTCGTCGGTCTGGTCGTCATCGGCACGACGGCCATGTTGGCGATCGGGTTCCCGGGTAAGGCGCTGCTGGCCACCGGATACTCGCCCGCGCAGGTACCCGGCGCCTGGCTGCTGGTGCTCGGAGGCTTCCTCACCGCGGTCGCGGCTCTCGTCTACGTCCCGTTCGTGGTCGCCTGGCGCAGCTTTGTCGCGCAGCTGGTGCAGGCCGTCTATCCGCTACCCGAGTCCGGCCTCCCGACCGATGAGTGGCTGGGGGACCGGAATCGGCTGCGGCGTTTCCTTCACGGAGACGCTTCCCTGAAGCAGACCGCGGCAGGAGTGTTCGGGGTCCTCGCGCCGTTCGGCGGAAGCCTGCTGAGTCTGATCATCCCGGAACTCCACGCCGGGTGATACGAGGAGGCCACGGTGTGCGGGAACCCGCTGGTGATGGCCTCGGGCAGGCCGGTGAGAGCGATTGCTTCAACGGGGACTTCCGGCGGCGGTCGCCCCCTGCGAGGGGTTCTGGAACACCTGGTGCCGTTCGTCCCGGGAGCCGGCGATGACCAGCGCGGAGCCGACGGACGTCCGCCTCTTCGAGGCCGGTACCGGGCACGGGGACCGGACGGACATCGGGGTGCAGTCGCGGCGGGCCCTCCGACGGCAGGCGTCGTGCTCGTTGAGCGCCGGGGCGAGAAGGCCCAGCTCATCGGCGCGTCTGAACACTTCCTTCCGCGTCCGAATGGCGCTCACGCCCGGTCGGCCAGCGCCTCGCCTCGGTCCTCGGCATTGGACGCGCACTGTGCGGAGCAGAAGAACCGGCCTCCAGCCTGCACACCGCGCCCGATGATCCTGCACCCGCAGTGCTCGCACACCGGCGCCATGCGGTGCATGGCGCACTCGAAGCTGTCGAAGACGTGAACTGCGCCCTGCGCGTGCACCTCGAACGCTCGCGACGCCGGGGAGTAAGCGCATCACCCCGCTGGGCAACCTGTCTGACGCGCGGACGTCTACCTAGTGAGGAACGACCGTCATGCCGGACGCGGTCGGGGGCGAACGCGGCAAGGAGCAGCAGGGCGATGAGGGTGCGACGAACTGGGACGCGGCGGCTTTTGGGTGTGGGCGGGCTGGGGTTGGCTGTTCTGGCCACCGGGCTGGTGGCCGGGCCCGCGTTCGCCGAGTCGCCCGCGGCGGCGGCGGCTCACCGCGAGCCGATCGCGGAGGGCACCCCGTGCTCGGTCAGCGCGAAGGCGTGCGTCGATCTGGAGACGCAGCGGGCCTGGCTGATCCAGGACGGGAAGATCATGCGCGGTCCGGTGCCGATCGCTTCGGGCGGCAATGGCGAGGAGACCCCGGTCGGGCACTCGTTGCGGGTGTACCGCAAGGACAAGGACCACGTGAGCCAGGAGTCCCGGCTGCCCAACGGCGACCCGGCTCCGATGCCCTGGTCGGTGTTCTTCCAGGACGGCGGCATCGCCTTCCACAGCGGTGACCCCGCTCGATCGTCCGGTGGGTGCATCCATCTCGAGCCCGCTGACGCCGAAGCCTGGTTCAGCTACCTGCAGATCAACGACCAGGTGCAGGTCGTGAACGCTTCAGAAGAACAGGCGGCACGAGCACAGCAGCAGTAGCTGAAGCGGGGCCTGCACCGCAGCGCTTCTAGGCAGTGGGTGCTGCTTCCAGGAGCGCTGGGTGGCCGTCCGCTCGCCCGGATCCAGGCTCAGCCCGTGGCTGTGCTCGCAGCCGGGTAGCCGGACCCGTCTTGTGACGGCGAGTGTTGCCGGGTCGATGGCTGCGAGTTCGTCATGGCCCTGCACCGCCACGAGCATCTGATCCCCAGTCGGATCGTAGGCGACGTTGCCGACCTCCCCACCGAGCGCGACCGTGCCGCGCGCTGCTCCGGTGACGGCGTCGATCACGGTCTCGGAACCGCCGGTCTCATTCGTTGTCCAGATCGCGCCCCGGCGCGGGTCATAGGCCAGGCCGTCGGGGTACTCGCCGGTCGGAGTGCGGGTGAGCACCTCGCCGGTGTCCTCGTCGAGTCCGACCACGAG
>NZ_JAODNI010000014.1 GCF_025465255.1 Pseudonocardia sp.
ATCTGAAGCGGGCCACCGCAGCAGGCATCGTCACCGCCGTAGACCTCGGCGTCGCACCACTCCTGATTCCGACGTCGGAAACCGCTCCTGCCGCGTCGGCGGCCGTCCGAATTCGTACGACCCCTCCGCTCGACCGCCGATCCCTACCCGCTGACGCCACGGGCGACCCTCGGCTCGACGCCTACCTCGACCTCCTGGAAGGCGTGCTGGCCGATCACGTGGTCACCGCGGACGAGGAGCGCCAGCTCGCCGAATTGGTGATCGCGTCCGGCCTCGATCCGAGGCGAGTCGCTGCCTGTCGCCATGCCGTCTCGCTGTCCCCGCACGCAGAACAGCGCCCTGAGAGGCTCGTCCCGCCGACAGGGTCAAGATCGTTGTCACCGAACGTCACACACAGCGCCCTAAAACTGATCAACCGGAGCATTTCGGCAGGTCAGAGGCTTACGAGGGACGAGCCGGCCTGTAAGCCGGATTCTGTTCCCGGGCGCCTTGCGGCGCACCGTTCGGCGACCATCCATCTAGGCCTGCCGTCGCCGGCAGGCTCCAGCGGCCTACCCGCAGGCTCGGGCGGGCAGCCCTCGAACGCCTGCGCAGCGGCCGTGCTGCCGTTGCCGGCAGCGGCGGACGCCTTTTTGCCTTGCTCCGGGTGGGGTTTACCGAGCCACCCCGGTCACCCGGGGTGCTGGTGGTCTCTTACACCACCGTTTCACCCTTACCCCGTGCTCGCGCACGGGGCGGTCTGTTCTCTGTGGCACTGTCCCGCGGGTCGCCCCGGGTTGCCGTTGACAACCACCCTGCCGTATGGAGTCCGGACTTTCCTCGGCGGTGGACCCCGTCGATCACTCGGCAGGGCCACCGACGCGGCCGCCCGGCCGACTCGTCCAGCGGTCATCCTAGCGGTGGCCCCGGGGGCCGGCGCACGGGCCTTCACCCCGCGTTCCCGGCGCCCGGCGGGTTACGGTTCCCGCCGTGGTCGACGCGTCGCCGTGGCAGCTGGTGTTCCTGATCGCCGCGGGGCTGGTCGCGGGCGCGGTCAACGCCGTCGCCGGCGGCGGCTCGCTGCTGGTGTTCCCGGCGCTGCTCGCGGTCGGGTTGCCGCCGCTGTCGGCGAACGTCACGAACTCGGTCGCGCAGTGGCCCGGCTACGTGGGGATCGTCGCCGGGGCGCGTACGGAGCTGCAGGGCCAGCGGCGGCGGATCCTGGTGACGTCCGCGGTGGCGGCCGTCGGGTCGGCCGTCGGCTGTGTGCTGCTCCTGATCCTTCCCGGGACGGTGTTCGACGCCGTCGTGCCGGTCCTGGTCATCCTGGCCAGCCTGATGATGGCGATCGGCCCGTGGCTGAAGAAGTGGATCGGCGACCCGGAGCCGGAGGCGCCGGACCGTCTGCCCTGGCTGCTGCCCGCGGTGTTCCTGGCCGCGGTCTACGGCGGGTACTTCGGTGGGGCGCTGGGTGTCATCCTGGTCTCGACGCTGTCCCTGCTGGCCAACGACAAGCTCGTCCGCCTCAACGCACTCAAGGGTCTGCTGTCGCTGGTCGTGGCCTCGGTGACGGTCGTGATCTTCGCGATCGGCGCGCCCGTCGAGTGGAAGGCGGTCGCGATCCTGGCCCCGACGACGCTGGTCGGCGGCTACCTCGGCGCGAAGATCGCGAAGAAGCTGCCGGAGAACGTGCTGCGCTGGGCGGTCGTGCTGCTGGGTCTCGCGGTCGGCGTCTACCTCATCGTCTCCTGATGGACCTGGCGGTCGCGATCGTCCTGCTGGCGGTCGTCCTCGTCGTCGCGACCGTCCGGCCGAAGGGGCTGCCCGAGGCGGCGGCCGCGGTGCCCGCCGCGCTTCTCGTCGTCGGGCTGGGGGTGTTGCCGTGGCGGGACGCGCTGGCGGAGGTCGGCGAGCTCGGCCCGACCGTCGGGTTCCTGGCCGCGATCCTGTTGCTCGGGCGGCTCGCCGACGCCGAGGGCGTCTTCCGGTGGCTCGGCGGCCGGCTCGCCGGCGCCTCCCGCGGGCGCCCGGACCGCCTCTTCGCGCTCGTGTTCACCGCGGCGACCGCGACGACGGTGGTGCTCAGCCTCGACGCCACGGTCGTCCTGCTCACCCCGGTCGTGCTCGCGACGACGACGCGGCTGCGGCTGCCCGCACCCCCGCACGCCTACGCGTGCGCGCACCTCGCCAACTCCGGGTCCCTGCTGCTGCCGATCTCCAACCTGACGAATCTGCTGGTCCTGAGCGCGTCGGGGCTGTCGTTCCTGGGGTTCGCCGGGCTGATGGCCGTGCCGTGGCTCGCCGCGCTCACCGTCGAGTACCTCGTGCTGCGCCTGTTCTTCCGCGCGGATCTACGGCGCGAGCCCGCGACGGACGTCCCGGAGGAGACCCTCGACATGCCCCGGTTCGCGCTGGCCGTGCTCGCGCTGACGCTGGTGGGGTTCGGGGTCTCGTCGCCGCTCGGGGTGGAGCCGGTGTGGGTCGCGGCGGCGGGTGCCGTGGTGCTGGCGGCCCGGGCGCTGGTGCGGTGGGAGATGACACCGGCCGGGGTGGTCCACGGCGCCGCTCCCCTGTTCTGCGTCTTCGTGCTGGCCCTGGGCGTGGTGGTGGCCGCGGTCAGCGCGAACGGGCTGTCCGCGGGGCTCGCCGCGCTGCTCCCGGGGGAAGCGACGTTCGCCGGGCTGCTGGCCGTCGCGGGGATCGCGGCGGTGCTGGCGAACCTGGTCAACAACCTCCCCGCGGCGTTGGTCCTGCTCGCCGCACTCGGCCCGGCCCCGCAGCCCGCGCTGGTGCTCGCGGTGCTCATCGGGGTGAACATCGGGCCGAACCTCACCTATGTCGGCTCGCTCGCGACCCTGCTGTGGCGGCAGGTGCTGACCGAGCGCGCCGCCCCGCCCGGGTTCGCGCAGTTCACCGCCCTGGGCGCCCTGACCGTCCCGCTCGCGCTGGTCGCGTCGACCGCCGCGTTGTGGATCGCGGTGTAGGACGGCTCCGCCGCTCGTGCGCGATCGTCGCGCTGGCAAGCCTTCCCCTCACGAGCACGTCAGGCCAGATGTGAGGTGTCGTTGACCAGCCGGACCGAGGCTCCGCCGTCCGGGTAGAAGTCCGCGATCCCGATCGACGCGAGGTCCAGGTGCAGCCGGTAGAGGATCGAGGATCCCGCGGCCAGCGCCTCCTGCAGGATCAGCTTGATCGGCGTCACGTGGCTGACCACGACGACCGTCGCGCCGGGGTACTCCGCGGTGATCTTCGCGCGCTCGGCGGTGACCCGTGCGCCGGCGGCGTCGAAGCTCTCGCCGTTCGGCGGCGCGACGTCCGTGGCGCCGAGCCAACGGCCGTGCAGCTCCGGGTCCCGCTCGCGGGCCTCCAGGAACGTCAGGCCCTCCCAGTCCCCGAAGTCCGTCTCGATCAGGCCGTCCCTGACCTGCAGCGGGACCTCCGCCGCGTCGGCGACGGCCGCGGCGGTCTGCCGGGCACGGCGCAGCGGCGACGTCAGGACCGCGGTGATCCCCTCCATCCCGCCCAGCCGCAGCGCGGCGGCCGCGGCCTGGGCCTGCCCGAGCTCGGTGAGCTCGGGGTCGCCGAGGCCGGAGTAGCGCCGGTCCACCGACAGCGCGGTCTGGCCGTGGCGGAGCAGGACCATCCGGGTCGGCCTGCCCGTCTGCCCCGTCCACGCCGCGGAGGCTGAGGCCGTCACAGGGCTGCCTGGGCGTCCATCGCGCGGTTCGCCAGCGCGTCCGCCCGCGCGTTGCGAGCCCGCGGGATCCACTCGAACGTCACCCTGCGCAGCTCGCGCGCCGACGACGCGGCCTCGGCGGCGAGCGGGCGCAGCATCGGGTGCTTGACCTGCCAACGCCCGGACATCTGCTCGACGATGAGCTTGGAGTCCATCCGGACCTCCACCTCGTCCGCGCCGAGCTCGATCGCCGCCCGGAGCCCGGCGATCAGCCCGGCGTACTCGGCGACGTTGTTCGTCGCGACGCCCAGCCCGGCGGACCGCTCGGCGAGCACCTCGCCGGTGGCCGGGTCCAGCACGACGGCGCCGTACCCCGCGTTGCCGGGGTTCCCGCGCGAACCGCCGTCCGCCTCGACGATCGCCTTCACCGACCCGACTCGGACGTCCGCACGAGGATCGCCCCGCACTCCTCGCAGTGGACGACGTCGTCCTTCTCGGCGGTCCGCAGGCGCCCCACGAACGTCCGGTCCAGCTCCAGGCGGCACGCCCCGCAGCGACGCTCGCGCAGCAGCCCGGCGCCCACCTTGCCCTGGTCCACGCGTCGCTGGTAAGCCGCAAGCAGGTCCTCGGGCAGGCCGGGGACGATCGCGTCGCGATCCCGACGGCGACCCGCCTCCGCGGCGTCGAGGTCCGCGATGGCCGTGTCCCGCCGCTCCGTCACCTCGGTCTGCCGCTGCTCGGCCTCGGCCAGGACGCGGCGCGCGTGGTCCAGGCCCATGCCCAGCGCCTCGCGCTGCTCCATGATCTCGAGCTGCTCGTCCTCGAGCACACCCTGCCGGCGCGCGAGGGTGTCCAGCTCGTGCTGCAGGTCCGTGGCCTGCTTGGCACCGATCCCGGAACCCGCCAGCAGGGACCTGTCCTTCTCCGTGCGCGCCCGCACGCCCTCGACGTCCCGCTCGATCCGGCGGATGTCCCGGTCCAGGTCACCGGCGGCCGTCTCGGTCTCGACGAGCTTGTCCTTGCCCGCCCGGACCTGGGCCTCGGCCTCGGCCAGCTCGGCGTGCTCGGGCAGCGTCCGGCGCCGGTGGGCGAGCCGGGAGAGCTCCGCGTCGGCCGCCGCCAGGTCCAGGAGCCGCTGCTGCGCGGCGGGGGTGGCCTTCACGAAGTCCTCCGTGCCGTTCGACGAGAGGTGATCACGCAGGCGTCCTTCCGGTGGTGCTCGAGCTCGTCGTGCCCAGGGTCCAGGGATCCGTGCGGAGCCGGGACACGTGGACGTCGACGCTACCCCCCAGCGCCGCGCGCACGACGCCCGCCGCCTGCTCGCACCACGGCCACTCCGACGCCCAGTGGGCGACGTCGACGAGCGCCGGTGTCGGCCGGCCCGGCAGGCTTCCCGCCAGCAGGTGCTCCGACGCCGGGTGATGCCGCAGGTCCGCGGTCACGTAGACGTCGACGCCCGCCGCGACCGCCGAGGCCAGCGCCGAGTCCCCCGCCCCGCCGCACACCGCGACGCGCCGCACCGTCCGCTCCGGGTCCCCCGCCGCTCGCACGCCCCAGGCCGTCTCCGGCAACGCCGCGGCCACCCGCTCGGTGAAGGCCGCGAGCGGCTCGGCCTCCGGCAGCACGCCGACGCGGCCCAGCCCGAGCGACGACGGCAGCTCCGCCAGCTCGAACACGTCGAACGCCGGTTCCTCGTAGGGGTGCGCCGCCAGCAACGCCTCGACGACCGCGCGCCGCTTCCCGCGCGGCAGCACCATCTCCAGCCGGGTCTCGGCCACCCGCTCCAGCTTGCCGACCTGCCCGATCGTCGGATCGGCGCCGTCGAGCGGGAGGAACTGGCCGGTCCCGGCCGAGGCGAAGGAACAGTGGCTGTAGTTCCCGATGCTGCCGGCACCCGCGGCCGAGAGGGCCTGGTGCACGGCGGTGATCGCCGGGCCGACCGGGACGAACGCGACGATCTTGTCCAGCGGCGGGACGGGGGCGGGCTGCAGCGAGGCCTCGACCACCAGGCCGAGCGCCGCGGCCAGCGCGTCCGACACACCCGGGTCGGCGGAGTCCGCGTTCGTGTGAGCGGTGAACAGGCCGACGCCGCCGCGGATCAGCCGGTGCAGCAGCGCCCCCTTGGGGGTGTCCGCGCCGACGCCGTGGACGCCACGCAGCAGCAGCGGATGGTGCGTGACCAGCAGCTGGGCGCCCGTGTCGAGGGCCTCGTCGACGGTCTCGGCGACGGCATCGACGGCGAGGAGGACGCGGCTCACCGGCTCGGCGGGATCACCGCACACCAGACCGACGGCGTCCCACTCCTGGGCGAGCGCGGGCGGGTAGGCGGCCTCCAGGGCCGCGGTGACATCACCGAGCGTCGCGCCAGTCATGCCGCTACTCCTACCAGCGCCCGCCCGAGCGCCCGGACCAGGCTCGCCACCTGCGCCGGATCCCGGACCGCGATCCGGACGTGGTCCGGCCCGAGGCCGGGGAAGGTGTCCCCGCGGCGCACGGCGATCCCGTCGTCCCGCAGCGACCTGCGCACCCGCACGCCGGTACCGGTGGGCAGCCGGACCAGCAGGTAGGGCGCCCGGCCGGGCAGCACGGTGACCCCCGGGATCGCGCCGATCGCCGCCGCCTGCGCGCGCCGGAGGCCGACGAGGAGCTCCGCGGCCCGCGCCGCCTCGGCCACCGCAGGGGGCTCCGAGCAGGCGATCACGGCCTCCAGCCCGAGCGTCCCGACCGGCCAGTGCGGGCGCGGGGCTGCGAGCCGCCCCAGCAGCCCCGGCTCCCCAAGCGCGTACCCGGCGCGCAGCCCGGCCAGCGCCCACGTCTTCGTCAGGGAGCGGAACACCAGCAGGCCGGGCACGTCCCGGGCGCCGGCGAGGCTCTCCGGCTCCCCCGGGATCGCGTCCTGGAACGCCTCGTCGACGACGAGCACCCGGCCGGGCCGGGCCAGCGACCGCAGGTCGGCGGCGGGGTGCAGCACCCCGGTGGGATTGGTCGGGTTGCCGACGACGACCAGGTCGGCGTCCTCGGGGACGGCCGCCGGGTCGAGCCGGTGCCGGTCCGCGGGGCTCGTGAACACTCGGGTGACGTCCAGCCCGGCGTCCCGCAGCGCGGCCTCCGGCTCGGTGAACCCCGGATGCACGACGACCGGGCGCCGCGGCCGCAGGGCCGGGAGCAGCGCGAACCC
The DNA here is from genome assembly GCF_025465255.1 of Pseudonocardia sp. Classification (GTDB taxonomy): domain Bacteria; phylum Actinomycetota; class Actinomycetes; order Mycobacteriales; family Pseudonocardiaceae; genus Pseudonocardia. The sequence goes on from NZ_JAODNI010000014.1 coordinate 6,834, forward strand.
CTCCGCGCTGCCCGCCAGGACCAGCACCTCGGCCGGCTCCCGGCCGTGCCGGGCGGCGACGGACGCCCGGGCCCGGGCGTCGTGGGCGGCCGACGGGTAGCGGGCCAGGTCGTCCAGCGCCGCGACGAGCCGGGCCCGGAGCCAGGCCGGGGGCGCCGTCCCCTGCACGTTCACGGCGAAGTCCAGGAGGGCACCACCGACCTCGACGTCCCCGTGGTGACGGAGCGGGTCCGGGACGGAACGGGACGTGGCCGACCTGGCGTCGACCGCCGTGTTCTCGATCTCCTCGGCGGTCTCCGGATCTCCGTCCATGGTCGAGCACCCTACGGTGGCGGGGTGCATGTCAGTTTCGTCTGTACCGGGAACATCTGCCGCTCCCCCATGGCCGAGAAGGTGTTCGCCGCCGCCCTCGCCGAGGCCGGCCTCGACGGTCGCGTGACCGTCTCCAGCGCGGGCACGGGCGGCTGGCACGTGGGTGAGCCGATGGACGAGCGGGCCGCCAAGACATTGCGGGCCAACGGGTACGACGACGCGCACGTGGCTCGGCAGGTGGACTCCGGGATCCTGTCCGCGGACCTGCTGGTCGCGCTGGACACCGGGCACCTCCGCAGCCTGCGCGGCAACGTCCCCGAGCCGGAGCGGGTGCGGCTGCTGCGCTCCTTCGATCCGGCGTCCGCCGACGACGCGGAGGTCCCGGACCCGTACTACGGCGGGCCGGACGGGTTCGACGAGGTCCTGGCGATGATCGAGGCGGCGATGCCGGGGCTGGTCGAGCAGGTCGAGAAGGGCCTGTGAGCAGGGCGTCCGACGCCGCGGCCCGGCTGCTCGGCACCGGCGCCAGGCGCGGTGACCACCGGGGCGGCGGCGGACGGGTCGACCACGTCGAGCTCGACGACGGGCGCACCGTGGTGGTGAAGCGGGACCCGTCGGTCCGCGCCGAGGCCGCGGGCCTGCGCTGGCTGCGGGTCGAGGGCGGGCCGGCCGTGCCGGAGGTCCTGGCCGTGGACGACGAGTGGCTGGTCAGCACCGAGGTCCCGGCCGGGCGCCCCACGTGGGAGACCGCCGTCGAGTTCGGGATCCGGCTGGGCACCCTGCACGCCGCAGGTGCGGACGCGTTCGGGTCTCCGCCCCCCGGAGGGCCCGCCGAGGCGTGGATCGGCGGCGCCGGGATGCGCAACGAGCCCCGGTCGAGCTGGCCGGAGTGGTACGCCGAGCAGCGGATCCTGCCGTATGTGCGGTGCGCGAAGGGCCTGGACACGGGCCTGTTCGACCAGGTCTGCGCCCGGCTCCCCGAGCTCGCGGGCCCGGCGGAGCCGCCCGCGAGGCTGCACGGCGATCTCTGGTCGGGCAACGTGCTCTGGGCCCCGGACAACGCGTGGATCATCGACCCGGCCGCGCACGGCGGGCACCGCGAGACGGACCTCGCGATGCTGGCGCTGTTCGGCTGCCCGCACCTCGGCGCGGTGCTCGGCGCGTACGACGACACCGCCCCGCTGGCCGACGGCTGGCAGGAGCGGGTGCCGCTGCACCAGCTGTTCCCGCTGCTCGTGCACACGGTACTGTTCGGCGGCGGATACGCCGCGCAGGCGACCGAGGCGGCCCGGCGGGCGCTCGCGGCGTGAGCCCTCAGCGCCAGTCGTCGAGGACGTAGGAGTCCGGGCGGTCGTAGCCCGCCGCGTTCCCGTGGTGCATCGTCACGCCCGGGACGTCCGTGCGGAACCCGATCTCGCCGAGGTGCCGGTAGGCCTCGTGCCGGGCGGTGTTGACCCCCACGACCAACAACCGCGCGCCGACTGCCGCCGCGTGCTCGCGGCAGGCCCGGACCAGCGCGACGAACGCGTGGTGGTCCCCCGGACGGGCCGCGCCGAACTTCACGTAGGCCTTGCCGGCACCTGCCTCGGTGCCCGGGCCGTCGTGACAGATCGCGAAGGCGTCCGGGCGGGCCGGGTCGCCGACGAGCACGACGTCGCCCAGCTTCTGCGCCTGCAGCGCGGTGATCTCCGCGGTCAGGTCGAGCCCGGGGTACACCGCGTCGGCGAGCTCCGCGCAGGCCGCGACGGCCGCCCGCCCGTCCGCCTGCGCGGAGAGCACGGACCACCCCGTGCCCCGCGGCAGCTCGGCCGGGACCTCGCTGGACATCAACGCCGTCAGGAACCGCGGCCAGTACCCGAAGTGCTGGTAGAGGGCATGGTGGCGGGGGCTGTGGGCGAAGGTGAACAGGCCTCGGTGGGTGACCCCCCAGCCGTCGAGGATCTCGCCGACGGCGCCGAGCAGCCGCGACCCGACGCCGCGGCCCCACAGGGGCGGCTCCACGGACAGCGGGCCGACGAAGCCGACGCTCCCCCAGCGCGTCACCAGCGCCGAGCCGACGAGCACGCTGCCCAGGAACGCGCCGACGCCGCGGACGTGCCCGGCGGCCAGCCGGGTGCGCAACGGGTCCGTGTCGCCGAGCGTGTCCTCGCCGAGCATCGCCCCGAACGCGTCCCGCAACACCCGGTTCGCGTCCCCGAGATCACCGCGCTCCAGCGGACGGAGGTCGACGTGCATGATCGAGAGGATGCACCCTCTGCCCCGTCCGCCCGACGGCGGTTGGTGCGTTCGCGCGAAACCTTCCTACGGGGAGTCGCGGAGCTCGGCCAGGGACTCGTCGAGCGCCGCCGCGAGCACGCCGACGTCCGGCATCGCGTCCCGGTCCGCGTTGAGCCCGTAGCAGACCGTGCCGTCGTAGGAGGTCACGCCGATCGCGACCGTCTGCCCGTGTGCCAGCGGCACCACCGGGTAGATGTCCCGCATCCGCGCGCCCATCGCGTACAACGGCCGCGGCGGCCCGGGCACGTGCGTGACCAGCACGTCGAACAGCCTGCCGGAGAGCCGGTTGGACAGCCGCGCGCCCATCTCGTGCATCGCGGGCGTGGCGAGCCCGGCGAGACCGACGACCGCGGACGTGCCGGCCGAGCGGCCGCGCTTCTTGCCCGCCGCCATCTCCTCCGAGATCAGCCGCAGCCGCTCCCCGGGGTCCGCCTCGCCGACCGGCAGCTCCACGAAGACCGCCGAGATCCGGTTGCCGGACACCGCCGGGCCGCCTCGGCCGCGCACGCTCACCGGCACCATCGCCCGGACCGTGCTGCCCTCCAGCAGCGGCTCCCCGCGGCTGATCAGCCAGCGCCGCAACGCCCCCGCGACGACGGCGAGGACCACGTCCGTCACCGTCCCGCCCGGTCCGCACTGCTCCCGCCGGATGGTGCGGTGCTCGGCGAGCGACGTCCGGGCCATCCCGAACCGGCGCTGCTCCCCGGTCCTGCCGTGCAGCGGGCCGAGCGGGTCACGCCGGCCGGCCCCACGCACCGCGTCGAAGACCCCGCCGACGCCGCGCACCACGCCGGCCGCGACCTGGCGCATGTCGGAACCCGCCCGGACCATCGCCTCGAACGCGCTGCGCGGCCGGAGCATGTTCTCCACGACGGCGGACGCCGCCAGCCTCAGCCCGCTCGGTTCGCGACGGGGTTGCCAGTCGTCCGCCACCACCGTGCGCGGCTCGGACGTGCGGTCCAGCAGGACGGCGCCGACGTCCATGGAGGCCAGGCCGTCGACCATCGCGTGGTGGGTCTTGGTGACGACCGCGAGCCGGTCGGACTCGAAGCCCTCGACCAGGTAGATCTCCCACAGCGGCCGGGAGCGGTCGAGCTGGCGGGACAGCAGGCGGCCGACCAGCTCGCGCAGCGCCTCGTCCGTCCCGGGCGCGGGCAGCGCGGAGCGCCGGACGTGGAAGTCCAGGTCGAAGTCCTGGTCGTCCACCCAGATCGGGAGGCCGAGCCGCCCCGGCACCTCGCGGACCTTCTGCCGGTAGCGGGGCACGAGGGCGAGGCGTTCACCGATGAGCGCGGTGAACGCCTCGGTGTCGAAGTCCCCGCCGGGCGGCGGGTCGAACGTCATCACCCCGCCGACCGTCATCGCGGTCGTGCGTTCCTCCATGAACAGGAAGGACGCGTCGAGCGGGGAGAGCCGATCCTGGACCACGGAGCCGTGTCTACCAGCCGCCCGGCTACCAGCCCCGCAGCGGCATCCCGGACCGGCCCTGTGCGCCGAGCTTCACGCCGAGCATCTGGTGCAGCTGGATGTTGTCCCGCTCGAAGCCGAGCGCGCACGCGGCCATGTACAGCCGCCACACCCGGGCCCGGCCCAGCCCGACCTCGGCGACGGCCTCGTCCCAGTGCTCCTCGAGGTTGGCGCCCCACGCGTGCAGGGTCAGCGCGTAGTGCTCGCGCAGGTTCTCCTCGTGCCGGATCTCGAACCCGGCGTCGTTCATCTCGGTCATCAGCAGGCCGGGTGACTCCAGCTGGCCGTCCGGGAAGACGTAGCGGCCGATGAACGGGTCGACCTTGCGGTTGCTCGTGGTGCGCGGCTGGGTGATGCAGTGGTTGAGCAGCCGGCCCTCGGCGCGCAGCTTGCCGTGCAGGAACCCGAAGTACGACGGCAGCTGAGACTTGCCGATGTGCTCGGTGAGCCCGATGGAGCTGACGGCGTCGAAGTTCGTCTCCGGGACGTCCCGGTAGTCCAGGTGGCGGACCTCGGCGAGGTCACCGAGGCCGCGCCGCTCGATGGCCGCCTGCGCCCACGCGGCCTGCTCACGGGACAGCGTGACGCCCAGTGCCTTGACGCCGTGCTCGGCGGCGGCGTGCATGACCATGCCGCCCCAGCCGCAGCCGACGTCCAGCAGCCGCATGCCGGGCTGCAGGTCCAGCTTGTTCGCGACCAGCTCGTACTTGGTGGCCTGGGCCTCCTCGAGCGTGGACGTCGCGCTCGGGTAGACCGCGCAGGTGTAGGTCATCGACGGGCCGAGCACCCACTCGTAGAAGGTGTTCGAGACGTCGTAGTGGTGCGAGATGGCCTGGCTGTCCCGGCGCTTGGAGTGCAGCCGCCCTCGCGGGCGGGCCTCCAGGTCCGGTGGGGACGGGCGGTGCTTGAGCCACAGAGGGAGGAGCCGACGGACCATCCTCGCCGCCTCGGCCCTGGAGACCGAGTGCAGCGTGACGTCCGCGAGTGCGGAGAGCGCGACGAACAGGTCGCCCTCGACCTCGATCTCGCCCGTCACGTACGCCCGGGCCAGGCCCAGGGAGCCGGGAGCCGACACCAGCCGGGCCAGCGCCCGCGGCGACTCGACGCGCAGCGCCACCTCGGCGTCGTCCGGCCCGGTCTTGCTGCCGTCGTAGCCGATCACCCGCACGGGCGCGTTCTCGCCGATCACCCCGGCGAACACGTCGGCGACTCTCATCTTCTGACTCATCTGCTCGTTCCCCCCGCCCCGGAGACCTTCGTGTACAGATCCGGCAGCCGACCGTCCGGGTCGTACCGCTGTTTGACGGCACGGTACGCCGCGCCGTTGTACCGTTCCCAGAACTCATGCTGGTCGTAATGCACTGTGGAGTACAGCGACTTGTGCCCGTCGAGGCTCCCGACCAGCTCCTCGACGAACCGGTTGTGCGCGTCCGGCTTCCCGGCGATCGCCACGGACGACCAGAAACCGACGTTGACGTAGAGCCGGTCCGGCTCCATCGGGTAGAGCTGCCAGACCTTCTGCCCGCGCAGCCGCAGCGGGCACAGCCAGACCGGGGAGATCCCGACCTCCCGGTCGAACGCCTCCAGGAACTCCGGCAGCCGCTCCACCGGGATCTCGACGTCCTGGACGACCATCTCCTCCTCGGGACGGCCCAGAGCCCGGCGGACCGCGTTGCTGGCCCCGTGCCTCTGGTCCAGCGCGACGAGCCGGCGGTAGACGTCCGAGCGCCGGTAGCGGCCCGGCCACACCCGGCGGACCAGCGGGTTCTGCACGCCGAAGGCCCGCGAGCACCAGAACCAGTCCGTGTCCCAGCGCCACAGGTAGTCGTGCGTGGTCAGGTGGTCGACCGGGCGGCGCTGCAGCGAGCGGTAGTAGATGTGCCGGCCGGTGTAGTCCGAGACCTGCGCGCCGGGCATCGGCTCGTCGACGAACTCCCCGACGGTCAGGTACTGCTCGCCGGCGTCGAAGACGGTCCCGTCCAGGAAGTCGATCGGGCCTTCGGGGTCCGCGAGGGCGACGATGCCGGCGGTGGTGGCCGCGGAGTCCCCGTAGCGGTGGTGCGTCAGCTTCACGTACGGCGCGACGGGCTGCAGCTCGATCCGCAGCCGCAGCGCGTAGCCGAGGGTGCCGTATGAGTTGGCGAAGGCGTCGTAGAGATCGGCGTGTTCGCCGCCCGGAGCGGCCGTGACCAGCTCGCCCGACGGCGTCAGCACGTCCATCTCCAGGACGGACTCGTGCGGCAGGCCGTGGCGGAACGACGTCGACTCGATGCCGAGCCCGGTCACGGCCCCGCCGAGGGTGATCGTCTTCAGCTGCGGGACGACGAGCGGCATCAGCCCGTGCGCCAGCGTCGCGTCGACGAGGGTCTCGTAGGTGCACATGCCCTGCACGTCCGCGGTCCGGGCCACGGGATCCACCGAGACGACGCCGGTCAGGGCCGAGGTGTCCAGGAGGACGACGTCCGTGGAAGGGGCGTCGCCGAAGCGGAAGAGGTTCGACGTCCGCTTGCCGAGCCGGACGCGGATGCCCCGGGGTACCTCGCGGTAGCGGCGGACCAGGTCCGCCACGACGGCGTCATGGGTAGCCCGAGCACCGTCCTGTCTGTTCGTCACGACCGAGCTCACGGATCAACGCTAGACCTGCGAGCCGCGTCCCGTCAGTCCCTGATGGACAGGCGTACGTCACTCCGTTGCGTCACGAAAAGCGCCTTACCCGGCATTCCGGGCACTCAGGACCGCCGGCGGGCCGCTACCAGCTTGGGGATGGCCGGGAAGCCGGTGACCGGTTGGAACGCCTCCGCGGCGGCCGTCAGGGCGGTCACCTCGTCGTCCGTCAGCCGGATGTCCCCCGCCGCGGCGTTGCTCTCCAGCTGCGCGACGCTCGACGCCCCGGGGATCGCGACGACGTTCGGGAAGCTCACCGTCCAGGCCAGCGCGATCTGCGACGGCGACGCGTCGTGCGCCGAGCCGATGTCCCGCAGGGTGTCCAACATGGGCCTGGCCGCGTCCAGGTTCTCCGGCAGGAACATCGCGTTGGTGGTGCGGACGCCGTTGGTCGGGCGGTGGTCCGCGTCGTAGCGCCCGGACAGCAGGCCCTGGCCGAGCGGGCTGTAGGCGATCACGACGTGGCCGGTCCGCTGCGCCCACGGCAGCATCTCCGCCATCGGCGCGCGGGAGACCATCGAGAACTGCACCTGGTTGGACAGCAGCCGCGAGCCGAGCTTGACCTCGGCCGACTTCCAGCGCTTCAAGGAGTAGTTGGAGACGCCGACCTCCCGGATCAGGCCGACGTCGCGGAGCGCCCGCATGCCGCGCATCGTCGTGCCGTCGGAGACCAGCGGGTTGGGCTGGTGCACCTGGTAGAGGTCGATGGTCCGCACCCCGAGCCGCTGGGCGCTGGCGATCGCCCGCTGCTGCACCACCGCCGCCGTCGGCAGGACCGGGAAGATCTTCGTCGCGACAACGAGCCCGTCCGTCCCGCCGGTCTCCTTCAGGGCCTTGCCGAGGATTCGCTCGCTGCGCCCGAAGCCGTAGATCTCGGCGGTGTCGAACACGGTGACGCCCAGCTCGCGGGCCCGGGCCACGATCCGGCCCGCCTCCGCCTCGAAGTCGTCCCCGTAGCCCCACTCCCGGGACCCGAACTGCCAGGTGCCGAGGCCGATGACGGAGTAGGGGGACGCGGTGCCGAGGTCCTCGAGATGACGCATGGCCCCAGTGTGCCCATCAATGCGAGTCCAGGAACGCGTCCAGCGCGGGCCAGGTCGTCGTGCGGGCCTTCCGGCCGGTCAGGACCCCGAGATGGCCGCCCGGGGCGGTCTCGAACCGGACCTCGGGAGAACCGCTGAGGAGCTCGACGGTCCGGTGCACCGCCTTCAGCGGCGCGATCACGTCGTTCCGCCCCGCGACGACCAGGGCCGGGACGTCGACCGCCGAGAGCTTCACCGTGCGGCCTGCGAGGTCGAGGCTGCCGGCGGCGAGGTCGTTGCTGCGCAGCAGCAGGTGGTACAGCTGCCCGAACACCCGACCCGGGTAACCGTGCATGTTGTTCATCATGTGGTCGACGGCCTCGATCTGGGCGAGGGTGTCCCGGTCGTCCAGGCGGGAGAGCACGACCAGCGGTTTCGTGAACAGCCGGTCGACCGTGGCCAGGTGGAACGCCCAGCTCACGATCGGGGCGGGGAAGCTGCCGGCGGCCTGGTAGAGCGCCGAGACGAGCCGCCCCCCGGCCACCTCGGCGAGCGGGCGCAGCGGCGCCACCAGCGGGACCGCCGCGATGTCGACGGGGCTGCCGATCGTCGTCACCGACCGGACGGGCAGCGGTTCCCCCGCCTCGCTCGCCGCCGCCAGCGCGAGCATCGCGAAGATCCCGCCGAGCGACCACGCGACGACGTGGACCGGCTCTCCCACCTCGTCGGAGACCCGGCGGAGCGTCCGGGGCACCACGCCGTCGACCCAGTGCTCGAGGCCCAGGCCGCGCTCGGCGAAGGAGATGGGACCGTAGTCCACGAGGTACACCCGGCGCCCGCCGAGCAGCAGGTGCTCCACGAGGGAGCAGCCGCGGCGCAGGTCGTAGGCGAAGTCCGGAGCCCCCAGCGGCGGGATCAGGACCACCGGCGGGCCGCGCTCGCCCGCGCCGGGGACCGGGTCGTAGCGGTACAGGACCCCGCCCGGCTCCCGCGCGATCTCGGTGCGCGGCATCCGGCGCAGGTCCGCGACCCCGCCCGCGACGGTGGAGTCCCACACGTTCGCGGCGACCGTGGGGACGCCGCCGAGGACGCGGCCGATCAGAGCTCGGCGCTGCATCGGTGCAGCGTAGCGGCCTGCTCAGGCCACGGCTGGCCCGCGAGTCCCGATCGAAGTTACTCACGGGTATGTGACACTGCGGCCATGCAGCGCGACATCTTCGATGCCGATCACGACGCGTTTCGTGACCTGGCCCGGACCTTCACCGCCAAGGAGATCGTCCCGTTCCACGACCAGTGGGAGGAGGACGGCCAGGTCGACCGTGAGGTCTGGCGCGCGGCCGGGAAGGCGGGCCTCCTGGGGATGGACGTCCCCGAGGAGTTCGGCGGGGGCGGCAGCACGGACTTCCGCTACAACGCGATCCTCACCGAGGAGCTGGTCGCCGCGGGCGCCAGCGGCATCGGCTTCCCGCTGCAGAACGACGTCGTCGCGCCCTACCTCCTGCGGCTCGCGAACGACGAGCAGAAGAAGCGCTGGCTGCCGGGCTTCTGCTCCGGGGACATCGTCACCGCCATCGCGATGACGGAGCCCGGCACCGGCTCGGACCTGCAGGGCATCCAGACCAACGCCCGCCTCGAGGGCGACGAGTGGATCCTCAACGGCGCCAAGACCTTCATCACCAACGGCATCCTCGCGGACCTGGTCGTCGTCGTCGCCCGGACCGACCCGGAGGCGGGCGCACGCGGGTTCAGCCTGCTCGTCGTCGAGCGCGGGATGCCCGGGTTCGAGCGCGGGCGCCGGCTGAAGAAGGTCGGGATGAAGGCGCAGGACACGGCGGAGCTCAGCTTCACCGACGTCCGGGTCCCGGCCGCCAACGTCCTCGGTGACATCGGCCAGGGCTTCATCTACCTGATGCAGAACCTCGCCCAGGAACGGCTCTCGATCGCCGTGGCGTCCGTGGCCGGCGCCGAGGCGGCCCTGCGGCACACCCTGGAGTACACGAAGGAGCGCACGGCGTTCGGCCGCAGCGTGGCGAAGTTCCAGAACACCCGCTTCGAGCTGGCCGAGATGGACACCGAGATCACGATCGCCCGGGTGTTCGTCGACCGCTGCCTCACCGAGCACGTCGCCGGGGAGCTCTCCGTACCGGACGCCGCCAAGGCCAAGTGGTGGACGTCGGACCTGCTCAAGCGGGTCGTCGACCGCTGCGTGCAGCTGCACGGCGGCTACGGCTACATGCTCGAGTACCCGATCGCCAAGGCCTTCGTGGACTCGCGCGTGCAGGCGATCTACGGCGGCACCAACGAGATCATGAAGGAGATCATCGGCCGGTCGCTCATCGGATGACGCCCGCTGCGCGCGGCGGAACGGTGAACGGGTAGAAACTCCCGCATGGCCTTCAGGTTGACGCCGCACGAACGTGGCTTCTACCCGCTCTTCACCCGCGCCGCCGAGAACATCGTCGTCGCCGCGGACGAGCTGGCGAAGCTCGTCGCCGCCGAACCGGAGGCGCGCGTCGAGCTCGCGCGCCGGATCAAGGACGCCGAGAACGCGGGTGACGACGTCACCCACGAGATCATGGTGAAGCTGAACTCGGTGTTCGTGACGCCCTTCGACCGGGAGGACATCTACCGTCTCGCCTCTTCCCTCGACGACGTCATCGACGCGATCGAGGAGGCCGCGGACCGGATCGTGCTCTACCGGCTCGGGGCCCTCCCGCCGGGCATGGCCACCCAGGTCGACGTGCTGCAGCGCGCCGCCGCGGCCACGGCCGAGGCGATGCCCAAGCTGGAGAAGGTGGACCAGCTGCACGAGTACACGATCCACGTCAACTCCCTGGAGGACGAGGGGGACCGGGCCTACCACCAGGTCCTCTCCGCCCTGCTCTCCCCCGAGCAGCCGATCACCGACCCGTCGGCGGTGCTCGAGGTGATCAAGCTCAAGGAGGTCGTGGACACCCTCGAGGACGCGGCGGACGCGTTCGAGACGGTGGCCAATACGGTCGAGAGCATCGCCGTCAAGGAAGCGTGATGAGTGGAGAGCTCATCGCCGTCCTGGTGGTGATCGTCGTCGCCGTCGGGTTCGACTACACCAACGGCTTCCACGACGCCGCGAACGCGATCGCCACCTCCGTTTCCACCCGGGCGCTGTCCCCCAAGGCCGCGCTGCTGATGGCGGCGGTGATGAACCTGTTCGGCGCGTTCCTCGGGACGTCGGTCGCGTCGACGGTCGGCAGCGGGATCATCCAGGCCCCACAGGGCCTCTCCGGCCTGATCGTGGTGCTCTGCGCGCTGATCGGGGCGATCATCTGGAACCTGATCACCTGGTACTTCGGGCTGCCCTCCTCCTCGTCGCACGCGCTCATCGGCGGCCTGGTCGGCGCGGCGCTGGCCTCGGCCAACACCGTGAAGTGGGGCGGGGTGCTGGAGAAGGTGATCATCCCGATGCTGGTCTCCCCCGTCGTCGGCTTCCTGCTGGCGGGCATCGTGATGATCGCGCTGCTCTGGATCTTCAAGGACAGCCGGCCGACGAAGGTCAACCGCGGCTTCCGGACCGCGCAGACGGTCTCCGCCGCCGCGATGGCGCTGGGCCACGGCCTGCAGGACGCCCAGAAGACGATGGGCGTGATCGTGCTGGCGCTCGTCGTGGGCGGTTTCCACCAGGGCACCGACGTGCCGTGGTGGGTCATCCTGATCTCCGCCGGCGCCCTGTCCGCGGGCACCTACTCGGGCGGCTGGCGGATCATGCGGACGCTGGGCCGGCGGATCATCGACCTGGACCCGCCGCGCGGGTTCGCGGCCGAGGCGACGGCGTCGTCCATCCTGTACACGACGGCGTTCGTCTTCGCGGCGCCGATCTCCACGACCCAGACGATCACCTCCGCGATCCTCGGCGTGGGGGCCACCAAGCGGCTCTCGGCGGTGCGCTGGGGCGTCGCGGGGAACATCGCCGTCGCCTGGGTACTGACGCTGCCGGCCGCCGGGCTCTGCGCCGCCGTCTCGTTCTGGATCCTGCACCCGCTCCTGACGTAGGGCCTACCTCCCGGCGCACGCCGCGTCGGCGGCGTCGAGGGCCGCGATGGTCCGGGTCGGGTCCAGGGCGACCTTGCTCGTCGCGACGTCCCCGCCGGGCGGGAGCTTCGCGTGTCCCTGCCGGTCCAGGTCGTCGATGGCGGCCCCGACCTCCTGCAGCGCCGCGGTGAGCGAGGGGTCCGTCGAACCGGGTGTCCCGTAGCCGGACCGGCTGCCCACCAGGATGATCGCGACCCCCGCCGGCAGCACGGGGCCCTTCTCGATCTCGGCGACGACCCGGCGGACCAGGGCGCCGGACTCGGCGTGCCGGGCGCAGGCGACCCTGTCGGGATCGGCGTCGGCCGGGCCGGCCACGGTCGTGGGCGGCAGCGGGGCGACCGGAGCGGATTCACCGCTCGAGCACCCCGCGAGAACGACTACGAGCGCAGCACCGGACAGGAGGACCGCGACCCGACGGGGGAGGCGCCGCGGCTCGCGGGCGTGGGAGATCACGACCCAGGGTTCGTGAGCCGGAGCAGTCGGGTTCGTTCCGTCGCCACGTCGTAGTCCGGGGGCGGGGAGACGGGCGCCATCTCGTCCAGGGTCTCGGCGAGGATCGCCGCGACCGCCCAGTTGCGGTACCACTTGCGGTCCGACGGCACGACGTACCAGGGGGCGACGTCGGAGTCGCACAGTTCCAGGGCCGCGGCGTACGCCTCCTGGTACGCCGGCCACTTCGCGCGGGCGTCGAGGTCCCCCGGGTTGTACTTCCAGCGCTTCTGCGGGTCCTCCAGGCGGGCCAGCAGCCGCTCGGCCTGCTCCTCCGGCGAGATGTGCAGCATGCACTTCACGATCCTGACGCCCGTGGCCGCCAGCTCGGCCTCGAACTCGCGGATCTCGGCGTAGCGGGCCTGCCACACGTCCTCGGGGACCAGCCCGTCCACCCGCACGACCAGCACGTCCTCGTAGTGGGAGCGGTCGAAGACGCCGATCCGGCCGGGTTCGGGGACCTGCTTGCGGATCCGCCAGAGGAAGTGGTGGCGGCGCTCCTCCGGCGTCGGCTTCTTGAACGACGCGATGCGCACACCCTGCGGGTTCATCAGGCCGACGACGTGGCTGATCACGCCGCCCTTGCCGGAGGTGTCCATGCCCTGCAGCACGAGCAGCAGGGAGCGCGTCCCGCCGCCGACGCCCTCGGCGAAGAGGGTCTCCTGCCGCGTGTCGAGCCGGCTGCCCAGCTCGGCCATGGCCTTCGCCGCGGCGGCCTTGTCCTTCGGCCCGATCGGTCGACCGCGGGGGTCGATCGCCGCGAGGTCGACCGGGCCCTGCGGAACCCGAAACCGGTCACGCACGCTCGCCATGCGCGAACCCTACCGACCGTGGATCATAGGCGCCCCGGCTCCGCGCGTTCAGGCGGTGGTGCGGGTGCCGATCGGGACGACGAGCGGGGTTCCGGCCACCGGGTCCGGGATGACCCGGGCGTCGAGCCCGAAGACCTCGGAGAGCAGCGGCTCGGTGAGGACGTCGCCGGGTTCCCCGGCCTTGACGATCCGCCCGTCCTTCATCGCCACGAGCCGGTCGGAGTAGCGCGCGGCGAGGTTCAGGTCGTGCAGGACCATGACGACGGTGCGGCCCGCCTCGTCGTGCAGCCGGCGCACCAGCTCCAGCACCTCGACCTGGTGGGCGAGGTCGAGGAACGTCGTCGGCTCGTCCAGCAGCAGCACGTCCGTGCCCTGCGCCAGCGCCATCGAGATCCAGGCGCGCTGCCGCTGTCCGCCGGACAGCTCGTCCAGGGGGCGCTCGGCGAGGTCCGCGATCCCCGTCCACTCCAGGGCCTCGGCGACGGCGTCCTCGTCGTCGGACGACCACTGGCGGTACCAGGTCTGGTGCGGGTGCCGGCCGCGGGCGACGAGGTCCCCGACGGTCAGCCCCTCGGGGGCGCTCGGGGCCTGGGGCAGGATGCCCAGGATCGTGGCGACCTCCTTGGTGGGCATCCGGTCGATGCGCCTGCCATCGAGCAGGACGTGCCCCTTCGACGGCGCCAGCAGCCGGCCGAGCGCGCGCAGCATCGTGGACTTCCCGCAGCCGTTGGGCCCGATCACCGCCGTGATCGTCCCGTGCAGGACCTCGAGGTCGAGATGGTCCACGACCACGCGGTCGCCGTAGCCCAGGCGGAGGCCCTCGGCCCGGAGCCGGGCCGTGCCGGCGAGCGGGTGGGGCGCGGTGTCCACGTCGGGGGCGGTGGTGGAGCTGGTCATGCGCGTGCCTCCCGGCCTTGGCGAACGAGCAGGTAGAGCAGGTACGGGGCACCGAGGACGGCGGTGACGATGCCGACCGGGAGCTCCACCCCACCGAACGCGGTCCGCGCCACGACGTCCGCGACGACGGTCAGCGCGGCGCCGATCACCAGCGACGCGCCGAGCGGCGGCCGGGCCGAGCGGACCAGCCGTTGCGCGATCTGCGGCGAGACCAGCGCGACGAACGCGATCGGCCCGGCGGACGCCGTCGCGATCCCGGCCAGCCCGACGGCCACGAGCAGCAGCCCGGTCCGGGTCAGGTCGACCCGGATGCCCAGGCCGCGGGCGGTGTCGTCGCCGAACTGGAGGCCGCCGAGCACGAAGCCGAGGATCAGCGCCGCGGGCACCAGGATCGCCAGCGCGACGCCGACCGGGAGCACGTGCTCCCAGCCCCGCGCGTTGAGGCTGCCGTTGAGCCACACCTGCGCGCGGGCCGCCTCGTAGATCTGGGCGACGATCAGCAGCCAGTTGACCAGCGCGACGAGCGCGGCGTTGATCCCGATGCCGACCAGCACCAGCCGGAAGCCCTGCACGCCCTTGCGCCAGGCCAGGCCGAAGATCAGGGCCGCCGAGACGAGGCCGCCGAGCAGGGCGGCGATCGGCAGCCCGGTGGTCGCGAGCAGCCCCACGACCGAGCCCGCGGACCCGCCGAGCACGATCACCGCCACGGCCGCGGCGCTCGCGCCCCAGGTGATGCCGATGATGTCCGGGCTGGCCAACGGGTTGCGCGCAATCGCCTGCGTGATCGCGCCCGAGACCGCCAGGGCCGCCCCGACCAGCGCCCCGGTGAGCGAGCGGGGCAGCCGCAGCTCCAGCACGATGAACCGCTGGCCGGGATCGCCGCCGCCGGCCAGGACCGCGAGGACCTCGGGGATGCTGATCGGGAACTCGCCGCGGCCGATGTTCACGGCCATCGCGAGGACGAGCACGACCAGCCCGACGGCGATCACCAGCGCGGTGCGGGGGCGCCACACGGCGGAGAACCCGGCGGCGCGGAAGGGCACGCGGCCCGGGACCCGGGGCGGGTCGCGGCGGACCGCCGTGCTCACACCGCCACCATCTTCCGGAGGCGGACCAGGGCGATGAAGAACGGCGCCCCGACCAGCGCGAGGACGATGCCCACCTGCAGCTCGCCGGGTCTCGCGACGACCCGGCCGAGGACGTCCGCGGCCAGCAGCAGCACCGCGCCGAGCAGCCCGGACGCGGGCAGCAGCCAGCGGTGGTCCGGGCCGGTGAACGCGCGGACGACATGCGGCACCACCAGCCCGACGAACGCGATCGGCCCGCAGGCGGCGGTCGCGCCGCCGGCCAGCAGGGTGATCGCGACGATGCCGAGCACCCGGGTGCGGCGCACGGAGAGCCCGAGCGAGCGCGCCACGTCGTCCCCCAGGGACAGGGCGTTGAGCCCCGGGGCGCTCGCGAGGCCGAGGACCGCGCCCACCGCGAGGAACCCGACGACCTGGCCGGCGATCGACCCGTCCCGCCCGGCGAGCGAACCGACGTTCCAGAAGCGGTAGGCGTCGAGGGTGTCCGTGTCGATCAGGACGACCGCCGACACCAGCGCGTTGAGGAGGAACGTCAGCGCCGCGCCCGCGAGGGCCAGCGTCACCGGCGTCGAGCCGCCCCGACCCATCGAGCCCAGGGTGAACACCACGACGCTCGCGACGAGGGCGCCCGCGAAGGCGAACCAGACGTAGCCGAGGAGGCTGGTCACGCCGAACAGGTAGATGCCCAGGACCACGAAGAACGCCGACCCCGCGTTCACCCCGAGCAGGCCGGGGTCCGCGAGCGGGTTGCGGGTGTGGCCCTGGATCAGCGCACCCGCCAGGCCCAGGGCGATTCCGACGAGGACGCCGAGGACCGTCCGCGGGATCCGCAGCGCGCGGACGACGATGTCGTCCTCGGTGCCGGTGGGGGCGAACAGCGCGCTCCACACCTGCGGGAACGGGATGATCTTGGTCCCGAGAGCGACGCTGGCGAAGCAGGCCGCCACCAGCAGGACGAGCAGCACGAGCAGGCCGACGAGCCGGCGGCGGCGCAGCGGGCTCCGCCGGACGGGCCTCGCCCGGGGCTGCCCCGGGGGCGTCGCCGCGATGGTCGTCACTCCGGAACCTCCTCTGGCTCTCCCGCCCGACGCCCTGACGGCGCCGTGCAACCCACCCTAAGTGAGGTAAGCCTCCAACTAAAGAAGGACACCCTGCTCGGCTGAGATGAAGTGAGGGTAGCCTTACCCGCGATGAGCGTCGCCCAGGTCTCCCCCACCCCGTTGACGCGCACCGCCGCGGTCGTGATGCAGCGTCCGGCCGGCGTCCCCGTCGGGATGCACAGCACCTCGGGGCCGGGCTGGACGGTGTGCGCCGACGTCGACGTGCCGGCCTGGGAGTCGGCCACCTTCGAGGCGCTGCCCGGCTGGTACGGCACGGCCCACCCGGCGACCGCGAGCGCGTACGTCCTGCACTGGTACGCCGGGGTCGTCGGGACCGTGGGCGCGGCCTTCTTCCGGCACGCCCGCCGGGTCCCGCGGCTCGATCCGTCCTCGCTCGCGTTCCACCGCGAGCCCGGCAACCCGATCCCGGACGCCTACGCCCTGCTCGACGAGCGGTTCCGGTGCCTGCCCGACGACCCGGAGGCCGCACATCCGCTCGCGACCGTCGTCCCGGACGTCGACGCGCTGGCAGCGACGCTGCGCGCCGAGGTCCGCGCGCACGCGGACGCCTTCCTGGCCGGCTACCGCCCGGCCTCGCCGCTCCCCCGGCGCGCGCTGCTCGGCGCCTTCTTCGATGGGCTGGACACCGGCCTGTGGCGCGCGGCGGACGGGACGACCCGCCCCACGGACCCCGCGACGGCGATCCTCGAGGGAGGGCAGGTGCTGCCGGGCGGCGCCGTGGAGTTCGCGGAGCGGAGCGCGCTGCGCAGGATCGTCGACGGGCACGACCGGGAGTGGCTCACCCGCCGCCGGCTCTCCTGCTGCTTCTACTACCGGGTGTGCCCGGAGGGCCCGGCGGACCCCGAGGCGTCGTGCTCGACCTGCCCGCGGACGTCGGACGAGGAGCGCCTGCGCCGCTACACGGCACTGCCCTGACCCGTCGGCCCCGCGCCGACGGGCCCGGCCGTCCGATCCGCCCGCCGCACCCTTGCCCTGCGCACACCCACGCACCGCGGCGCGGGGATCGGGCGTGAGAGGAACATGAGCGCTGCTCAGAAGTGATGCGGCAGCGCTCATTTCCCTCTCACATGCGTTGCAGGCAATCGGTTGCGTGGGTGTGCGCAGAGCAAAGGTCCGACGACAGGACCCCGGCGCGCCTGCGGCACGGGCGCACTCGCAGGGCCCGGCCGTGCTGGGATGGCCTCGTGCGGAACCTGACCGACGGCACCCCCGTCGATGCCTGCGCCCTCCCCGGCCTCTACGCCTATCCCGCCGAGCTCGCGCGGCCCTGGGTGCGGGTCAACTTCGTGTCGAGCCTCGACGGCGCGGTGTCCGTCGACGGGCTGTCCGGTGGCCTGGGCTCCCCCGCGGACAAGCGGGTGTTCGGGACGTTGCGGCGGCTCGCCGACGTCATCCTCGTGGGGGCGGGGACGGTCCGGGCGGAGAACTATCGCGGGGCCCGCAAGCCGGGGTTCGGCCGGGACGCACCGCCGCCGATCGCCGTCGTCACCGGCTCCGCGGACCTCGACCCCGCGAGTCCGCTGTTCACCGACACCGCCGTCGCGCCGATCGTCCTCACCACCGCGGCCGCCGACCCCGGGCGCCGGGCGGCGATCACGGCGGCGGGCGGGGACGTCGCGGTGCTCGACGACCTGACCCCGCCCACCCTGCTCGCCGAGCTGGACCGGCGCGGGCTGCGGAAGGTCCTCTGCGAGGGCGGTCCCGGCCTGCACGGCGACCTGATCGCCGCGGACGCCGTCGACGAGCTGTGTCTCACCGCCGCTCCCCTGCTGGTCGGCGGCGGCGCGGGCCGGATCTCCCACGGGCCGGGCGGGCCGCCGCGCGCCATGCGGCCCGTCGCCCTTCTCGAGGACGACGGCGTGCTCCTGCTCCGCTATGTCCGCGCCCGTGACCAGGAGTAGGGGCACCGGTGACCCTCCGATCGGGTGACTTGGCGTGAGCCGGGTGCGGGTAGGAACGTCAGACGTGGGAAAGGCCGGGTCACCGACCGGGCCGGACACGCCCAGGACGACGAGGAGCGCAGCATGAGCAGCACCACCGGCACCGCAGCAGCCGCGACCACGACCACCGCGACACCGACCGGAGCGGCGGGCTCGCCCAGCCGGCTGGCGGAGGACACCGCCCAGGGCCGCACCACGATCGCCGCCTCCGTCGTCCAGAAGATCGCCGGTATCGCGGCGCGCGAGATCTCCGGCGTGCACTCGATGGGCGGCGGCATCTCCCGCACCTTCGGCGCCCTCCGCGAGCGCATCCCCGGCGGCGGCACCGGCGCGTCGAACGTCGCGGGCGTGCAGGTCGAGGTCGGCGAGAAGCAGGCGGCCGTGGACCTGGACATCGTCGTCGAGTACGGCGCGTCGATCGTCGAGCTGGCCCGCGCCGTGCGCCGTAACGTGATCAGCGCCGTCGAGCGGATGACCGGCCTCGAGGTCATCGAGGTCAACATCGCGGTCAACGACATCCACCTGCCGAACGAGGACAACGGCGGCGAGGAGCTCCCGGCCGTGGCCGTCCCGTCCCGCGTCGAGTGACGGGACCCGGCCAACGAGGAGCCGGCCCGGAAGGAGTCAGCACGGTGTCCGCATCCCTCCCCACTGCCCCGCCCGACCCGGCCGAGCTGGCCCGGCAGGTGGCGGCCGTGGTCGCCGCCAACCCGGCGGTCGCGCGCCTCGACGGCGGCGTGTTCGGTGCGGTCGCCACCTACCTGCCCGGCAGGCGCCTCGTCGGCGTCCGGATCGGGCAGGGCGACGAGCCGGTCGAGGTGGCGGTCGTGCTCTACGCCGACCACCCGTTCCCGGAGATCGTGCGCGGCATCCGCCGTGACGTCGCGACGCTGTGCGGCGGGGCGGCGGTCGACATCACCGTCTCCGACGTCGTCCTGCGCGGCGACACCGGTCCCGGCGCCGTCGTCGAGATCGGACCCTGACCGCCGTGCGCGAGCCGGAGGGCATGAACGAGGAGGAGCGGGCGGCCTACCGGGCGTTCGTCCGCGACCACCACCCGGACCGCGGCGGCGACCCCGGCTTCTTCGTGGCCGGGCTCGCGCGGCTGCGCGCGCAGGCCCGGGAGAACAGGAAGAACGAGAACAGGCGCTACGACGCCCCCATCGAGGTCGTCCGCGGCCTCCCCTTCCCCGTCCGGGTCGCCGTGGCCGCGATCCGGACCGTCAAGCGCCGGAACCGCACCCGCGTCGACCGGCCCCCTCATTCCCAGGAGAGCTAGATGAACGCGACCCAGACCGGCCTGCTGGCGGGTCTCATCCTCGGTGCCGCCGGCGCCTTCGGCGGATTCGGCGCCTTCCTCATCGTGCTGGTGCTCGGGGCCCTCGGCCTGGTCGTCGGCCGGATCCTCGACGGCGAGCTGGACGTCTCGGGCGTCCTCGGCCGGGGCCGGGACCGGTGACCCTCCCGGCGGCGGTGCCAGTGCCCTCCTGGGCGCCGGACGCGGACGAGCGCGGCGTCCTGGACATCGCGCCGACGGTGTTGCGCAAGATCGTCGAGCACGCCGCGGACCAGGTCCCCGGCACGCTGCACCGCGAGCGCCGGCTCGCGGGCCTGGAGGTCGGGGACTCGGGTCCGAAGGCCCGGGTCAGCGCGAAGGGCGAGACCGTGGACGTCCGGCTCGAGCTCACGCTCAGCTACCCCGGTCCCGTGCGGTCGACGGTCGAGGCCATCCGCTCCACCGTCACGTCCGAGCTGGAGCGGATCGCCGGCTACCGGGTCGGGTCGCTCGCGGTGGTCGTGTCCGGGCTGCGCGGCGAGAAGGTTCCCGAATCCCGCCTGCAGTGACCGCGGTCCGCCTGCAGTGACCCCTTCACCACGCCGGACGCAGGTCCGGCCCTCTCACGCAAAGGAGGAGCGCCGTGCGGATCCTGCTCCGCCTGCTCGCCCCGCTGCTGGGCCTGGCGATCGCCGCGGCCGGCGTCCTCGGGATCATCGAGGTCGTCGCCGCCTGGGTGCGGCCCGGCAGCACCGGCGTCGTGGTGCCCTGGTCGGCCTGGCGGTCCACGCTCGCCCGCCTGACCTGGGCGGACAACCCCGTCCCGATCATCGGCATCGTCGTCGCGGTGCTCGGCCTGCTGCTCCTGCTGCTCGTCGCGCTCGCCCGCCGGCACGACGTCCCGCTGTCCTCGCCGAGCCCGGAGATGACGGTCTCGACCAGCCCGCGGGTGCTCGCCCGGCTCGTCGGGCGGCACGTCCGCGCGACCGACGAGGTCGCCGGTGCCACGGTCAGCGCCTCCGCCCGCAAGGTGACCGTCATGGCCGAGGGCTTCACCAGCCCGGACCCGAGCGACGGTGGCCATCTCCGGTCGACCGTCCGCGAGCGCGTCGACGACCTCCTCGACGAGCTCCCCCTCGTCCGGCGGCCCCGCGTCGCCGTCTCCACCCGCACCCGGAAGGAGCTCCGGTGAGCGCCCCCACCTCCCCCGTCCCTGCCCCGGACGGCCCCACGGCCCTCGCCCCGGCTCCGCACGCCGTCCGCAAGCGGTCCCGCAAGGCGATCGCGCGCTCGGCCGCCGGGGACCGCTGGGTCGCCGGGCTGATCGGGCTGGTCCTGCTGCTCGCCGGTGTCGGTACCGCGCTGCTGGCCTACGGGGTCTTCGGCGAGTTCCGCGCGTCCCGGCCGCTGCTCGATCCGATGATCGTCGACGCGTTGCGCGCGCGGCCGCTGCTCTGGCGGATCGTCGCGATCGCCGCCGGTGTGGTGTTGCTGGTCATCGGGCTCGGATGGGCGGTGCGCTCGCTGCGTCCCGAGAAGCGCCCGGACCTGGTCCTCGACGGCGGTCCGGACACCGCGATCGTCGTCGGTGCGGGTGCGGCGGCGGAGGCCGTGGCCGAGCGCGCCGCCATGCTGCCCGGCGTCGGGCGGGCGAAAGCCCGGGTGGTCGGCTCCGCGGGTGCGCCCGCGCTGCGCGTGACGGTGTGGATCACGGATGAGGCGGACGTGGCGGACGTCTGTCGGCGGCTGGAGACGGACGTCCTCGCCGAAGCTCGGGACTCGCTCGGGCTCGAGCACCTGCCCGTGGCCGTCCGGCTGGAGCTCGACGTCGCGGCGAGCGCGCCGCGGGTGGCCTGACCCACGGCGTGGGGGTGACCGGCCGGTAGCCGCGTAGCGTCAGCGCAATGACTGCGCCAGCACTCCTCTCCGGCAAGAAAGCACTGGTCACAGGGGCAGGCAGCGGGATCGGCGCCGCCGTCGCCCGCCGCCTCGCCGCCGACGGCGCCCAGGTCTACGCGGTGGACATCGCGCCGGACCCCGTCAAGGCGCTCGCCGACGAGGTGTCCGGCATCGAGGCCGTGACCTGCGACCTCTCGGACCTCGACGCCGTCGACGAGCTGCCGTCGGACATCGACGTACTGGTCAACAACGCCGGCCGGCAGCACGTCTCGCCGATCCAGGACTTCGACCCGGCGATCTTCCACCAGATCCTCACGATCATGCTCGAGGCCCCGTTCCGGCTGATCCGCGCGTCGCTGCCGCACATGTACGAGGCCGGCTGGGGCCGGGTCGTCAACATCTCCAGCGCGCACGGGCTGCGGGCCAGCCCGTTCAAGTCGGCGTACGTCGCGTCGAAGCACGGACTCGAGGGGCTGTCCAAGGTGACCGCGCTCGAGGGCGCGGAGCACGGCGTGACCAGCAACTGCATCAACCCCGCGTACGTGCGCACCCCGCTGGTCGAGAAGCAGATCGCGGACCAGGCGCGGGTGCACGGGATCAGCGAGGACGAGGTCGTCACCAAGATCATGCTGACGCCCGTCGCCGTGAAGCGGTTGATCGAGCCCTCGGAGGTCGCCGAGCTGGCGGCGGTCCTCTGGGGCCCGGCGTCCCCGTCGATCACCGGGAGCTCGTTCACCCAGGACGGCGGCTGGACGGCCCACTAGCCACGTCCCGCGGGGCGATCGGCCCCCGCTCACGGCGTGTTCACCGTCCGCAGGCGAAGATGGACCCGTCGGTGGAACGGTGGCGGGGAGGGGCTGACGCGTGTCTTCGGTTCGGCGACGCGCGGGCCGTGCTCTCGTCACCGCGTCACTGCTGGTGGGGAGCCTGGTGGCGTGCACCGTCGGGCCGTCGGAGCGGCCGCCGGTCGCCGTCCGGGGCACGGACATGCCCGCCGCCCCCGCCCCGACGGCCACCGTTCCTCCGGACCCGGACGTCCTGCCGAACCTCGAGGACCAGCGGCCCACGATCGCCTACACGGACTGCACGCCGGACATCCTGCAGGGCCTCGCCGGCGCTGTTCCAGCCGGCCGGAACCTCGCCGCCGGGTGCGGCCTGCTCGAGGTGCCGGTGGACCGGGACCAGCCGACCCTCGGGGACACCCGGGTCGGGGTGCTGCGGGTCGGCGCGGCGGATGCGCCGGACACCCGGCCGCCGCTCGTCGTCGTCGGGGACAGCGCCACGGACCCCTCGGCCCGGCACGCCGGGCGGCTCGCCGCGCAGGTCCCCGACGACATCCTCGCCACCTTCGCGCTGATCGGCCTGGACCGGCGCGGCGCCGGGAACGACCTGCTGGACTGCTCCCCGCCGGACGCCCGCGCGGCGATCGTCGACGCCAGCCCGTCCGCCTCCGACGAGGCGCGGCTCTCCGGGCTGCTCGAGCAGTCCCGTTCCGTCGTGCAGGACTGCTACCTGCTGCTCTCCGGCGCGCTGTCCTCCTACCGGACCGCGGCGTCGGCCGGTGACCTCGAGCAGCTCCGCGTGGCGCTCGGCGTCGCCCGGCTGAACGTGCTCGGCGTCGGGGACGGGGCGGCGGCCGTCGCGAGCTGGGCGTCCGCCCACCCGACGTCCGTGGGGCGCGTCGTGCTCGACGACCCGGCCGGTCTCGCGGCGGACCAGCCCGATCTCGCCGAGTCCAGGGCCGCGGCCGCCGAGGCGGCCTTCGACGCGTTCGCAGCCGGCTGCACGTCCGCACCCGGCTGCCCGCTCGGCCCGGACCCCCGCGGGACGGTGAGCGCGCTGCTCACGAAGCTCGGCACCCAGCCGATGGCCTCGGCGGACGGGGACCGGCTCACCGCCGGCGCGGCCCTGGCCGCGGTCCGCGCGGGGCTGTCCGAGCCGTCGACATGGCCCGCCCTCGCCCAGGCGATCGCGACCGCCGCTGCCGGGGACCCGTCGGGGCTGCTGGCCCGGCTCGCGCCCGCGCTCGGCCCGCAGGGCAGCTTCGACGGCGCGCTGGCCACGTCCTGCAACGACACCGCGCGGCGGCTCACCCCGCCCGAGGTCTCCCGGCTCGCGCAGACCTGGCGGACGGACCATCCCCTGTTCGGCACGGCCGCCGCCCAGCAGCTGCTCGCCTGCGGCCCGTGGCCGGTGGTGGCGGCGCCGGCGCCGCCCGCCGCTCTCCCGGCGGACGCCCCGCCGGTGCTCGTGCTGGGCACCGCGGCGGACCCGCGCGCCTCCCAGGAGGGCGCGCGGAAGACGGCGCAGCTGCTGGGCCGCGGCCTGTTCGTCGGCTGGCAGGGCGCCGGAACGGGCGCGTTCCCGCGCAGCGCGTGTATCACGGCGGTGGTGACCGGGGCGCTGGTCGGCGCCACGCTCCCCCGCGACGGGACGGTCTGCCCGGCCTGACCCCGTCGGGTCACGCCGGGCAGCGTCCCCTCAGCGCGTGTCCGGGCTGATGAAGCCCTTCGACACCATCCAGTCCTTGGCGACGGTCGCCGCGTCGTCGCCGTCGACGTCGACCTTCTTACCCAGCTCGATCATCTGCTGGTTGTCGATCGTGTCTGCGATCGGCTGCAGGACGCCCGCGGCCTGCGGATGCTCCTTCAGCCACTGGTCGCGGATCACCACCGAGGCGTTGTACTGCGGGAAGAACTTCTTGTCGTCCTCCAGCACCGCGAGGTTCAGGCCCGCGATCCGGCCGTCCGTCGTGAAGATCTCACCGAAGTTGCAGGTGCCGTTGGCGATGCCCGCGTAGATAGCGCCGGTGCCGAACGTCTTGACCTCGGTCGTCGGGAACCCGTAGGTGCGCTGCGCCCCCGGCAGGCCGTCCTGGCGGCTGGCGAACTCGGTCTCCACGCAGAAGACCGCCTCCGCCGGGTTCTGCGTCAGGAACTCGGTCATGTCCGAGTTGCTCGTCAGGCCGTGCTGCTGCGCGTAGGCCTGCGTGGTGCCGAACGCGTAGGTGTTGTTCAGCGACGAGTAGGGCAGCCAGGCGATCCCGTTGAGGTTCAGGTCCTCGCCCCGCACCGCCTCGTACTGGCCCCGCTCGTCGGGGATCGGCTCGGTGTGGCCGAGGTAGTTGATCCAGCCGGTGCCGGAGTACTCCCAGGTCACGTCGATGTCTCCGGTCCTGAGCGCGAGCCGGGAGTTCGACGAGCCCTGGATGTTCGTCAGGTCCACGACGTTCATCCCGGCCGCGGACAGCGCCAGCTCGGCCATGTAGCCGAGCAGGATCTGCTCCGTGAAGTCCTTCGAACCGACGGTGACCGTGAGCCCCTCGAGCCCCGGGACCGGCGTGATCGAACCGGGCACGACGTCGAACGGGACGGCCGAGTTCGTGCTGAGCCCGCAGCCGCTGACCGCGACGGCCACCGCCGCCACGACCGTGGCGAGCGCGGTCCGGGTGCGCCTCACGAGACCCCCCTCGGTCCGAGCACGCGCTCGGCGATGCCGCCGAGCCAGTCGACGAGCAGCGCCAGCCCGATCGCGAGCACCGCGCCGACGTACATCACCGAGTTGAGCTGCAGCTTGTAGCCGGTGTCGATGAGCTCACCGAGACCGCCGCCGTTGACGAAGAACGCCAGGGTGGCGGTGCCGACCGCCAGCACGAGCGACGTGCGCAGGCCGGCCAGGATGAGCGGGACGGCCAGCGGCAGCTCCACCCGGCGCAGCACTCCCCCGGACGACATGCCGATGCCGCGGGCGGCGTCGATCAGCATGGGGTCGACCTGCCGGATGCCCACCATGGTGTTCCGCAGGACCGGCAGCAGCGTGTAGAAGACCAGCGGGATCGTCACCGCCCAGAGGCCCTCGATGTTCGTCCAGAGGAAGAACAGCACGATCACGCCGAGGGCGGGCGCGGCCTGGCCGATGTTGGCGACGACCAGGAAGACCGGTGCCGCGATCCGGAATCCGGGCCTGGTCAGCGCGATCCCGAGCGGCACCCCGATGAGCACCACGAGCACCGTGACGGCGAGGGTGATCAGGATGTGCTGCCCGGTCAGGGTCAGGATCGTCGAGAGGTTGAGCGTCTCGCGCTCGTTGGCGTTCAGATCGCTGGTCAGGGCCCAGATCACGACGGCCGCGACGATCACGACGACCAGCGCGGGCTGGGCGAAGAGCCGCACCTGGTCCGAGCGGGAGGTGACGTTCCCCCGTCGCTCCAGCGCGCTCGAGCTGCTGACCCCGGGGAGCCCGTGGTTGAGGGCGGCCGTCATGAGGCACCGTCCTCGACACCGTGTTCGGACCGCAGCGAGGCGATGACGTCGGTGACGGTGGTGATGTCGATCGTCCCGACGACCTCGCCCTTCGAGCCGGTCACCACCGCGCGCCCGCCCTCGGTGAGGATCGCCTCCAGGGCGTCCTGCAGCGTGGACTGGGTGCTCACCGAGTCCCCGACGGGCTTGCCGGTGTCCGCGAGCGAGCTGCGCCCGCCGAGCTCCCGCACGTGCACCCAGCGCTGCGGGCGGCTGCGGTCGTCGACGACGAGCGCGTAGGTCCGTCCCGACTGCTGGAGCTGCGAGGCCACCGAGGAGGGCGTGTCCCCCAGGCTGACGGTCAGCACGTCGTCGGCGGTGCCGTACTCGACGTCCCGGACCCGCATCAGCGTGAGCTGCTTGAGCGAGGCACCGGCCCCGACGAAGCCCGCGACGGTGTCGTTGGCGGGGTTGGCGAGGATCGCGTCGGGGGTGTCGTACTGCTGGATCGAGGACCGGTCCCCCAGCACCGCGATCTTGTCGCCGAGCTTCACGGCCTCGTCG
The DNA here is from genome assembly GCF_025465255.1 of Pseudonocardia sp. Taxonomy (GTDB): domain Bacteria; phylum Actinomycetota; class Actinomycetes; order Mycobacteriales; family Pseudonocardiaceae; genus Pseudonocardia. The sequence continues at coordinate 32,968 of NZ_JAODNI010000014.1, forward strand.
AAGTCGTGGGTGACGAAGACGATCGTCTTGCCCAGCTCGGCCTGCAGGCGCAGCAGCTCGTCCTGGAGGTTGCCGCGGGTGATCGGGTCGACCGCGCCGAACGGCTCGTCCATGAGCAGCACCGGCGGGTCCGCGGCGAGCGCGCGGGCCACCCCGACGCGCTGCTGCTGGCCGCCGGAGAGCTGGCGCGGCAGCCGGTCCCGGTACAGCTTGGGGTCCAGCCCGACGAGGTCCATCATCTCGTCGACCCGTTCGTCGATCCGCTTCCTGTCCCACTTCAGCAGGCCCGGCACCACCGCAATGTTCTGGGCGACGGTGAAGTGCGGGAACAGCCCGGCCTGCTGGATGGCGTAGCCGATGCCGCGGCGCAGCTGGTCCGCGTCGAGCTTGAGGGCGTCCTCGCCGCCGATGGTGATGATCCCGGAGGTCGGCTCGACCATCCGGTTGATCATCCGCATCGTCGTGGTCTTGCCACAGCCGGACGGGCCGACGAAGACGACGATCTGGCCGGCGGGGATGGTCATGGTGAACTCGTCGACCGCGGGGGCCTTCGTGTTCGGATAGCGCTTGGTGACGTTCTCGAGGCGGATCTCCGCCCCGGACACGCTCTGCGCGGTGGGTTCTGCGGCGGCGGTCTCAGTCACGGGCACCCCTCGAGACGGTCAGGCGGGTGATCAGGACGTACACACCGTCCAGGACCAGGGCCAGGACGACCACGCCGAGCGTCCCGGCGAGGGCCTGGTTGAGCGAGTTGGCCGAGCCCGCACGGGTCAGGCCGGAGAAGATCTCGGAGCCGAGGCCGAAGCCCTTGGCGTAGGCGGCGATCACGGCGATGCCCATCAGCATCTGCGTCGAGACGCGCATGCCGGTGAGGATCGCGGGCCAGGCGAGCTTCAGCTCCACCCTCGTGAGCACGCCGAAGCGGCTCATCCCGATGCCCTTGGCCGCGTCCGTCACCGCCGGGTCCACCCCGTTCAGCCCGACGATGGTGTTCCGCAGGATCGGCAGCAGGCCGTAGAGCACGAGCGCCACGACGCTCGGGGCGACGCCGAGCCCGAGGAACGGGATCAGCAGGCCCAGCAGCGCGAACGACGGCACGGTCAGGATGGTGCTGGCCAGCGCGGTGGCGATGGCGGAGCCGGCGGAGCTGCGGTAGACGAGCACCCCCACCACCACGCCGATGATCGCGGCGATCACCGTGCACTGCACGACCCCGCTGACGTGCAGCAATGCCTGCAGGGACAGCCTGTCCCAGCGTTCGGAGACGTACTGGAACAGGTTCATCGACGATCACCGCCGCGGACGGGGGGTCCCCCGAGCCGGGCGGGACGCCGTCGACGCTCGCGCATCTGGTCCCCCTCGTCCTGGCGCAGCGCGACCCGGGTGGCCCCACGCGGTGCGGGGACATTAGCCCGACCGGGGGGATTCCGCGGAGCAGAAGGTGCACGGGGGCGGAGCCGGGCGCGTTCTGCAGACGAATGAGGGCGCGCCCACCTGGGTACATCACGACCTCATCACTTCAGATGAAGTGTGCGCGTCGGAGTCACGTTCTCCCGGTTCGCCGCGACGAACGGTGTGACGCCGCAATCACCAGGAGGTCGGGGATCACGATGACAGGCAGCACGGGGACGAGCGGGACGACGACGACCACGCCGGAGGCCTTCATCCCGGCCCAGCGCACGGCGCCGGAGCCCGCCGGCACGTCCGCCGGCCCCGCTTCGCAGCAGTGCACCGTCCCGGCCACCCCGGTGATCCCCGTCGCCGCGGGCGCGCCGTGCCGCTGCGGCCACGGATCCGAGGCCCACGAGCACTTCCGGGCGGGCACGGACTGCGCGCAGTGCGGCTGCGGCCGGTTCCGCAACGCCACGGGCCTCAAGGCGCGGATCGCCGCGCTGCTCGGCCGGCGCTGACGGACCGGATCAGGCCTTCCGCGCCCGGCTCGGCTGCACCCGCATCGGCTCGTCCGGCATCTTCGGGTACTCCGGCGGGTAGGGCAGCTCGCCCAGCCCGTCCTCTGTGTACCACTTCAGCGCCGTCTCGCAGCCGCCCACCGCGGCGTCCATCTCCGCGTGCGGGTCCCCGTGCTCGCGCAGCAGGTCCGGGACGGTGCGCAGGGTGAACTCCGCGGGATCGACCTCGGTCAGGGCGTCCCAGGTCAGCGGCATCGAGACCGTCGCGCCCGGGAGCCCGCGGACCGACCAGGCGGACGCGATGGTGCGGTCCCGCGCGGCCTGGTTGTAGTCCAGGAAGACCCGCTCGCCGCGCTCCTCCTTCCACCAGTCCACCGTCGCCCTCTCCGGGATCCGCGCCGCGACCCGGCGGGCGATCGAGATGACCGCGCGGCGGACCTCGATGAAGTCCCACTCGGGGCGGATCCTGCAGAACACGTGGATGCCGCGCCCGCCGGACGTCTTGGGCCAGCCGACGAGCCCCGCTTCCGCGAGCACCTCCTTCAGCGTGCCGGCGACGACCGCCGCGTCCGCGAAGTCCGTGCCGGGCTGGGGGTCCAGGTCGATCCGCAGCTCGTCCGGCCGGTCCGTGTCCGCGGCGCGGACGGGCCAGGGGTGGAAGTCCAGGGTGCCCAGATTGGCCGCCCAGGCGATCACCGCGGGCTCGGACGGCGCCACCGAGTCCGCCTTGCGGCCGCTCGGGAAGGTGACCTGCGCGGTCCTGACCCAGGACGGCGCGCCCTTCGGCACGCGCTTGGCGAAGAACGGCTCGCCCTCGACGCCGTCCGGGAACCGTTTCAGGTTCGTCGGCCGGTCCTTCAGCACGCGCAGCATCGGTTCCGCGACCGCAAGGTAGTACTCGACCACCTCCCGCTTGGTGATCCCGAGCTGCGGGAAGTAGACCTTGTCCGGGCTCGAGAGCCGCACGTCCCGCTCGCCCTCGGGTCCGGGGACCTTGAGCTGAATGACCGTCCTGGCCGCCATGCGGGGGAACCTACCGCGCTCCCCCGACGATCCGGCCTGACCATCGCGGCCCCGGGCGGCGCTGCCCTCCCGATCCCGCCGCTACCCTGTACGGAATGGCCCGCCGCAAGCGCAGCGACTCCCCGCCCCCGTGGGTGCGCCGTTTCGACGACGAGCTGATCGGCCTGGATCCGGACGACCCGGAGGCCCGCGCCTTCGCCCAGCACCTGGACCGGATGCAGCGCCAGCGACCGGGTTACACCGTCGAGGGCTACCTGGACGGGATGAAGGACTTCGCGGAGTCCGCCAACCGCGCCCAGGGCCTGCGCTGGTGGTTCGCCCTGCTGATGGTCCTGCTGCTGCTGCTCGGCGCGGTGTGGGCCGTCTGGCAGGCCCTGCTCTTCGTTCTCACCACCTGGCTGTAGCCGGCGGTAGCGGGATCCCCCGGCCGTGGGCGCGGGCGCGACGGACGGGTTAGCGTGGACGCATGGGATCGTTCGACCGAGGTCAGCAGACGACGTCCGCCACAGAGCCACCGGCGAAGGTCGGGAAGACCGACGCGGAGTGGCGCGAGCAGCTGACCCGCGAGGAGTACCAGGTGCTCCGCCAGGCCGGCACCGAGCGGCCGTTCGTCGGTGAGTACACGGACACCAAGACGGAGGGGGTCTACGAGTGCCGCGCGTGCGGCGCCGAGATCTTCCGCAGCGACACCAAGTTCGAGTCGCACTGCGGCTGGCCGTCGTTCTTCAGCCCGAGCGACTCGGACGCGGTGATCGAGCGCGTCGACACCTCGCTGGGGATGCGCCGGGTCGAGGTGGTGTGCGCGAACTGCCACAGCCACCTCGGCCACGTCTTCGAGGGTGAGGGCTATCCGACGCCCACGGACCTGCGCTACTGCATCAACTCGATCTCGATGAGGCTCGCACCGAAGGCGTGACCGCCGAGCGGACGGGCGCGCACGGCGTCTTCCGGGCGCCGATGCGCTCCCGTCTCGACGGTGTGCCGCCGGGCGTGACCCGCGGGTTGGCGGTCGGCGTCTGCGGGGTCGGCGGGGCGCTCACGCCGGCTCCGGACGACCTCGACGACGCCGTCGCGCGGGTCTCGGTCGGGTACGACGAGCGCACCGCCGCCCGGCTCCGCCGGTTCGCCGAGGTCCCGGACGGCGCGTTCGTCTGGACGCGCAGCGAGGGTGGCGTCCACCACCTGGGCCGGTTGACCGGGCCGTGGCGCTACGACGACTCCGCGGCCGCCGCGGCCCTCGACCTCGTGCACGTGCGGCCCTGCGTCTGGACCCCGGTCCCGCACGCGCTCGTACCCCCCGGTGTGCTGCGCACCTTCGGCCGCGGGGGCCACAACTTCCAGCGGACGCACGACGAGGGCCTGCCGGAGCAGACCCTCGCGGTGTGGGAGCGGCGGGACCCCGGCTACGGGAGCGTCGCCAGCAGGTCCCCGACCTCGACCCGCGGCCCGGTGTAGAACGGGACCTCCTCGCGGACGTGCCGGCGGGCCTCGGTCGCGCGCAGGTCTCGCATGAGATCGACGATCCGGTGCAGCTCGTCCGCCTCGAACGCCAGGATCCACTCGTAGTCGCCCAGGGCGAACGAGGGCACCGTGTTGGCCCGGACGTCCGGGAAGCCCCGGGCCGCCTTGCCGTGGTCCGCGAGCATGGTGCGGCGCTCGTCGTCCGGGAGCAGGTACCAGTCGAGCGAGCGGACGAACGGGTAGACGCAGACGTAGCGCTTCGGGTCCTCACCGGCCAGGAACGCCGGGATGTGGCTCTTGTTGAACTCCGCCGGGCGGTGCAGCGCGACCTGGCTCCACACCGGCACCGAGGCCCGGCCGAGGCTCGTGGTGCGGCGCAGGTCCGCGTAGGCGCCCTGCAGCGCCTCCAGGTTGTCCGCGTGCCACCAGATCATGTAGTCCGCGTCGGCCCGCACGCCCGCCAGGTCGTAGACGCCGCGCACGACGACGCCCTTGCCGGCCAGCGCCTCCACGAACTCCGCGGCCTGGGTGGCGGCCGCCGCGCGGTCGTCATCGAGGCGGCCGGGTTCGACCCGGAAGACGGACCACATGGTGTAGCGGATCGTCGCGTTGAGCTCGGTGTAGTCGAGGCGGGCCATGGCGTCCATGTTGCCATCCACCTCGCCTCGCCCGCGACGTGCCCGGCCCCACTTCGCCCGGCCCCACTGCTCTACGGCGCCGTCACCTGCACGACGGCCGCGATCGTCTCGGCCGCGGCCCGCGCCGTCGCGACGCAGGCGGGTACCCCGACGCCGTGCAGCGCCGACCCCGCGACGGCCAGCCCGGGGACGGCCGCGACCGCCTGCTCGATCCGGCGGACCCGGTCCAGGTGCCCGACCGCGTACTGCGGCAGCCCCCCGCCCCACCGCTGCACGACCGCCTCGACCGGCGCCGCGGTGATGCCGTGCAACGTTGCCAGGTCCACCCGCGCGCGGGCGACGAGCTCGTCGTCGTCGACCTGCAGGGTGGCGGCCTCGCCGAACCGGCCGGTCGAGACGCGGAGCCGGACCAGGCCGTCCGCGCCCAGGTGCGCCCACTTGTTCGAGGAGTGCGTGGCGGCCTTGATGCCCAGGGGCTCGTCCGCGGCGATCAGCACCCCGGACGTCGGGGGCAGCGCCGCCGCGTCGGCGGGCCGGTAGGCCAGCGCCACGACGACCGACGACGCCAGCTCCACCTCCCCCGCCGCCGCGGCGGCGGCGGGTACGGGGCCGGTGAGCAACTTCCGGACCGCCGGCGCGGGGACGGCGAGCACCACGGCGTCGACGTCCAGGGCCTCCGGTCGCGTGGTCGGCCCGAGGACCAGCCGCCAGCCGGCCCCCCGGCGCTCCAGCGAGCGCACGGTGGTGCCGAACCGGACGGTGGCGGCGGAGGCGGACTCGAGGCCGTCGAGCAGGACCCGGTAGCCGCCGCGGATGCCGCCGAAGACCGGACCCGCAGACCCCGGCTCGGGCGCCGCCGAACCCCGGCCCGCGGGGGGCGAGGTGGCGGAGGTGGCGGCGGCGGTGAGGGAGGAAGCGCCCGCATCGAGGGCGGCGGCGAGGGCGGGGACGGTGGCCCGCAGGCCCAGGGCGTCGACCCGGCCCGCGTAGACGCCACCGAGCAGCGGGTCCGTCAGCCGTTCGGGGACCTCCGGGCCGAAGCGCTCGCGGAGCAGGCCGCCGAGGCTCACGTCCGTGCCGGGCTCCCAGACCAGGGGCCGGTCCGGCTCGGCGGCGACGGCGGCGAGACCGGCCGGGGACAGCACGTCGTCGAGGCGGGCCCGGGAGGTCGGGACGCCCATCATCGTCCCCGGCGGGAGCCCCACCGTGCGTCCGCCCGCGCGGATCGACGGGCTCGCCCCGGTGGGATGGACGATCCGGTCCGCCAGGCCCAGCTCTTCGAGCAGGGCGGGGACCTCGGGGCGGCGGGTGAGGAAGGCCTCGGCGCCGACGTCGAACGGCGTCCCGGCCAGCTCGACGGTGTGCAGGACGCCACCGGTGCGGTCCCGCTGTTCCAGGACGACGATCTCGGCCTCCGGGCCGAGCAGGGTGCGCAGGCGGTGCGCGGCGGCGAGACCGGAGATCCCCCCGCCGACGACCGCGATCCGGGCTGCGCTCACCGGGTCAGACGGGCTGCGCGTGGACGAGCTCGATCGTGCGCGTGATCACGTCCGGGTCCGTGTGCGGCAGCACGCCGTGCCCCAGGTTGAACACGTGCCCGGGGGTGCGGGCGCCCTCGGCGGCGATCCGCCGGACCTCGGCCTCGATCGAGGCGTGGTCCGCGAACAGCACGGCCGGGTCGAGATTGCCCTGCACCGGCAGGCCGCGGCCGACGCGGCGGGCAGCTACGTCCAGCGGGGTCCGCCAGTCCACGCCGAGGACGTCCGTGCCCGCGTCCGCCATCGCGGGCAGCAGCTCCCCCGTGCCGACGCCGAAGTGGATGCGCGGGACGCCCGCCCCGGCCAGGCGGCCCAGGACGACCGCGGAGTGCGGGAGGACGTAGGTGCGGTAGTCCCGCTCGGAGAGCGCGCCCGCCCAGGAGTCGAACAGCTGGACGGCGTCGACCCCGGCGGCGACCTGGAGCTCCAGGAACGTCGCGGTGATCCCGGACAGCTTGCTCATCAGCGCGTGCCACACGTCCGGCGCGGTGCGCATGAGCGCCTTGGTGCGTTCGTGGTTCTTGCTGGGCCCGCCCTCGACCAGGTACGACGCGAGGGTGAAGGGCGCGCCCGCGAACCCGATGAGCGGCGTGTCGCCCAGCTCGCGCAGCAGCAGCCCGATCGCGTCCGTGACGGGGGCGACCTGCTCCGGCCGCAGGCGCGGGATGCGCTCGACGTCCGCCGCGGTCCGCACGGGCTCCGCGACGACGGGACCGGTCCCGGCCACGATGTCCACCCCGATCCCGGCGGCGTACAGCGGCACCACGATGTCGCTGAACAGGATCGCGGCGTCCACCCCGTGCCGGCGCACCGGCTGCAGGGTGATCTCGCAGGTCAGCTCCGGGGTCATGCAGGACTGCAGCATGCCCGTGCCCGCGCGCAGGGCCCGGTACTCGGGCAGCGACCGCCCGGCCTGGCGCATGAACCACACGGGCAGGTGCGTGGGCCGCTCACCGCGGGTGGCGGCGAGGAAGGCGGAGTCCGGCAGCGACCGGCGGGCCCCGGGGGTGACGGGGACGACGGAGGCGGCGGGGGCGGCCGTGAGGGTGGGATTCGCAGACGTCATGACGTCAGGAGTGTCCCACAGGGTGGGCCACGTCCAGGGCCCGGCCCGGCGCGCCTGCGCCCTGGGTCCGGGCCCCAGACCTAGAGTTCCCGCTCGTGCCTGACGCGCCCGCCCCACCCGAGGTCTTCCGTCATGCGGTCGCGACGCTCTCCGCCGTCCGACCGCGCCCGGATCTCGTGCTCCGCCCGCTCGACGCGCCACCCCGGCTCGCCCCGTTCACGTGGGCGTTCAGTGTCGAGGCGGACATCGGCCACCGCGGCGACGGCACCGACGACCTCGACGAGCCGGACACCTCCGGGCGGCTGATCCTGCTGCACGACCCGGCCGGGCAGGACGCCTGGGAGGGCACCTTCCGGATCGTCTGCTTCGTCCAGGCACGGCTGGAACGCGAGCAGCTCGGCGACGAGATGCTGCCCGTCGTCGCGTGGTCGTGGCTGACCGAGGCCCTGGAGGAGGCCGGCGCGAAGCACGTCGCGCTCGGCGGGACCGTGACCCAGACGTCGTCCGTCCGGTTCGGGGACATCGCCGGCCCGCGCCGCGATGATGACGTGGAGTTACGGGCCTCCTGGACGCCCACGGACGACGCGGGCGAGCTGACCGCCCACGCCGACGCCTTCTGCGCCCTGGTCGCGACGGCTGCGGGACTACCCCCGGTCGGGGTGGCGACGCTTGCGAAGCGAAGCGTTTAAAGTGGACGACGACTTCGGTGGAGAATTGGCTGGTCACAGCCCGTGCACAGCAAGTGGATCACCCATTCGGGTGCACCCTGACGTACAACGCTGTAACTTTCACCCGGAGAAGTTCGAACGGATACACGACGTTAGACCGCTTGGGGGGCTACAGTTCCTCCACGACACCTCCTCGGGCGGTCGGGCGCAACTCTCCGTCCCCCGAGGTCCCGGTGTTGGTCGGGGGGCAAACGACCGACTCCAGGGAGGTAGTGACGTGGCCGTAGTAGGCCAAGGCACACCCTTGCGCGGCACCCCAGGTGCCGTGCTCACACCCGCGATGGTTCCCCATCCGCGGGAAGAGCTTTTCTCGGTGCTGGTGGTGGACGATCATCCACTACTGCGCGAGGCGATCGCGGCGCGTCTGCGCTCGATGGGGGCCGGCACCGTGTACGAAGCGGCCTCGGTCGCCGAGGCGCGTGCGCGCGCCCAGGCGAACGGACCGTGCGACCTGGCGATCCTCGACCTCGGCCTGCCGGACGGCAGCGGGCTCGACCTCGTCACGGAGCTGCGTCAGCTGGGCTGGACCCGGCTCGTCGTGCTCGCCTCGTCGGACGACCCGTACGCGGTCCGTTCGGCGTTCCAGGCGGGTGCGCAGGCCTACCTGCTCAAGTCTGCGTCCCCGGCGGTGGTGACCGACGGTGTGAAGCGGGTCCTGGACGGCGGCGTCTACGCCGACCCGACGGTGGCTCCGCTGCTCGCCACGGGCACCCGCGTGCCGGGTACCGACAACACCCCGCGCGAGCTCTCGGCGCGCGAGGTCGAGGTGCTCCAGCTGGTCGCGGACGGCCAGTCCAACAAGGAGATCGGCGAGGCCCTGAGCCTGTCGGCGCTCACCGTGAAGAGCCACCTCTCCCGGATCGGGCGCAAGCTCGGCACGGGTGACCGCGCTCAGATGGTGGCGCTGGCGATGAGAGCCGGGGTCATCCGCTGACGTCGCACGGCTCGGGGGGTGGGTCGGCCGCGCGTATCGCGTCGGCGGACGATGTCGTCATGCCCGCCACCGAGTCGGGGCCGCACGCACCGGCCCCCGTCCCGCTCCTCCGGCCCGCGGACGGCCTCCCTGACGTCGTCGCGGACCGGGCGGCACTGGACCGGACGGCGGAGTCCCTGGCCGCCGGTACGGGCCCTCTCGCCGTGGACGCGGAACGGGCGTCCGGCTTCCGCTACTCGCAGCGTGCCTACCTCGTCCAGCTTCGCCGGGAGGGATCCGGGACGGCGCTGATCGACCCGACCCCGATGGGCGGGGACCTCTCGCCGCTCGCCCCCGCGCTGGACGGGCCGGAGTGGGTGCTGCACGCCGCGTCCCAGGATCTCCCCTGCCTGGCCGAGGCCGGGCTGCGGCCCGCGAGGCTCTTCGACACCGAGCTCGCGGGCCGGCTCGCCGGCGTCCCCCGGGTCGGGCTGGGGCCGCTGGTGGAGAATCTGCTCGGGCTCGCGCTCGAGAAGGGCCACGGCGCCGCGGACTGGTCCCGGCGCCCACTACCCGAGGACTGGCTCGTCTACGCCGCGCTGGACGTCGAGGTGCTCGTCGAGCTCCGCAACGTCCTCGCGGACCTGCTGGAGCGCCAGGGCAAGCTCGAGTGGGCGCTGGAGGAGTTCGAGGCCGTCCGCACCGCCGGGCCGCCCGCCCCGCGCGCCGAACCCTGGCGCCGCACGTCGGGCATCCACAAGATCCGCAAGCCCCGGCCGCTCGCCCTGGTCAAGGGCCTGTGGGAGGCCCGGGACACACTCGCCGCGGAGCGGGACATCGCGCCCGGACGCGTGCTGCCGGACGCCGCGATCGTCGAGGCGGCCGTCGCCGCGCCGGAGAACCCGCACGCCCTCGCGGCGCTGCCGGTGTTCCGGGGCCGCGCCCAGCGCCGTCTCACCTCGTACTGGTTCTCCGCGATCTCGGCGGCCTCCCGGCTGCCGAACGAGGAGCTCCCCCGCCCGTCGCCGCCGAACGACGGGCCACCGCCCGTCTCCCGCTGGGCGGACCGGGACCCGGACGCCGCAGCCCGGCTCTCCGCCGCCCGCGCCGCCCTCGCCGGGATCGGCGAGCGGTGGACGATTCCGGTGGAGAACCTGCTGCAGCCCGACCTGCTCCGCCGCCTCTGCTGGACCCCGCCGGAGGACGGTGAAGTCGACGCCTTCCTCGCCGCCGGAGGCGCCCGGAGCTGGCAGCGCACCCTCCTCCGCGAGCCCCTCGAGCAGGCTCTGCAGTCCCGCGCGACCACCACCTGACAGCGCTCACGCCCACGTTCACGGTCCGCGCACCCGTTCCGGCATGGGCGTCGGCACGCGAACCTGGGCGTGAGCGGGGTGTCAGGAGGTGGCGGCGGGCAGGATCACGGTGATCGTCAGGCCGCCGCCGGGGACGGGGTCGGCCCGCACCTCGCCCCCGTGGGCCGTCACCACCGCCCGCACGATCGACAGGCCGAGGCCGGAGCCGGGGGCGCTCCCGGTGCGCGCGACCGGACCGCGGCGGAACGGCTCGAACAGCTCCGCCACCCGCTCCGCCGGGATCTCCGCGCCGCTCGAGGACACGCACAGCTCCGCGTCCGCGCCGCGCACGCCGGTGCGGACCTCGATCCAGCCGCCCTCCACGTTGTGCCGCACCGCGTTCTCCAGCAGGTTCCCGGCGACCCGCTCCAGGAGCACGGGATCCCCGGAGACCGGCGCCGGACCACCGTCGACCCGGACCCGGACGCCCTTCGCCCGCGCCTCCCTCGCCACGACGGCCAGGGCCCGCTTCGCAACGCCCCGGAGGTCCGCGGGCCGGCGGGCCGGCGCCTGCACGGCCCCCATCGCCTCGGTCCGGGCCAGCAGGAGCAGGCCGCCCACCAGGTCGTCCGCGCGGCGGGTGGCGTCCCGCACGACGTCGCCCATCCGGCGGAGCTCCGCGACGTCCGCAGCCGGGTCGGCCAGCGTCACGTCGACCTCGGTGCGAAGAACGGACAGCGGGGTGCGCAGCTCGTGGCTGGCGTTGGCGACGAACCGGCGCTGGGCGTCGAAGGCGGCCTGCAGCCGGTCCAGCATCGCGTCGAACGTGGCGGCGAGCTCGGCGACCTCGCCGCGGGCGTCCCGCAGCGCGATCCGCTCGTCCAGCGACTCCGCGGACAGCCGTCGCGCCGCGGACGTGACGGCGTGCAGCGGCGCCAGGATCCGGCCCGCCAGCACCCACGCCACGAGCCCGGCCGCGGCCACCACCAGCGGGAACGCGATCAGCCCGGCCCGGAGCACCTCGGCCCGGGCGGCCGCGCCGACCGCGCTCGTCACCTCCGAGGCGGGGACGTCCAGGTCCCCGACCCGCACGGTCGTCCCCGGCGGCAGCGACGGTACCGACGCCGCGACGTCGCCGACCAGGAGCCAGCCGAGGTAGAGCAGCAGGGCGCTGACCATCGCGACCAGCAGGGTGCTGAGCAGCGTCAGCCGGAGTCGGAGGCCCGGACCCCGTAGCGGCATGTCAGCCCGCGGCCGGCACCCGGTAGCCCGCGCCGACGACGGTCTCGATCACGCCGGGCTCGCCGAGCTTCTTGCGCAGGGTCATCACGGTGACCCGGACGGTCGTCGTGAAGGGGTCCGCGTTCTCGTCCCAGACCCGTTCCAGCAGTTCCTCGCTGCTGACCACGGCCCCGCCGGCGCCGAGCAGCACCTCGAGGACGCCGAACTCCTTGCGGGTCAGCTCCACCGGCCGGTCCGCGCGGGTCACGGTCCGCCGGGCCGGGTCCAGGGCGACGTCCCCGGCGACGAGCAGGGGCGGCACGGCCGGGGTGGCGCGGCGACCCAGCGCGCGGACGCGGGCGACCAGCTCGGGGAAGTCGAAGGGCTTGGCGAGGTAGTCGTCCGCGCCCTTGGACAGGCCGTCGACCTTGTCCTCCAGGGTGCCGCTCGCCGTCAGCATCAGCACGCGCGTGGTGGCCCCCGACTCGACGATCGCGGCACACAGCGCGTCCCCGGACATCCCGGGCAGATCCCGGTCCAGCACGACGACGTCGTAGCGGGTCACGGCGGACTTCTCGTGCCCGCCGTCCCCGTCCAGGGCGACGTCCACGGCCATGCCCTCGCGCCGCAGCCCGCGGGCGACCGCCTCGGCGAGCACCGCCTCGTCCTCGACCACGAGAACCCTCATCGGTGTCTCTGCTCCTCCTGTGCCTGCTCCGCCGGGAGGACGACCTCCGCCGGCATCGACGGCAGGCAGCCGGGCAGCGCCGACGCCCACTCGGTGACCCGGCGGGCCACGTCCTGCGCGGTCAGCCCGACCGCGGCCAGCACGTCACCCCGGCTGCCGTGCTCCAGGAACTCCTGCGGGAGCGCGACGTCCCGCTGCGGCACGTCGACCTCGTTCGAGCGCAGCACGTCCGCCAGCGCGGAACCGAAGCCACCGTGCCGCCCGGCGTCCGACACCGTGACGACGAGCCGGTGCTGCTGCGCGAGCCCCACCAGCACCTCCGGCACCGGGAGCACCCAGCGCGGGTCCACGACGGTGACGCCGATCCCCTGCCGCGCGAGCCGCTCGGCCGCGGCCACACCCAGCTCGCCGAAGGCGCCGACGCAGACCATCAGCACGGACGGCACCGTGGTGTGCCCGGAACCGTTGACCCTGCCGTTCGAGACCGACGGCTCGTGCAGCACGTCCACCTCGCCGACCCGCCGCACCGCCGGCACGGACTCGATGACCGCGCCCTTCGGGAACCGCAGCGCGGTGGGCCCGTCGGCCACGGCGACCGCCTCGGCCAGCTCCTCGCGCAACGTCCCGGCGTCCCGCGGGGCGGCGACCCGGATCCCCGGCACCACACCGAGGATCGACAGGTCCCACATCCCGTTGTGCGACGGGCCGTCGTTGCCGGTCACCCCGGAACGGTCCAGCACCAGCGTCACGGCCTCGCCGTGCAGCGCCACGTCCATCATGAGCTGGTCGAACGCCCGGTTGAGGAACGTCGAGTACAGCGCGACGACGGGGTGCATGCCGCCGCGCGAGAGCCCGGCCGCGGAGGTCAGCGCGTGCTGCTCGGCGATGCCGACGTCGATGCAGCGCTCCGGGAAGGCCTTCGCGAACGGCGCCAGCCCGGTGGGCCCGAGCATCGCCGCCGTGATCCCGACGACGTCCGGCCGCCGCGCCCCGAGCGCCACCATCTCCTCGGCGAACACGCTGGTCCAGCCGGTGGTCTTGGGTCCGGTGGGCAGCCCGGTGAGCGGGTCGAACGCGGCCGGGCTGTGCATCTGCTCGGCCTCGTCGTTCTCGGCCGGCGGGTAGCCGTTCCCCTTGCGCGTGACCGCGTGCACGACGACCGGGCCGCCGAAGTGCCGGGCGCGGCGCAGCGCGGACTCCATGGCCGCGACGTCGTGCCCGTCGACGGGGCCGAAGTACTTCAGGCCGAGGTCCCCGAACAGCTCCTGGGGGCTGATGGCGTCCTTCATACCGGCCTTCAGCGCGTGCAGGCCCGCGTAGAGCGCCGGGCCGATCACGGGGGTGCCGCGCAGCGTCTGCTTGCCGGCCTCGAGGACCCGCTCGTAGCCCGGCTGCAGGCGCAGCGTGGCGAGCCGGTCCGCGAGCCCGCCGATGGTCGGCGCGTAGGACCGCCCGTTGTCGTTGACGACCACGACGACGTTGCGGTCCTTGCCTGCGGCGATGTTGTTCAGCGCCTCCCAGGCCATGCCGCCGGTGAGCGCGCCGTCCCCGATCACCGCGACGACGTGCCGCTGCTGGCCGGTCAGCGAGTAGGCGCGGGCCAGCCCGTCCGCCCAGGACAGCGACGACGACGCGTGGCTGGACTCCACGATGTCGTGCACGCTCTCGGAGCGGCTCGGGTAGCCGGAGAGCCCACCCGTCTTCTTGAGCTGGTCCCAGCCCTCCTGACGGCCGGTGAGCAGCTTGTGGACGTAGGCCTGGTGGCCCGTGTCCCAGATCAGCGCGTCCCGCGGCGAGTCGAAGACCCGGTGCAGGGCGATCGTCAGCTCGACGACGCCGAGATTGGGCCCGAGGTGCCCGCCGGTGCGGGACACCGAGCTCACCAGGAACTCCCTGATCTCGGCCGCGAGCGCGGTCAGCGATTCGGGTCCGAGCCTCTTCAGGTCGGCCGGGCCCCTGACGGATGCCAGCACGGTCACGGGCCCACTGTACGGACGAGGCCGATCACCGCGCGGTCACGACCCGGTGACGGGCGTCCCCACGGCGCTCTCAGCGGGCCGGCCGGGTGTGTAGACCTGCCTGGGCTGCATGTCCAACAGGTCCCTGACGTGCGCGACCTCGTTCACCGTGCGGACCTTCCGCAGCCCGTCCCGGCTCGCCACGATCCTCGTCACTCCCGTGTAGTCCAGCGGGAAGGGCAGCGACAGCGTGATGCCGAGGACGTGTGCCAGGTAGACGTTGATGACCCCCGCGTGGGCGAACACCACCGCGGTGCCCCGGCCCGGATGCGCCTCGACGACCTGTTCCATCGCCGCGACGACCCGGCCGCGGAACGCCTCGACGTCGACGTGCGCGGGCAGGTGCCCGTTCAGCATCTGCTGCCAGACCTCGGGGTTGCTCCGCGCGAGCTCGTGCACGGGGACGTACTGGCGGTCGTCGGAGTCGTACTCGCGCAGGTCGTGCACGAGGCGCGGCTCCAGGCCGCGGGCGGCGGCCAGCGGCACCGCGGTGCTCCGCGCGCGCCGCATCGTGCTGGCGTAGACGGCGTCGACCGGATCGCCCTCGAGCGCGCCGACGACCCGCCCGGCCTGCTCGTGGCCGAGCGGGGTCAGGTCGGGGTCGGCCCCGCCGCCGTCGGTGTGGACCCGCTCCGGCAACCCGTGCCGGACGAGGACGAGCCGCACGTCAGGCGTCCGGGACGTGCTCGCCGTGCCCGGCGTCCCGCAGGGCGGCGCGCAGCTGCTCCGCGTACCCCTCCTGCTCCTCGGCATCCACGGACTTCGCCGCGTTCCCGAAGTCGAACGCCGCCATGTCCCAGGCCGGGAAGACGTGCAGGTGCATGTGCGGGACCTCGAAACCGGCCACCAGGAACCCGACGCGCGGCGGCTTCCAGACCGCGTCCACCGCCTTGGCGATCGTGTGCGAGACGCCCGTCAGGTGCGCGACCAGCCCCGGGTCGGCGTCGACCCAGTGGTCGACCTCCTCGCGCGGCACGACCAGCGTGTGCCCCGGGCCGAGCGGGTTGATCGAGAGGAAGCCGACGCAGCGGTCGTCCGACCAGACGAACCGGGCCGGCAGCTCGCCGTCGATGATCTTCGTGAACAAGGTGCTCATCGTCCCGCACCCTATCCGGTACCCGGCGGCTGTCGGACCCTTCTCCTAAGGTCGTCCCCATGCCCCGCACGATCGCCACCATTACCTCCGTCGAACGCGACGAGCTCCTCGAGTTCCTCCGCCCGCGGCACAAGGTCGTCCTGCTCACCACCCGTGCGGACGGCAGCGTCCAGGGCTCGCCCGTCACCTCCGGGGTCGACGCGGCGGGCCGGATCGTGATCTCCACCTACCCCGAACGCGCGAAGGCGGCCAACGTCGCGCGCACCCCGAAGGCCTCCGTGGTCGTGCTCTCGGACGAGTTCAACGGGGCGTGGGTGCAGGTGGACGGGGACGCCGAGCTGATCACGCTGCCCGACGCGCTCGAACCGCTCGTCGAGTACTTCCGGTCCATCTCCGGTGAGCACCCGGACTGGGACGAGTACCGGGAGGCGATGACGGCACAGGGCAAGGCGCTCATCCGGATCACCCCCACGCGCTGGAGCCCGATCGCGACCGGCGGCTTCCCGGCCCGGCTCGCGGATGCCTGAGCTGCGGGGACCGTCACACCCCGAGGTCGGCCGACCACGGGCGCCGGCGCAGCCCGGTAGATTCGTCTCCCACGGGTCGACGGTGCCCCGCCCGGGGCCCCGTGGCTCGACAGGACCGGGACCCAGCAAATGGTTCGACACGGCAGCCGGACTTCTCCGATGCCGGGATGAGGGGAACAAGCATGCGTCCGTGGCCGGGCAACCCGTACCCGTTGGGTGCGAGCTACGACGGGGCCGGGACGAACTTCGCGCTCTTCTCGGAGGCCGCCGAGAAGGTGGAGCTCTGCCTCTTCTCGCCGCGCGGCAAGGAGACCCGGATCCGGCTCACCGAGGTCGACGGGTTCGTGTGGCACGCGTACCTGCCGGCGGTCGAGCCGGGACAGCGTTACGGCTACCGGGTCCACGGTCCGTACGACCCCGCGCAGGGGCTGCGCTGCAACCCCAACAAGCTGCTGATCGACCCGTACGCGAAGGCCGTCGACGCGGCGGTCAAGTGGGACGAGGCCGTCTTCGGCTACAACTTCGGAGACCCGGACAGCCGCAACGACCGGGACTCCGCGCCGTTCGTGCCCAAGTCCGTGGTGGTCAACCCGTACTTCGACTGGGGCTCGGACCGCCCGCCGAAGATCCCCTACCACGAGTCGGTGATCTACGAGGCGCACGTCCGCGGCCTCACGGTCGCGCACCCGGAGATCCCGGAGGAGCTGCGCGGCACCTACGCCGGGCTCGCGCACCCCGCGATGATCGAGCACCTGCAGGGGCTCGGGATCACCGCCGTCGAACTCATGCCCGTGCACGAGTTCCTCAACGACCACCACCTACAGGAGAAGGGCCTCTCCAACTACTGGGGCTACAACACGATCGCCTTCCTGGCGCCGCACCACGCCTACGCCACCCGCGGCAGCCGGCCCGGCAGCCAGGTCCACGAGTTCAAGGCCATGGTCCGGGACCTGCACGAGGCGGGCATCGAGGTCATCCTCGACGTGGTCTACAACCACACCGCCGAGGGCTCGGAGATGGGCCCCACGCTGTCCATGCGCGGCATCGACAACCACGCGTACTACCGCCTGGTCGAGGACGACCCGCGCTACTACATGGACTACACCGGCACCGGGAACTCGCTGAACGTGCGCAACCCGCACACCCTGCAGCTGATCATGGACTCGCTGCGGTACTGGGTCACCGAGATGCACGTCGACGGGTTCCGGTTCGACCTCGCGTCCACCCTGGCCCGCGAGTTCTACGACGTGGACCGCCTGTCGGTGTTCTTCGACCTCGTGCAGCAGGACCCGGTGATCAGCCAG
This sequence comes from Pseudonocardia sp., assembly GCF_025465255.1. GTDB lineage: Bacteria > Actinomycetota > Actinomycetes > Mycobacteriales > Pseudonocardiaceae > Pseudonocardia. Next base: position 50,391 of record NZ_JAODNI010000014.1, read on the forward strand.
GTCAAGCTGATCGCGGAGCCCTGGGACGTCGGCCCCGGCGGATACCAGGTCGGTAACTTCCCGCCGCTGTGGACGGAGTGGAACGGCAAGTACCGGGACACCGTCCGGGACTTCTGGCGCGGCGAGCCCGGCACGCTGGGCGAGTTCGCGTCCCGGATCACCGGCAGCTCGGACCTCTACCAGGACGACGGCCGGCGGCCCTACGCGTCGATCAACTTCGCCACCGCGCACGACGGTTTCACCCTGGCGGACCTGGTCTCGTACAACGACAAGCACAACGACGCCAACGGCGAGGGCGGCAACGACGGCGAGAGCCACAACCGCTCCTGGAACTGCGGCGTCGAGGGCCCCACCGACGATGCGGCGGTGCTGGAGCTGCGCGCCCGCCAGGAGCGCAACTTCATCACCACGGTCCTGCTCAGCCAGGGCACGCCGATGCTGCTGCACGGCGACGAGCTGGGCCGCACGCAGGGCGGCAACAACAACGTCTACTGCCAGGACAACGACATCGCCTGGGTGGACTGGTCGCTCGCAGGCAAGAACGCCGGGCTGATCGGCTTCACCTCCGGCGTCGCGGCCCTGCGCGCCGCCCACCCCGTCTTCCGCCGGCGCCGGTTCTTCGCCGGCCGGCCCATCGCGCCGCGGCGTCGGGACTCGCTCGCGGACATCGCCTGGTTCACCCCGGCCGGCGAGGAGATGACCGAGCAGGACTGGGACTCGGGCTTCGGCAAGTCCGTCATCGCGTTCCTGAACGGCGAGGGCATCACGGACGTGGACCAGCGCGGCGAGCGCGTCACGGACGACTCGTTCCTGCTCGCGTTCAACGCCCATTGGGAGGACATCGAGATGACGTTGCCACCGGCCGAGTACGGCAAGGAGTGGGCGATCGTCGTGGACACGGCAGCGGGTGAGGTGACCACGCTGACCACCGCCCCCGGCGTCGTCGCCGCGGAGCCGCCCACCGTGACGGCCGCGGCCACGCACACGGTGCCCGCGCGGTCCCTGCTCGTGCTGCAGCGGACGAACTAAGGCCATGGCCCCCTCCTCGACCTACCGCCTGCAGTTCTCCCGGGACCTCACGTTCACCGACGCCGTCGAGCTCGTGCCGTACCTGAACGCCCTGGGCGTCGGCGCGCTGTACGCGTCGCCGCTGCTGGAGTCCGGCGCCGGGTCCAACCACGGCTACGACGTCGTGGACCCCACTCGGGTCTCAGCCGAGCGCGGGGGTGAGGAGGGGCGCAAGGCCCTGGTCGCCGCCGTCCGCGAGGCCGAGCTCGGGTTCGTGCTCGACATCGTGCCCAACCACGTCGGCGTCGAGGTGGCGAAGGCGAACCCGTGGTGGTGGGACGTGCTCGAGCACGGCCGCGGCTCGCGGTGGGCGGGGCACTTCGACATCGACTGGGACGCCGGCCCGGTGCTGCTCCCGATCCTCGACGCGGACGAGGAGAAGGCGCTCGGCGAGCTGTCGCTCTCCGAGGACCGCACCGAGCTCCGCTACTACGAGCACGCCTTCCCCGTGGCCCCCGGCACCGAGGGCGCGGGCACCCCGCAGGAGGTCCACGAGCGGCAGCACTACCGCCTCTGCTCGTGGAAGCGGGGGGCGGCGGAGCTCACCTACCGGCGCTTCTTCGACGTCTCGACGCTCGCAGCCGTCCGCGTCGAGCTGCCCGAGGTGTTCGCGGACGCCCACCGCGAGATCCTGCGCTGGGTCGAGGCCGGGGACGTCGACGGCATCCGCGTGGACCACCCGGACGGCCTCTCGGACCCGGGTGCGTACCTGCGCCGGCTGCGCGCGGCGATCGGGCCGGAGCGCTGGCTGCTGGCGGAGAAGATCCTGGGCGTCGTCGAGGACCTCCCCGTCTCCTGGCCCATCGACGGCACCACCGGCTACGAGGCGCTGCGCGAGGTCTGCGGGGTGTTCGTGGACCCGGACGGCGCCGGCCTGATCACGCAGTTCGCCGCCGAGCACACCGGCGTCAAGGAGTCCTCGCACGCCGCCGAAAGGCGCGGACGGCGCGAGGTCGCGGACACCATCCTGGCCGCGGAGGTCCGGCGGATCGCCGCCCTCGTCCCGGTCCCGGAGGCCGCGCCGAGCACGGACGAGGACCCCGGGCCGGCCGCGGACCGCGTCCGCGAAGCGGTCGCGGAGTTCCTCTGCGGGTTCCCGGTGTACCGGAGCTACCTGCCCGAGGGCCGGGACTCCCTGGACACCGCGGTGGCCGTGGCGCGGGCGAACCGGCCGGATCTCGCGGACGTCCTGGTCGCCATCCACACCGCGATGCTCGCGGACCCGGAGGGGGCGCTGGCCACCCGTGTGCAGCAGACGTCCGGCATGGTCATGGCGAAGGGCGTCGAGGACACGGCGTTCTACCGCTACAACCGGTTCGTCGCGCTGAACGAGGTCGGCGGAGACCCCGGCCGCTTCGGCGTCTCCCCCGCCGAGTTCCACACCGCGCTGGCCCGGCGCGAGGTCACCGTGCCCCGCACCATGACCACGCTCTCCACGCACGACACGAAGCGGTCCGAGGACGTGCGCGCCCGCCTCGCCGTGCTCGCCGAGATCCCCCGCGAGTGGACGGACCTGGTGCGCGACTGGGCCGTCCGGCATCCGCTACCGGACCCCTCGCTGGACCTGCTGGCCTGGCAGAGCCTGGTCGGCGCCTGGCCCATCTCGGCCGAGCGGCTCTCGTCGTACCTGGGCAAGGCCTCGAAGGAGGCCAAGCTCGTGACCAGCCACGTGGAGGCGGCGCCCGAGGTCGACGAGGCGATCGCGGCCTGGCCGAAGCAGGTCCTCGCGGACGCGGAGCTCGTGTCGGAGATCGAGCGGTTCGTCTCCCGGATCGCCGAGCCGGGCTGGGCGAACTCACTGGGGCAGAAGCTCCTGCAGCTCGCGGGCCCGGGTGTCCCGGACGTCTACCAGGGCACCGAACTCTTCGAGTACTCCCTCGTGGACCCGGACAACCGCCGGCCGGTCGACTTCGCCGCGCGCCGCGCCCTGCTCGCCCGCCTCGACGAGGGCTGGCTCCCCGAGGTCGACGCCGAGGGAGCCGTGAAGCTGTTGGTCACGGCCAGCGCCGCGCGGCTCCGCCGGTACCGCCCGGAGCTGTTCACCGGCTACCGGGCCGTGCCCGCGCAGGGTCCGGCGGCGGAGCACGCCATCGCGTTCGCCCGGAGCGACTCGCTGGTGGCCGTCACGACGCGCCTCCCCGTCGGCCTGGCGGCGCGCGGCGGCTGGGGGGACGCCGTCCTTCCCCTGCCCGGCGGCACCACGGACTGGCACGACATCCTCACGGACGCCCCGGTCGACGGTGCCGCCCCCCGCCTGGAGCGGCTCCTCGCGCGGTACCCCGTGGCGCTGCTCGTCCGTCCGGCCTGATCCGGGTCGGCCCGCCGGGGGCTCGACGACCGGCGGGCCGCCCCCACATCCGCCCGGCAACAGTTGC
>NZ_JAODNI010000023.1 GCF_025465255.1 Pseudonocardia sp.
GTGGACGACATGGACAAGATGGCTAGCTTCGATCAGCGTCTAATGGGCATGGTCGTCCGCGCTGAGCTTCCTGCGCGGGTGACCCGGAATGAATCTTGACTTCACCGCTGACCAGGCGGAGTTCCGCGACGAGGTGCGGACCTGGCTGGCGGAGAACGCGCCCACCGAGCAGCGCCCGCACGAGGCCGCGCCGATGCGTGAGTACGACCTGGCCTGGCAGCGCACCCAGTGGGAGGGCGGCTGGGCCGGGATCGCCTGGCCGCAGGCCTACGGCGGCCGCGGGCTGACGACGGTCCAGCAGCTGATCTGGTACGAGGAGTACGCGAAGGCCGGACTGCCGAGCATCGACGCGTGCTTCGTCGGGCTCAACCACGCGGGCCCCACGCTGATCACCCGGGCGAGCGAGGAGCAGAAGGCCTTCCACCTGCCGCGGATCCTGCGCGGCGAGGTCGTCTGGTGCCAGGGCTTCTCCGAGCCCGAGGCCGGGTCCGACCTGGCGTCGCTGGCCACCCGCGCCGAGATCGACGGGGACCATCTCGTCGTCTCGGGACAGAAGATCTGGACCAGCTTCGCGAACCTCGCAGACCATCAGGAGCTCCTGGTCCGCACGGACCGGTCGGGGAAGAAGCACCACGGCATCACCTGGGTCGTCTGCGACATGAACAGCCCGGGCATCGACGTCCGGCCGATCGAGACTATCGACGGCGGCGCCGAGTTCTGCGAGGTCTTCTACGACGAGGTCCGGATCCCGCTGGCCAACGTGGTGGGCGAGGTCGACGAGGGGTGGGCCGTCGCGATGTCCACGCTCTCGTTCGAGCGGGGCACCGCCTACACCGCCAGCCAGGTCCGGCTCGCCGCCCTGGTGGAGAACCTCATCCAGCTCGCCGGGGAGCGCCTCGGGCCCGACGGGCGCCGCCCCGCGATCCAGGACGACGAGATCGCCCGCCGGCTCGCCACCGCCCGGGCCGAGGTCGCCTCGCTGCGCGCGATGACCTACGCGGGGATCTGCCGGAACCTGAAGACGGACACGCCGGGCCCCGAGGGTTCGATCATCAAGCTGTACTACGCGGAGGTGGCCAAGCAGGTCGCCGCGCTCGCGATGGACGTGCTCGGCCCGGACGGCCTGGAGTTCGTCTCCCGGTGGGTCCCCGGCGGCTGGTCGGGGCACTACTTCTACTCCTTCTCCGCCTCCATCGGCGGCGGCACGTCGGAGATCCAGCGCAACATCATCGGGGACCGCGTCCTCGGCCTGCCGCGCTGACGTCCCGCCCAGACCGCTGCATCCCGCGCGTCTCCCACAGACAGGACATCGATGGACCTCCTTCCCTCCGCCGACCAGCTGGAGCTGGTCGGCGCCGCCGCGGAGTTCTTCGCCGAGCAGGTGCCGATCTCCGCCATCCGCGAGCGCCGCGACGACGCCTCCGCCATCGCCCCGAAGGTCTGGACCGCCGGGGCGGACCTGGGGCTGCTCGGGCTCTCCGCGCCCGAGGACGTCGGCGGCTCCGGCCGCGGGCTCGACGACGAGGCGCTGATGTTCCGCGAGCTCGGCCGCGCCCTGGTGCCCGGTCCGTTCCTGCCGTCGGTGATCGGTGCCCGGCTGGCCGTGCTGGGCGGGCAGCCCGAGCTCGCCCGGTTCGTGGTCGAGGGGCACTCGCTGGTGGCCGCCGCGCTCCTGCGCGTCGGCGACGACACGGCCTCCCTGACGCCCACGGCCCTCACCGGCCGGATCCGCGTGATCGACCCGGCGAACGCGGAGTACGTGCTGGTCTCGGACGACGAGGGCGCAGGCCTTGTCGCGGTGGCCGCGCTCACCGACCTCACCCCGGTCGAGTCCAGCGACCCCGGCTCCCGGGTGGCGACCGCCGTCGCGGACGGCGTGCCCGTTACGTGCTGGGTGCCCGCGGAGCGGGACCCGATCGGGCTGCGCGGCACGGTCCTGGCCGCGGCACAGCTCGTCGGGATCGCCGAGGCGGTCCGCGACCTCTCTGTCGCGCACGCCAAGACCCGGGTCCAGTTCGGCCGGCCGATCGGCGTCAACCAGGCGATCAAGCACCGGTGCGCGGACATGGCCGTCGCGGCGGAGGCGGCGCTGCAGCAGACGTTGTTCGCCGCCGTCAGCCTGGAGTCCGGCCGGGCCGACGCCGAGTTCCAGGTGCGGGCGGCGAAGGTCGTCGCCGGGCGGGCGGCGCTGGGCAGCGCCGCGGAGACCGTCCAGGTGCACGGCGGGATGGGCTACACCTACGAGCATGACGCGCACCTCTACCTGAAGCGGGCGCACGTCGTGGACCAGTTGTTCGGATCGAGGACCGCGCAGCTCGCGCCCCTCCTCGCCCAGGAGGCGGCCCAGTGAGCACCGTGACCGTTCCCAAGGGCCGCCGCGCCGTCGTCGCGGGCGTCGGGCTCGCCTCGCCCGGCAAGGTCGCGACCAACCCGTACGCGCTGATCGCCCAGGCCTCGCTGCGCGCGCTGGCGGAGTCCGGCGTCTCCATGGCGGAGGTCGACGGCCTGGCCTCCACCTCGCTGGGCACCCTGGCCCCGATCGACGTGGGGGAGTACCTCGGCCTGCGGCCGCGGTGGATCGACTCCACCGCCGTCGGCGGCGCCTCCTGGGAGGTCATGCTCGCCCACGCCGCGGACGCCATCGCTGCCGGCCATGCGGACGTCGTGCTGCTCACCTACGGCTCCACCGCGAAGTCCGACCTGCGGCGCGGGCTGCGCACCGCGAACCTGAACTGGGGCTCGCGCGGGCCGCTGCAGTGGGAGGCGCCTTATGGGCACACGCTGATCGCGAAGTACGCGATGGCGGCCCGGCGGCACATGCACGAGTTCGGCACGACGATCGAGCAGCTCGCCGAGGTCGCCGTGTCCGCCCGGGCCAACGCCGCGGACAACCCCGAGGCCGCCTACCGGGACCCGATCACCGTCGACGAGGTGCTGTCCGGCCGCATGATCGCGGACCCGTTCACCAAGCTGCACTGCTGCATCCGCTCCGACGGCGGCGCCGCGGCGGTCGTCGTGTCCGAGGAGCGGGCGAAGGACCTCCCGGGCACCCCGGTGTACGTCCTGGGCACGGGGGAGAACGTCTCGCACGTCTCCACCAGCCAGTGGCCGGAC
>NZ_JAODNI010000040.1 GCF_025465255.1 Pseudonocardia sp.
GCTCTTCCGATCTAGCGCGCCCCGGATCGGGGCGCGCTCCTCGGATGCCGGAAGAACTCAGGCGTTGCCGTCGAACAGGCTCGTGACCGATCCGTCGTCGAACACCTGGTGGATCGCCTCCGCGACCAGCGGGGCGATCGGCAGCACGGTCATGCGCTCGAAGCGCTTCTCCTCCGCGATCGGCAGCGTGTCCGTGAAGATGACCTCGCGCGCGCCGCAGTTCGCGAGCCGCTCGACCGCCGGCCCGGAGAGCACCCCGTGCGTGGCGGCGATGATCACGTCCTTGGCGCCGTCCCGCAGCAGCACCTCGACCGCCTTCGCGACGGTGCCACCGGTGTCGATCATGTCGTCGATGACCACGCAGGTGCGGCCCTCGATCTCACCGACCACCCGGTTCGCGACGGCCTCGTTGGGCTTGCGCGGGTCCCGCGTCTTGTGGATGAACGCCAGCGGGGTGCCGCCGAGGGTCTCCGCCCAGCGCTCCGCCAGCCGCACGCGCCCCGAGTCCGGGGAGACGACGGCCATCTCGCGGGTGTCGTACTTCGACTTCAGGTGCCCGGCCAGCACCGGCAGCGCGAACAGGTGGTCCACCGGGCCGTCGAAGAAGCCCTGGATCTGCGACGTGTGCAGGTCGACACACATGATCCGGTCCGCGCCCGCCGTCTTGAACATGTCCGCGATGAGTCGCGCCGAGATCGGCTCGCGGCCGCGGTGCTTCTTGTCCTGGCGGGCATAGCCCCAGAACGGCATGACCACGGTGATCCGCTTGGCCGAGGCGCGCTTGAGCGCGTCGACCATGATCAGCTGCTCCATGATCGCGTCGTTGATCGGGGCCGAGTGCGCCTGGAGCACGAAGGCGTCGCACCCGCGGACGGACTCCTCGAACCGGACGAAGATCTCGCCGTTGGCGAACGAGTACGCCGACTGCGGCGTGATCGTCACGTCGAGCTCCTTGGCCACCTGCTCTGCCAGTTCGGGATGGGCGCGTCCGGAGAAGAGCATCAGGTTCTTCTTCGGAATGGCCGACATCGCGCTCACCGTGTGTTGCCTCCTCGGCCGGTGTCACCGGCGTCACCTGCGGCGTTCTGGACGGCAGTACCCGGACCGTCGTCGCGACCGGTCCCCGGCGTGCCGTCCTGGGCGCGCACGGCGGCTTCCGCCGCCGGCGTCCCGGGCCGCTTCCGTACGACCCACCCGTCGATGGTCCGCTGTGACCCGGACGACACGGCAAGCGCCCCCGGTGGGACGTCCTCCCGGACGACCGTGCCCGCCCCCGTGTAGGCGCCGTCGCCGACGTGGACGGGGGCGATGAACATGGTGTCCGATCCGGTGCGCACGTGGGAACCGATCACGGTGCGGTGCTTCCCGACGCCGTCGTAGTTCACGAACACCGAGGATGCGCCGATGTTGCTCATCTCGCCGATCGTGGCGTCCCCGACGTAGGTCAGGTGCGGCACCTTCGTGCCCGCGCCGATCTCCGTGTTCTTCGTCTCGACGAACGTGCCGATCTTCCCGCGCTCGCCCAGCTTCGTGCCGGGGCGCAGGAACGCGAACGGGCCCACCTGGGCGCCGGCGCCGATCAGCGCGCCGCTGCCGTGTGTCCGCACGACGGTCGCGCCCTGGCCGATCTCGCAGTCCGTGAGCGTGGTGTCCGGGCCGACCTCCGCGCCGTCGCCGACGACCGTGTGCCCGAGCAGCTGCGTCCCCGGCGCCACGACGACGTCGACGCCGAGCCGCGCCGTCACGTCGACCCAGGTGCTGGCCGGGTCGACGACCGTGACCCCGGCGAGCATCCAGCCGCGCAGCAGCCGCCGGTTCAGCTCCGCGCGCAGCTCCGCGAGCTGCAGCCGGTCGTTCACGCCGCGGAGCAGCCACTCGTCCGCGCAGCGCACGGCGGCGACCCGCAGGCCGTCGGTCACCGCGAGCTCGACGAGGTCCGTCAGGTAGAGCTCGCCCTGGGCGTTGTCCTGGCCGAGCCGGCCCAGGCCGGAGGTGAGGAACTCCGCGTCGAAGGCGTAGACACCGGAGTTGACCTCGGTGATCGCCCGCTGCTCCGGGGTCGCGTCCGCCTGCTCGACGATCGCGAGGACCGCGCCGTCCGGCCCGTCCTCGCGCAGGATGCGGCCGTAGCCGGTCGGGTCCGCGAGGTCGGTCGTCAGCAGCGTGGCCGCGGAACCGGACTCCTCGTGGACGCGCAGGACCGAGGTGAGGGTGGCGGCGTCGAGCAGCGGGACGTCCCCGTACCCGACGAGCACGGTGCCGGTCAGGCCGGACGGCAGCTGCGTGAGGCCCGCGCGCACCGCGTCCCCGGTGCCCAGCTGCTGCTCCTGCACAGCGGTCAGAACCGGCCGGGCCAGCTCCTCGGAGAGGGCCCCGACGTGCTCGGCGACCTGCTCGCGGGCGTGCCCGATCACCGTCACGAGGTGCTCCGGCTCCAGCTCCGCGACCGCGTGCACCGCGTGCCCGAGCAGGCTGCGCCCGCCGATCGCGTGCAGGACCTTGGGGGTCGCGGACCGCATCCGGGTGCCCTCGCCGGCCGCCAGCACGACGGCCGCGGCGGGCCGGGTCACCCCCGCCTCGGCTGTCTCGGAACGGTCGTGACGTTCGGGCATGTGGCCAGCTCCCTGCCTCGTGTCCGCTCTCGCGTATCCGGTCGGTCCCCGTCCGGTGGGACGCGGGACGCGGGGGTGAATCCTACGGCGGCCGGGCTCCGGCCGTTCCGGTGCATGCGGGGCGCCGTCACCCATGCGGGGCGTCGTCGTTGATCGGGCGTATCGCTCCGACCCGAGAGGCCGCACCCGTGGGCAGACGCAGCATCCCGCCGACCCAGGCTGCGAAGCAGGCCTGGCTCATCGACGACGGCGGGGTCGTCCGCGGGCCCGTCCCGATCAGCCCCGGCGGGCCGGGGCACGAGACGCCGCGCGGGGACTTCCGGGTGGAGTGGAAGAACAAGCACCACCGCAGCAAGGAGTTCAACGACGCCCGGTGCCGTACGCGGTGTTCTTCGCCGAGGGCGGCATCGCCTTCCACGAGGGCAACCTGAACACGCCGTCGGCGGTCCGGCTCGCGCAGGCCGAGGCGAGCGCCTTCTACGACTTCCTGCAGGTCGACGACGCTGTGCAGGTGCGCTGACCCCGTCGTCGAGACCGCTCCGCCGCCAGGATTCGAACCTGGACCATCGGAACCAAAATCCGAGGTGCTGCCTTTACACCACGGCGGACAGGCCTCAAGTCTGACACGGTGGACCGGGCGGCAGCCGATCACCCGTCTGCGCCGACGGGTGACCCACCCGCGGGTGACGGCTCCGCCGATCGTGGAACACTGGCCCGGTGTCGACGCCCGCCTCGGAGAGGCGTTCCCCCACTTGTCGCCTGTGCGGTTCGCGCGACCTGCGCGGCTTCCTGGACCTCGGGGCGACGCCGCCGTGCGAGCTGTTCCTCACGGCCGAGGCCCTCGAGCAGCCCGAGGAGACCTTCCCGCTGCACGTGCGGGTGTGCGCGGACTGCCTGCTCGCCCAGCTGCCGCCGCTGATCACCCCCGAGGACACCTTCACCGAGTACGCCTACTTCTCGTCGTTCTCGACGTCGTGGGTGCAGCACGCGAAGCACTACGTCGACTCGGCCGTGCAGCGGCTGGGCCTCGGCCCGGACTCGTTCGTGGTCGAGGTCGCGAGCAACGACGGCTACCTGCTCCAGCACGTCGTCGGCACGGGGATCCGCTGCCTCGGCGTCGAGCCCTCGGTCAACGTCGGGGAGGCCGCCCGGGAGAAGGGCGTGCCCACGCTGACGGCGTTCCTCACCCCGGAGACGGGCGCCCAGGTCCGGGCCGAGCACGGCCCGGCGGACCTGGTGGCGCTGAACAACGTCTACGCCCACATCCCGGACGTCGTCGGTTTCACCCGCGGCCTGCGCTCCCTGGTGGCGGACGACGGCTGGGTGTCCGTCGAGGTCCAGCACCTGCTGACCCTCGTGCAGCACACCCAGTTCGACACGATCTACCACGAGCACTTCCAGTACTACACGCTGCTCACCGGGCAGCGGGCGCTCGCGTCGGGCGGGCTGACGCTCGTCGACGTCGAGCTCCTCGACACACACGGCGGCTCGATCCGGATGTGGGCCAGGCCGTCCGAGATCGCCGGCGAGCCGTCGAGGGCCGTCGCGGACGTGCTGGCGGGGGAGGAGAAGGCCGGGCTGCACGCCGTCGAGGGCCACGGCGGTTTCGCCCAGGAGGTCTCCCGCGTCCGGGACGACCTCGTCGCCTTCCTGATCGACGCCCGCCGCGCCGGGAAGACGGTCGTCGGGTACGGCGCACCGGGCAAGGGCAACACCCTGCTCAACTACTGCGGCATCCGGCCGGACCTGCTGGCCTACACGGTGGACCGCAACCCCTACAAGCACGGCCGGTTCACCCCCGGCACCCGGATCCCGGTCGTCGAGCCCGAGCGGATCGCGCAGGACCGTCCGGACTACGTGCTCGTCCTGCCCTGGAACCTGCGCGCCGAGCTGACCGAGCAGCTCGCGTACGTGCGGGACTGGGGCGGGCGCCTGGTCTTCCCCATCCCTAGGCTCGAGGTGGTCTGACGTGAAGGTCGTCCTCTTCTGTGGTGGCTACGGCATGCGGATGCGCGACGGCGTGTCGGACCTGCCGAAGCCGATGCACCAGGTCGGGCCTCGCCCGTTGATCTGGCACGTGATGCGCTACTACGCGCACTTCGGGTACACGGACTTCATCCTGTGCCTGGGTTACGGCGCCCACCACATCAAGGACTTCTTCCTGAACTACGACGAGACGGCGTCGAACGACTTCGTGCTGCACCGGGGCGAGGTCGAGCTGCTGGCCCGGGACATCCAGGACTGGAACATCACCTTCGTCCACACCGGCCTGGACTCGCCGATCGGTGAGCGGTTGCGCCGGGTGCGGTCCTTGGTGGAGGGCGAGGAGATGTTCCTGGCCAACTACGCGGACGTGCTCACCGACGCCCCGCTGGACGACATGGTGGAGAAGTTCCGGGCGTCGGACGCGGTCGGTGGGTTGATGGCGGTGCCGCCGCAGTCCGCCTTCCACTGCGTGGACGTCGGCGAGGACGGCGTGATCGACTCCATCAGTTCGTTGCAGCAGCTGCCGTTGTGGGAGAACGGCGGGTACCTGATGTTCCGGCCGGAGGTGTTCGAGCACCTGACCGAGGACTGCGACCTGATCGAGGACGTCTGCGCCCCGCTGGCGAAGCAGGGCCGGATGCTGGCCTACCGCTACCGCGGTTTCTGGCAGCCCGCGGACACCGTCAAGGAGCGCACCGCGCTGGAAGCGGCCTACCAGGGCGGCACCCGACCGTGGATGCTGTGGGAGGCGCCGGACCGGGACCCGCTGCAGGCCGCGATCGCGGCCATGCAGGCCACCCGTCACGAGCGTTGATCATGCCGGAGGCGACGGACGTGTTCGGAGGAGGGACGACGTGCTGAGCCTGCTCCCGGAGCGTCTGGACCGGATGCTCCTCCTCGGTGCCCACTGCGACGACATCGTGATCGGGGCCGGCGGGTCGCTGCTGGAGCTGTGCCGCGCGCACCCCGGCGTGCGGGTCACCGCCATGGTGCTCACCGGCGGGGGCTCGCTGCGCGAGGAGGAGGAACGTGCCGCGCTCGCGGCGTTCTGCCCCGGTGCGCAGCTCGAGATCGTCGTCCACGACATGCCGGACGGCCGGGTGCCGACCCGGTGGGAACGTGCCAAGCAGGCCGTGGAGGAGATGCGCGG
>NZ_JAODNI010000048.1 GCF_025465255.1 Pseudonocardia sp.
CCGCCCGCGGGCGGTGCCCGCCCGGGCCCGCCTCCCGGGCCGCGCCCCACCCCCGCCGCCGCACCCGTCGCGGAGACGCCCGCCGTGGCCGTCGAGCCGTCGCCCGTGCCACACGCGAGCACGGACCCGGCCCGGTGGGGCCGATTCGAGCCGGACGGCACGATCTACCTCTTCGCCGCGGAGGGCGAGCGCGTCGTCGGCTCGTTCCAGGCCGGCACGCCCGAGGAGGGGCTGGCGCACTTCGCCCGCCGCTTCGACGACATGCTCACCGAGACCGAGCTGCTCGCGGCCCGGCTCGCGACCGGCGGTGGGGACCCCAAGCACGCCCTGACCAGCGCCCGCGCCCTGCGCGACGGGCTGGCCGAGGCCGCCGTCGTCGGGGACGTCGCCGCGCTCGGGGCCCGGCTGGACGAGCTGATCGCCCGCGCCGAGGAGGCCGTCGGCGCCGCCCGGCACGCCCGGGACGCGCAACGGAGCGCGGCCGTCGCCCGCAAGGAGGCCCTGGCCGTCGAGGCCGAGGAGATGGCCGCCGAGTCCACCCAGTGGAAGCAGGCCGGCGACCGGTTCAAGGCCATCCTCGACGAGTGGCGGACGATCAAGGGCATCGACCGCAAGACGGACGAGGCCCTCTGGAAGCGCTTCTCCAAGGCCCGCGAGGCGTTCAACCGCCGCCGCGGCTCGCACTTCGCGGACCTGGACCGGCAGCGCGCCGGCGCGAAGACGCGCAAGGAGGAGCTGGTCGCCGAGGCCGAGTCGCTGACGGAGTCCGACGACTGGGGTCCCACGGCGGCCCGCTACCGGGACCTGATGACCGAGTGGAAGGCCGCGGGCCGCGCCCAGAAGGACGCGGACGACTCGCTCTGGCAGCGCTTCCGCGGCGCCCAGGACGCGTTCTTCGCCCGCCGCTCCGCCGTGTTCGCCGAGCGGGACTCGGAGTTCGCCGCGAACGCCGAGGCCAAGAAGGCCCTGCTCAACGAGGCCGAGAAGATCGAGACCCGGGACGCGGACGCCGCGCGGGCCGCGCTGCGGGACATCCAGGAGCGCTGGGAGGCCATCGGCAAGGTCCCCCGGGACGACATCCGTCCGCTGGAGTCCCGGCTGCGCGCCGTCGAGGAGAAGGTGCGCGACGCCGCGGACCGGGAGTGGAAGCGCACCGATCCCGAGGCCGAGGCCCGGGTCGCGCAGTTCCGTGACCGGGTCGCGCAGTTCGAGGCGCAGGCGGAGAAGGCCCGCGCCGCCGGGGACACCCGCCGCGCCGAGGAGGCCGAGCGCCAGGCCGCGACCTGGCGGGAGTGGCTGGAGACGGCCCAGCAGGCGGTCGAGGGCCGGTAGCCCGGCCCCGCAGTCCATGATCCCGATCCGGGCGGCGAAACGTGCGCGTGACGTCCGTTTCACCGCCCGATTCGTGATCTTGAGGGAGACCCCCTTCACGATCGCAACCAGGTCCGCGGATCCGGCTTCTCCGGCACGCCGGCGCGGCCATCCTGCGCGGATGCCCCCGTCCCCTTCAGCACCTGCTCGCCCGCCAGGACGGCCTCATCACGCTCGGCCAGGCGGCCTCCTGCGGGACGCCGCACCCGCGGTCCGCCGACGGGTTCGGAGCGGCGCCCGGCGGCGGGTCCGTCCCGGTGTCCGGGCTCGCCGCGGCCTTCCGGCACGAGCTGCTTCCCCGCGCACCCGAGACCGTCGAGGTCACGGTTCGCCGGAGATCCGGGCCGACGGCGCCGTCCGGGATTCGAGTACGCCGACGGGATCTCGACCGGCGCGATCTCGTCGGGATCCACGGCATCTGGGTCACCGACGTCCCGCTGACGGTGCTCGAGGTGGCGGCCGCCCTCGACGACGGCGTGAACGCGAAGCGAGCTCCCGCTGTGCGACGGCTGCTCGTCGCGGCGGCGGACCGCACGGACCCCGCCGCCGAACGGATCCTGATCAAGTTGCTCCGCGACGGCGGGCTCGACGGCTGGGCCCGCGGCATCCGGTTCGGCCCCTACGAGATCGACCTCGGGTTCCCGGAGGTGAAGGTGGCGATCGAGGTCGACGGGTGGGCGTGGCGCGTGGACGCGGACCGGTTCGCACGGACCGGAGGAAGCAGAACACGCTCGTCGTCGCGGCCGGCTGGACGGTGCCGCGGTTCACCTGGCACGACCTGCAGAAGCGGCCCACCCAGGTCGTCGCCGAGATCCGGGCCGCGCTCACAAGGGCGAGGTGATCACGATTCGGGCGGAGAGACGGACGCTACGCGTACGTCCGCCGCCCGGATCGCGAGCATGAAGACCTAGCGGCGCAGCGCGATCCTGGCCCAGGTCGCCGCCAGCACCAGCACCACCACGACCGCCAGCAGCAGGCCCGGCCCCGGGCCGTCGAGACCCTGCGGGATGCCGATCTGGCGGGACCAGATCGCCCACAGGCCGTTGACGAAGGAGATGCCGCAGCCCACCGCGGAGAGCCAGGCGACCGCCCAGAACCGTGTGGTCAGGGCGAGGGCGGACGTGATGACCCCGAAGGCGAGCGCGGTGACCGTGAACATCCGGGGCAGCACCCCGAACCACTCCGCGCCGACGAGGATCTGCCAGCCCGCGGCCGGCCCGACCCACGGCAGCAGCAGCGCGCCGATCAGCGCGACGACGCCGACCGCCACGACCATGGCGGTCGCGCCGGGGTCGAACCGCCGCTCCACCCGCTTCGCGACGCCCGCGAGCTCGATCTCCAGGGAGGACAGCTCCTCGGGGAAGGGACGGTCGGAGCGCTTGCCGTTCTGCGGCGAGGTCATCGATGAGCCCCTTCCGGGACGAGAGCGCCACAGCCGGGCGCGGGATCGGGCGAGGCGACAGGCGCCCCGAACGACGGTAGGCCGAGCCCGGTCGGAGCGCCACCAGGTCGCTGCCCGGTTTCGTGCGCGTCGCCCGCGCGGGTGCGGCGGTGGGCGAGCACGCCACCGTCGGAGACGAGATGGTGCGGCGCGCCGTAGTCGACCCGCACGGTGACGAGGTCACCGGGGCGCGGGGAGGCCGAGCCCGGCGCGAAGTGGACCAGCCGGCCGTCCCGGGCGCGACCGCTCATCCGGTGGGTTGCGCCGTCCTTGCGGCCCTCCCCCGTGGCGACGAGCACCTCGACCTCGCGGCCCTCGACCGCCCGGTTCTCCTCCCAGGAGATCTGTTCCTGCAGCTCGACGAGCCGCATGTACCGCTCCTGGACGACGGCCTTGGGCAGCTGGTCCGGCAGGTCCGCAGCCGGGGTCCCGGGGCGCTTGGAGTACTGGAACGTGAAGGCCTGCGCGAAGCGGGCCCGGCGCACGACCTCGAGGGTGCCCTCGAAGTCCTCCTCGGTCTCGCCCGGGAAGCCGACGATGATGTCCGTCGAGATCGCGGCGTGCGGGATGGACTCGCGCACCTCGTCCAGGATCGAGAGGAACCGCGCCGACCGGTACGAGCGGCGCATGGCCTTCAGGATCCGGTCCGAGCCGGACTGCAGCGGCATGTGCAGCTGCGGGCAGACGTTCGGCGTCTCGGCCATCGCGGCGATGACGTCCGAGGTGAAGTCCCGAGGGTGCGGCGAGGTGAAGCGGACGCGCTCGAGCCCGTCGACGGTCCCGCAGGCCCGCAGCAGCGAGGCGAACGCACCCCGGTCCCCGAACTCGGAGCCGTAGGCGTTCACGTTCTGCCCGAGCAGGGTCACCTCCAGCACGCCGTCCGCGGCGAGGGCCTCGACCTCCGCCAGGATGTCGCCCGGCCGCCGGTCCCGCTCCTTGCCGCGCAGCGCCGGGACGATGCAGAACGTGCAGGTGTTGTTGCAGCCCACGGAGATCGAGACCCAGCCGGCGTAGGCGGACTCGCGGCGGGCGGGCAGCGTGGAGGGGAAGACCTCCAGCGACTCCAGGATCTCGACCTCCGCGGAGGCGTTGTGCCGCGCCCGCTCCAGCAGCGTCGGCAGCGATCCCACGTTGTGCGTGCCGAACACCACGTCGACCCAGGGCGCCCTGCGCGTGATCGTCTCGCGGTCCTTCTGCGCCAGACACCCGCCGACGGCGATCTGCATGTCCGGGTTGGCGACCTTCGCGGGCCGCAGGTGGCCCAGGTTGCCGTAGAGCTTGTTGTCCGCGTTCTCCCGGACCGCGCAGGTGTTGAACACGACGACGTCCGCGACGTCCGGGTCCTGCGCCCGCGTGTACCCCGCCGACTCGAGCAGTCCGGCCATGCGCTCGGAGTCGTGCACGTTCATCTGGCACCCGTAGGTGCGGATGGTGTAGCTGCGGGTCACGCCCCCGAGGGTAGGCCCCGGGACGGCGGGGACGACAAGCGAGCCCCGGAGCGGGAGGATGATCGCGTGCCGCCGCCCCGCGCCCTCCCCCGCCGGACGGTGCTGCGTGCCGCGGGCGGGCTCGGGCTGCTTGCCGGCCTCGGCGGCGCCGCCGGGTGCGGGGCGCCGTTCGCGGACCGCCGGCTGCCGATCGCGGCCGGGGTCGCCCAGGGGGTCTACTCCCGGCTCGGGACGACGCTGTCCGAGATCTGGCGCGAGGACCTGCATCTGTCCACCCCGCCCGAGGTGCTCACGACGTTCGGTTCGCCGGACAACCTCGCCCGGCTGACGGCCGGCGCGGCGGAGGTCGCGTTCAGCCAGGTGGACACGGCCGCGGAGATGATCGGGACCGTCCCCGCCGACGGGCCGCGGGCCCTGCGCGGCCTGGCCCGGATCTACGACGACGCGCTGCACGTCGTGATCCGCCGGGACGCGCCCTACCAGCGGCTCGCGGACCTGCGCGGCGCCCGGGTCTCGATCGGCCCGCAGACCTCGGGCTACCGGGTCATCGCCCAGCGGGTGCTCGCGGCCGCGGGCCTGGACGCCGCCCGGGACGTCACGCCGTCCGAGCTCGGGCTCCAGGACGCCTGCGACGCCCTGCGCGCGGGCACGATCGACGCGTTCTTCTGGTCCGGCGGCCTGCCGACGACCGGGATCGCGACGCTGGCCCAGGAGCTGCCCGTCCGGCTGCTGGACCTCGGCGACGACCTGCCGGCCGTCCGCGAGCGCCACCCCGTCTACTCCTCCGGCACCGTCCCGGCCTCGACGTACGGAATCGGCGAGGCGGTCAGCACCCTGCTCACGCGCAACATCCTGTTGGTCCCGGCCTCGATGGAGGACGACCTCGCCGAGGCGCTGGTGCACTCCCTGTTCAACGAGCAGCAGCGGCTCTCCGAGGCGGGCCCCGCGGCCGTCACCATCGACGCGCGGACGGCGATCGGCACCCAGCCCGTCCCCCTGCACCCGGGGGCCGAACGCTTCTACCGGGAGTCCAAGGACGCCTGAGCCGGGGCCGCGGCGTGCGGGGCCCACGGCAGCCGCGCGGTGACCCGCAGGCCCCCTCCGCACGGCAGCTCGAGGCGCAGCGCACCCCCGGACAGTTCCGCGGTACGCGCCGCGATCGCCAGACCCAGCCCGGTGCCCTCGACGTTGCTCTGGCCCGGGCCGCGCCAGAACCGGTCCGTCGCCCGCTCCAGCTCGTCCGGGTCCATCCCGGGCCCGGAGTCCAGCACGGCGATGTCGACGCCGGGGTCGGCTTCGGCGTCGTCGGTCCGCACCGGGCGCACCGTCACGGTGATCGAGCCGCCGGCCGGCGTGAACTTGATCGCGTTGTCCAGCAACGCGTCCAGCAGCGTCTCGATCCCGCCGGGCGCCATCCGCACCCACAGGCCGCGGGCGCCGCCCCGGAGCAGCCGCAGCCCGGTGTGCTCGGCGAGCGGACGCCAGGCGTCGAGCCGGTCGTCGACGGCGCGGTCGATCTCGGTGACGGCGCCGGAGTCGCCGCTCGAATCCCGTTCCGCGCGGGCCAGGGCCAGCAGCCCGTCGAGGACGCCGGAGAGCCGCTCCGCCTCCTCCAGCGCCGCGAAATGCTCCTCCGCGGCCTCCGGCGGCACCCGGCCCTCGAGGTTGGACAGCCGCAGGCGCAGCGCGGTCAGCGGGTTGCGGAGCTGGTGGCTCGCGTCCGCGACGAACGCGCGCTGGGCGGCGAGCGCCTGGGTCACCGTCTCGGCCATCCGGTCGAACGACGCCGTGAGCCGGCGCAGCTCGGGCGGGCCGGTGCCGTCCGAGACCGGCTCGGCGGGCCGCCCGGCGAGCACGGAGCGCGCGACCCGGCCGGTGCCCTCGTCGAGCCGGCGGACCGGGCGCAGGATCCAGCGGGTCAGCGGCACCGCGACGAGCACGCCCAGGCACAGGGCCACCAGCACGGCCGCCGCCACCAGCGACCAGATCCTCAGCTCGCGCTCCCGCAGCGGCCCGGTCGGCGAGACGGTGATCGCGGCGCCGCGCACCTCGCCGTCGACGAGCACGGGTTCGGCCAGCACGATCGGCCGGGTGTCCCACGGCAGGAGCAGCGGGTACGAGGCGGAGCGGCGGCTGGCCAGCGCCACCTGTAATCGGGTCCGCCCCTCCGCGTCCAGCACCGGCGGGTCTCGCCGGGAGGCGGCGACGACCCGTTCGCTGCGGTCCACGATCGTCACCGCGACGCCGTAGACCTCGTCGTAGCGCGCCAGCTCCTCGGCCAGCCCGACCGCGCTGTCCTCGGTGATCGGCCGCTGGGCGCGCGAGGCGAAGAAGATCGTGTCCGTCAGCCGGTCGGTGAACAGGGTCTGCTGCTCGGCGCGCGCGTCGGCGATCGCGAGCGGCACCCCGAGCCCGACGGCGAGCAGCCCGACGAGCACGCACACGATCACCAGCAGCCGGGCCCGCACGGCGTCAGCCCACGTCCCGGCCCGCGCCGCCGGTCCCTCCCGAGCCCAGCCGGTAGCCGACGCCGCGCACGGTCTGGACCAGCTCCGGGCGGCCCAGCTTCGTGCGCAGGGTCGCGACGTGCACGTCGAGGGTCCGGTTGGCGCCCGGCCAGCTGCGCCCCCACACCTCGGCGACGATCCGGTTGCGCGTGCAGACCGCCCCCTTCGCCCCGGCCAGCAGGGCCAGGACCTGGAACTCCTTGCGGGTCAGCGCGACGTCCCGGCCGTCGACCGAGACCGCGTGGCGGCCCAGGTCGATCAGCACGCCGTCGACCGCGACGACCTCCAGGGCCGGCCCCGCGACGGTGCCCCGGCGGCGCTGCACGGCGTGCATCCGGGCCACCAGCTCGCCGACGTCGTAGGGCTTGACCACGTAGTCGTCCGCACCGGAGTGCAGGCCGAGGATCCGGTCGTCGACCTCGCCGCGGGCGGACACCACGATCACCGGGACCTCGCTGACGTCGCGGATCGCCCGGCACACGTCGACGCCGTCGACGTCCGGCAGGCCGAGGTCCAGCAACACGACGTCGACCCCGCCGAGATGGTCGACGACGCCGCGCCCGCGGTCCAGCCGGGTCGTTGTCATCCCGTGCCGGTGCAGGGCCGGCCGCAGTGCGGCCGCGATGCGGTCGTCGTCCTCCACGAGCAGGATGTGCACGTGTCCACCCTCCCCCGCTTGATCGACCATCGACGGGTCGTTATCAGAGCGAAACCCTAAAGGTTCACCAAAGTGGTGGACTCCGCTGTCCGATTCGCCCAGGCTCGCGCCATGCTCGGAGGACCCAGATGACAGCAACGACCGGTACTCCCATGATCTCGATGTCGGGTGTGGACAAGCACTTCGGCGATCTGCACGTGCTCCGCGACATCAACCTCGAGGTCGACGCGGGGCAGGTCGTGGTCGTGCTCGGGCCGTCGGGATCGGGCAAGTCCACCCTCTGCCGCGCCATCAACCGGCTCGAACCGATCGACAACGGCACCATCGCGATCGACGGCGAGGAGCTCCCGGCCGAGGGCAAGGCGCTCGCGGCGCTCCGGGCGGACGTCGGCATGGTGTTCCAGAGCTTCAACCTCTTCGCCCACAAGACGATCCTCGAGAACGTCATGCTGGCCCCGGTCAAGGTCCGCAAGGCGAACAAGGCCGACGCCGAGAAGAAGGCGCTCGCGCTGCTCGAGCGGGTCGGGATCGCGAACCAGAAGGACAAGTACCCGGCGCAGCTCTCCGGCGGCCAGCAGCAGCGCGTGGCGATCGCCCGTGCGCTGGCCATGGACCCGAAGGTGATGCTCTTCGACGAGCCCACCTCGGCCCTGGACCCCGAGATGGTCAACGAGGTCCTCGACGTCATGACCGGTCTGGCCGCCGACGGCATGACCATGGTCGTGATCACCCACGAGATGGGCTTCGCCCGCCGCGCCGCGAACCGGGTCCTCTTCATGGCGGACGGCGAGATCGTCGAGGACGCGAGCCCCGAGACGTTCTTCTCCGCCCCGAACTCGGACCGGGCCAAGGACTTCCTCGGCAAGATCCTCACGCACTGAGAGCCTCCCCACCCTTCCCGAACCAGAAAAGCGGAGAACCCATGAAGAAGTTGCGCATCCTGGCGGCCGGCGTCCTCGCCGGCTGTCTGGCCCTGACCGCCTGCGGGCAGTCCGGTAGCCCGGGCGCCTCCGCGCCCGTGGTCTCCGAGACGGCCGAGGCCAATGTCACGGTCGCCGGCTCCCCCACCTTCGACGCCATGAAGGCGCGCGACGGCGTCGTCGTCGGGGTCAAGGACGACCAGCCCGGCCTGGGCTTCAAGGACGCCACGACCGGCCAGTACTCGGGCTTCGACATCGAGATCGCGCGCCTGGTCGCCGCGAAGCTCGGCTTCGGCGCGGACAAGATCACCTACAAGACGGTCCCCTCCGCCGCCCGCGAGGACACCATCGCCCGCGGTGAGGTCGACTACTACGTCGGCACCTACACGATCAACGACAACCGCAAGAAGCTCGTGTCGTTCGCCGGCCCGTACTTCGTGGCGGGGCAGAGCCTGCTCGTCCGCGCGGACGACAGCACGATCACCGGCAAGGACACGCTCAAGGGCAAGAAGGTCTGCTCCGTCACCGGGTCCACCCCGATCCAGCGGGTGCGCGAGCAGGGCCTGACCGACCAGATCGTCGAGTTCCAGACCTACACCCAGTGCGTGGACCAGCTGCTGTCGAACCAGGTCGACGCCGTCACGACGGACGACGCGATCCTCAAGGGCTACGCGGCGCAGCAGCCGGACAAGCTCAAGGTCGTCGGTGAGACCTTCTCGCAGGAGCCCTACGGCATCGGCCTGAACAAGGACGACGCCGCCCTCCGCAACAAGATCAACGACATCCTGCAGGCCTCGTACGAGGACGGCACCTGGCAGAAGATCTACGACGAGACGCTCGGCAAGTCCGGCTCGCCGGCCTCGCCGCCCGCGATCCAGCGGTACTGACGCACCCTCCCGGGGCGGGCCGGTCTCCGGCCGCCCGCCCCGGCCCGTAGCCCGCGGCACGACACCGGCGAAGGAGCGACCCGCGGTGAACGTCCTGTTCGACAACCTGAGCCTCTACGGGAACGGGTTCCTCGGCACGATCAAGCTCTTCCTCGTCGCGGCCGTCGGCTCCCTGATCCTCGGGACCGTCCTGGCCGGCGCGCGGGTGAGTCCCGTTCCGGTCCTGCGCTCCTTCGGCACCCTGTACGTCAACACGATCCGGAACACGCCGCTCACGCTCGTGCTGTTCTTCTTCGCGTTCGCCTACCCCCGGCTCGAGATCGCCGACGTCTCGTTCTTCTGGCGCGCCTGCATCGGACTGATCCTCTACACGGCGGCGTTCGTGTGCGAGGTCGTCCGTTCGGGCGTCAACACCGTGCCGGTCGGGCAGGCGGAGGCCTCGCGGGCGCTCGGCTTCACCTTCGGCCAGACGATGACCGAGGTCGTCATGCCGCAGGCCATCCGCTCGGTCGTCCCGCCGCTGACCAACGTCCAGATCGCGCTGCTGAAGAACACGACGATCGCCGCCGGCTTCTCGGTGCTCGAGGCGGGCGGCATCTACGCCAACCTCTCCGAGCGCGGCTACAACGTGTTCGTCGGCCTGCTCTGGGTGGCGCTCGGCTTCCTCGTCCTGGTCCTGCCGCTGACGCTGCTGCAGCGCAACCTGGACCGGCGCTGGAGCACGGCCCGATGAATTCCCGGCCCCGAGACCAGCACCGGCCCCCGACCGCCAGGAGCGCTTCATGACCGCGGTCCTCTACGACATCCCGGGCCCGAAGGCCCGGGCCCGCAACACGATCCTCGGCGTCGTCGGCACCGCCGTCGTCCTGGCGATCGTCGGGTTCGTGATCTACCGCTTCATCGAGACCGGCCAGTTCGAGGGCCGGCTGTGGAGCTGGATCACCTACGTCAACATCCAGTACCTCCTGCTCGAGGCGCTCTGGAACACGCTCTCGGCCTTCGCGGTCGCGGCCGTCCTGTCGCTCGTGTTCGGCGCGGTGTTCGCCGCCGGCCGACTCTCCGAGCACGCGTGGCTCAGCCGCCCGTCGGTAGCGATCATCGAGCTCTTCCGGGCCGTACCGCTGCTGGTGCTGATCTTCATCCTGTTCTTCGGCGTGTCCCGCGGCCTCGGCATCGACATCCCGGCCTACTGGGCCGTCGTGCTGGGCCTGATGCTCTACAACGGCTCGGTGCTCGCCGAGGTGTTCCGCGCGGGCATCCGGGCGCTGCCGAAGGGGCAGAGCGAGGCGGCGTACGCGCTGGGCATGCGCAAGACGCAGGTGATGACGAACGTCCTGCTCCCGCAGTCCCTGCGCGCGATGCTGCCGACGATCCTCAGCCAATTGGTCGTCGTGCTCAAGGACACCGCACTCGGCTACATCATCCTGTACCCCGAGCTGCTCTACCAGGCGCGCTTCCTGGGCAGCCAGGGTCAGCTCGGCGCCCCGATCCTGCAGGTCGCGATGGTGGTCGCGGTCATCTACATCGCCATGTGCCTGATCCTCTCCGGGCTGTCGAAGCTGCTGGAGCGGCGCCTCAAGCGCAGCCCGAAGGCGGTCGGCACCGACCCGAAGGCCATGAACGAGGCCAAGGGTGATGTCCTCGCGTCACAGGCCCAGGGTGGCGGCGGCGGCGCGCTCTGAGACCTACAGGTTCTCGACGAGGACCGGCTCGATGCCCTCCGCCTCCGGCAGTCCGAAGCCGAAGACCTGGGCGTAGAAGGACAGCTCGGCCTCCAGCGCGCGGCGGATGTTCTCCGCGCGCCGGAAGCCGTGCTGCTCCCCCTCGAACACCAGGTAGGCGACGGGCACCTTGCGGGCCCGCAGGGCGCCGACGATCGCCTCGGACTGGTTCGGCGGGACGACCGCGTCCTCGGAGCCCTGCAGCACGATCAGCGGCCGGCTGAAGAGCTCGACGTGGTGGATCGGCGAGCGCTCCACGTAGACGTCGCGGGCCTCGGGATACGGCCCGACCAGGCCGTCGAGGTAGCGGCTCTCGAACTTGTGCGTGTCCGCCGCCAGCGCCTCCAGGTCCGCGACGCCGTAGTGGTCCGCCCCCGCCGCGAACGGCGTGTCCTCGCGGGCCAGGGCCGCCAGGGTCGTGTAGCCGCCGGCAGAGCCGCCGCGGATGGCGAGCCGGGTGCCGTCGACCCGGCCCTGCTCGGCGAGCCAGCGCGCGGCGGCCAGGCAGTCCGCGACGTCGACGATTCCCCAGGCACCCTTCAGCACGTCCCGGTAGGCCCGCCCGAAGCCCGTCGAACCCCCGTAGTTGACGTCGACGACGCCGAACCCGCGGCTCGTCCAGTACTGCACGTTCACCGACAGCACCGGTACCGCGGACGACGTCGGCCCGCCGTGGATCACTACGAGCAGCGGCGGGAGCTCCCCCTGCGGCCCCTCGTGCTCCGGGTTCGCGGGCGGGTAGAACAGCGCGTGCGCGGTCCGGGGCGCCCCCTGGCCGTCGACGGACGGGAACGAGACCGCCTCGGGGACGGACAGGTACCCGGTGTCCAGGCCGAGGTCGCGCGGCGGCCGCAGGGTCTCGGTGCGGCCGTCCGCCACGCTGACGCGGTGCACGCCCGGCTCCTCCGTCGGTGTCCCCGCGACGAGCACGACCTCCCCGGGCCCGCTCGCCCGCACCATGGCGATCGCGGAGAACGGCACGTCGACGTCGGTGAGAGTGCCGTCCGGCCGGCGCACGGCCAGGCCGTCGTACCCGGCCTGCCAGCGGGCGAAGACGATCTCCCCGCCGTCGAGCACCACGTACCGCGAGCCGCCGAGCGCCCACCCGGGCTCACCGATCTCGGCGTTGATCCGCACCTCCGGCACGATGTCCGTGCCCGGCAGCCAGCGGTAGACGTTCCACCAGCCGGTGCGGTCCGAGAGGAAGTGGAGGGCGCCGTCGGCGCTCCAGCGGGGTTCGGACACGGACTCCCCCGGGCCGCCCGCGACGATCGCCTCGTCCCCGGTGACGAGGTTCCGCCCGCTGAGGACGGTGTCGTCCCAGGGCATCGACGGGTGGTCCCAGGACACCCAGACCAGCCTGCGGCCGTCGGGGGACAGTCGTGGGCTCGCCACGAAGTCCGGGCCGGTGACCAGCACCTCAGGCTCCGACGGTCGGTCCGCCGACAGCCGGACGATCTCGTTGCGGACGTCGGCCGCGCCCTGCCCGTGCACCGGATGGTGCTCCCGGACCGCGACGAGCACGGAGCCGTCCGGCGACACGTCGACGTCCGCGTAGCGGTCCCCGCGGGTCAGCACCGACTCCGGCGTCAGGGGCTCGGGCTCACCGCCCGGCACGAGCCGGTAGAGCCGCTGGTCCGCCCAGTTGCTGAACCAGACGACGCCGTCGCGGACCTTCCACGCGCCGCCGCCGTACTCGTGGACGCCGGTACGGGCGTCGAAGCCGTCGGGAAGGAGGTCGGTGGTCGTGCCGTCGGCCGCCCGACGGACGAGCTGCGTGCGGCCTCCCTCGCCCGGCCGGCCCTCCGCCCACACGACCGCGTCCCCGTCGACCTGCACGCCGGCCAGCCGCACCGCCGCGGACAGGACCAGCTCGGACGTGATCGGGGTGGGCCAGGCACCGTACGGGGTGATCGTCACGGCATCAACGCTAGTCCGAGGCGACGGCGTCCGGCGGGCCGCCCGTGGCGCTTTCGTGTCGCGCCTCGACACCGACGCGGCACGAGCTCACCCGGCGGCCACCGCGCTCCCGGCACTTGTGACGTGTGGGCGGCCTCAGCGGATCCGGGCGGCGTCGCGCAGGAGCGCGGCCGCCCGCAGGAGGGCACCGGGGCGCAGCACCGGGAGCAGCCCGACGGCGCCGCTCAGGCCCGTCCACCAGCGCACCCGCCCGTCCTTGCGGAGCACGCCGACCGCGGGGGTCCCGCAGCCGGCGACCGTGCGCGGCAGGTTCGGATAGATCTCCGCCAGGCGCGGTTCCGAGCACGAGCGCACCCGGACCTTCACCGTGACGCACTCGGGCAGCTCCCGGGCGATCCGCGAGCAGCGCGGGCAGCCGGTGTCGTGGACGACGACCACCTCGCGCACGCCCGCTCTCGTCACCTGCTCATCGTGGCACCCACGTGCCGGGCGAGATGCTCCCCGGTGTGCGTCCCGGCGCTGAGCAGCTCGGCCGGGGTGCCCTGGAAGACGATCGACCCGCGTCGCCGCCGTCCGGCCCCAGGTCGACGACGTGGTCCGCGTGCGCGATGAGTCCAGGTTGTGCTCGATGACGATCACCGAGCTGCCCCCGTCGACGAGCCGGTCGAGCAGCTCCGGCAGGTGCCCGCAGTCCGACAGGTGCAGGCCGGCGGTGGGCTCGTCGAGGACGTACACGTGCCCCTCCTCGTGCATCCGTTTCGGGACGGGGACGGCGACGTTCCGGAGGTTGTTCTCGCGCGCTCCGGTGACGGAGATGAACCCCTGCTCGCCCGTGAACTCCTGCGGGACGGAGGTCCTCCTGGGGATCGGGCTCTTCGGACAGGCTGTAGACCGGACTCAAACTTGAGTATCATCGGTCGGCCGTCGGGTTCCGTTACCGTGGGTGGCTCCGACGCAGGCGGGAGCACCGATGAGCGAGCCGACCAGCACCCCACCCACGCCCGAGGAACCCACGGCGTCCGCGGCACCTGTCCCGACGCCGGTACCCGTGCCGATCGAGGACGCGCCGCTGCCCGCAGGCCCGGCACCGGACTACGACGAGCACGGCACCCCGAGCCTGGACTACGTCCGGGACAAGATCGAGGGCCGGCACGCGACTGCCCTGGGCTGGCAGGAGCTCACCGGGGACACCGAGGCTGCCCGCACCGCCGACGAGAAGTTCGAGGAGCGGGAGCAGAAGGGCAAGGACAAGCTCGCGGAGATCCGCAAGTCCCTCGGCCTCTAGCGCCTCGGCGCCGGCGCGCCTCCGGCACCTGTGCGCGGACCGCACGCCCGTCGCCCTGTGCGTGCGCAGCCTCGCTAGAACGAGGCTGCGCACGCACAACCCCGGCCGAGCTGCGCGAACATCCCGCGGCCGGTCGTTCCCAGGTCACCGACGGTTGTGCGCGCGGAACCTCGTTCTAGCGAGGTTCCACGCGCACAGGGTCAGTTGCGGCGGAACAGCTTGTTGCCGAGCCAGACGACCGGGTCGTACTTCCGGTCCACCACCCGCTCCTTCAGCGGGATCAGCGCGTTGTCCGTGATCTTGATGTGCTCCGGACAGACCTCGGTGCAGCACTTGGTGATGTTGCAGTATCCGAGGCCGTGCTCCTCCTGCGCCGCGACCTGCCGGTCCGCCGTGTCCAGCGGGTGCATGTCCAGCTCGGCGATCCGCATCAGGTAGCGCGGACCGGCGAAGTTCTGCTTGTTCTCCTCGTGGTCCCGCACGACATGGCAGGTGTTCTGGCACAGGTAGCACTCGATGCACTTGCGGAACTCCTGGCTCCGCTCCACGTCGACCTGCTGCATCCGGTACTCACCGGGTGCGACACCGGCCGGCGGCGCGAACGCCGGGACCTCCCGGGCCTTGGTGTAGTTGAACGACACGTCGGTCACGAGGTCCCGGATCACCGGGAACGTCCGCATCGGCGTCACGGTGACGACCTCGTCGTCGTCGAAGGTCGACATCCGCGTCATGCATGCCAGCCGGGGCTTGCCGTTGATCTCCACGCTGCAGGAGCCGCACTTGCCGGCCTTACAGTTCCAGCGGACGGCGAGGTCCTGGGCCTCGGTCTGCTGGAGCCGGTGGATGATGTCCAGGACGACCTCGCCCTCGTTCACCTCCGCCGGGTAGTCGACGAGCTCGCCCTTCTCGGAGTCCCCGCGCCACACGCGGAAGTGCTGCCAGTGGCTCATCCGAGCTCCTCGCTGATGCTCGTCGCCCGGCTTCGCCGGGACGCTGTGTTGAATGATGAGCTCGCACGCTCGCTCATGAGTCAGCTCCCCCAGCTCGGTGCCCGCCGAGCTCCTCGCCGGTGTAGTACTTCTTCAGCTCGTCGAGCTCGAACAGGTCGAACAGCTCCGGCCGCATCGGGATCTGCTCCTTGCGCGTCAGCTCCACGTTGTCCTCGCCGAGCGCGGAGCAGACCAGCAGGACGTGGCGCCAGCCCGAGTCCATCACCGGGAAGTCGTCCCGGGTGTGCCCGCCGCGGCTCTCCTGCCGCTCCAGCGCCGCCTTCGCCACGCACAGCGAGACGAGCAGCATGTTCCGCAGGTCCAGCGCGAGGTGCCAGCCCGGGTTGAACTCCCGGTGCCCCTCCACGCTGACGGTCCGGGTCCGCGTCGCGATGTCCTGGAGCTTCTTGAGCGCCATCTCCATCTCGTCTTCCTTGCGGATGATCCCGACGAGCTCGTGCATCGTCTTCTGCAGTTCCAGGTGGACGACGAACGGGTTCTCCCCGCCGTCGGTGGCACTCGAGAACGGCAGCAGGGCCCGCTCGACGGCGGCGTTCAGGTCGTCGGCCGTGACCTGCGGCCGGGTCCCCAGCGAGTCGACGTACTCCGCCGCGCTCAGCCCGCACCGCCGGCCGAAGACCAGCAGGTCGGACAGCGAGTTGCCGCCGAGCCGGTTCGAGCCGTGCATGCCGCCGGAGCACTCCCCCGCGGCGAACAGACCCGGCACCGTCGCCATCCCGGTGTCCGGCTCGACCTCGATCCCGCCCATCACGTAGTGGCAGGTGGGGCCGACCTCCATCGGCTCCTTTGTGATGTCGACGTCCGCCAGCTCCTTGAACTGGTGGTACATCGACGGCAGCCGCTTGAGGATCTCCTCGGGCGTCTTGCGCGAGGCGATGTCCAGGAACACCCCGCCGTGCGGGCTCCCCCGGCCGGCCTTGACCTCGGAGTTGATCGCCCGCGCGACCTCGTCACGTGGCAGCAGCTCCGGCGGGCGGCGGTTGTTGTCCGGGTCGGTGTACCAGCGGTCGCCCTCCTCCTCGGAGGTGGCGTACTGCTCCTTGAACACGTCCGGCACGTACTCGAACATGAACCGCTTGCCCTCGGAGTTCCGCAGCACGCCGCCGTCACCGCGGACGGACTCCGTGACGAGGATGCCCTTCACCGAAGGCGGCCAGACCATGCCCGTCGGGTGGAACTGCAGGAACTCCATGTTGATCAGGGTGGCGCCGGCGCGCAGCGCCAGGGCGTGGCCGTCGCCGGTGTACTCCCAGGAGTTCGACGTGACCTGGTAGCTCTTGCCGACCCCGCCCGTCGCCATGACGATCGCGGCGGTGTCGAACCGGACGAAGCTGCCGGTGTTGCGGAAGTAGCCGAAGCAACCGGAGATCGCGCCGCCGGTGGTGAAGAGCTCGGTGATCGTGCACTCGTGGAAGACCCGGATGTGGGACTCGTAGTCCCCGGTCTCCTTGAAGTCGTCCTGCTGCAACGAGACGATCTTCTGCTGCAGCGTGCGGATCAGCTCCAGGCCGGTCCGGTCGCCGACGTGCGCGAGCCGCGGGTACGTGTGCCCGCCGAAGTTCCGCTGGCTGATCTTGCCGTCCGGTGTGCGGTCGAAAAGCGCGCCGTAGGTCTCCAGCTCCCAGACTCGGTCCGGCGCCTCCTTGGCGTGCAGCTCGGCCATCCGCCAGTTGTTGAGGAACTTCCCGCCGCGCATGGTGTCCCGGTAGTGGACCTGCCAGTTGTCGTTCGGGTTGGCGTTGCCCATCGACGCCGCGCAGCCGCCCTCGGCCATCACGGTGTGTGCCTTGCCGAACAGCGACTTCGAGATGATCGCCGTCCGCTTGCCCTGCATCCGGGCCTCGATCGCCGCCCGCAGGCCGGCGCCGCCCGCCCCGATCACGACGACGTCGTACTCGTACGTCTCGACGTTCTCGGCGCTCATGTCGTTGTCTGGCATGCCGTTCACCCCACGATCCGCAGGTCGGAGATCCAGCCGGCCGAGACGGCCATGATGTAGGCGTCCGTGATGGCCAGGCTCGCGAGCGTGGCCCAGGCCAGCTGCATGTGCTTGCCGTTGAGCTTCGTGACCTGGGTCCAGGCCCGGTAGCGCACCGGATGCTTCGAGAAGTGGTTGAGCCGGCCGCCGATGATGCTGCGGCACGAGTGGCAGGACGCGGTGTAGAGCCAGAGCAGCACCACGTTCGCGACCAGGATGATGTTGCCCAGGCCGAGGCCGAACCCGCCGTCGGCCTTGATGAAGGACTGCACCGCGTCGTAGGTGTTGACCAGCGAGATCAGCGCCGCGATGTAGAAGAAGTACCGGTGCAGGTTCTGGAAGAGCAGCGGGAAGCGGGTCTCCCCCGTGTACTTCTTGTGCGGTTCGGCCACCGCGCACGCGGGCGGCGACGCCCAGAACGCCCGGTAGTAGGCCTTGCGGTAGTAGTAGCAGGTCAGCCGGAAGAGCAGCAGGAACGGCAGCGAGATCGCCGCGTAGGGCAGCCACCAGACGTCGGGCAGGAAGCGGCCGAAGTGGGCCGCCTGCTCCACGCAGCCGTTCGACACGCACGGCGAGTAGAACGGGGTCAGGTAGTTGTACTCGGGGACGAAGTACCAGTTCTGCATGAACGCGCGCACCGTCGCGTAGACGACCCACGCGCCGAGCCCGACGATGTTGAGCAGCGGTGGTAACCACCACCGGTCCGTGCGGAGGGTCCGCGCCGCGATCTGAGCCCGGCCCGCGGCCGTGGCCGAGCCGGACGTCGCTGTGGTGGATGACACGTCGTTGAGTCCTCATCTGTGTCGGACACGACGGTGTACGGGACACTGCGCCGTGTCGTGCGGATCACAGGGAGAGTACGACGCAGCTCACAGGGTGGGCGCGTCAGGTCGGGAACAAATCGCGGGGACGAGACGGGAGTCACAGAGCGCCCGGACGCGTCGCGCACGACGACGAGCCGGCCCCTCGTGGGGGTCGGGCTCGTCGTTGCGGGCCTGGTGCCGGTGCGCTCAGGCCTTGCGGCGCTTGCCCCGGACCGTGGCCGCGAGGTAGTCCTTGTTCAGCTGGCTGATCACGTCCAGCGGGATCTCCTTCGGGCACGCCGTCGCGCACGCGCCCGTGTTGGTGCACCCGCCGAAGCCGGCGTCGTCGTGCGTCTCGACCATGTTGACGACACGGTCGTAGCGCTCCGGCTGCCCCTGCGGCATCTCACCGAGGTGGGTCAGCTTGGCTCCCAGGAAGAGCGACGCCGAGCCGTTCGGGCAGGCCGCGACGCACGCGCCGCACCCGATGCAGTTCGCCGCGGCGAACGAGCGGTCCGCGGCGGCCTTCGGCACGGGGGTGGAGTGCGCCTCGGGGGCCGAGCCGGTGTTGGCCGAGATGTAGCCACCCGCCTGGATGATCTTGTCGAACGCGTTGCGGTCGACGACCAGGTCCTTGATCACCGGGAAGGCCCCGGCGCGGAAGGGCTCGACGGTGATCGTGTCGCCGTCGCTGAACTGCCGCACGTGCAGCTGGCAGGTCGTGGTGGCCTTCTGCGGGCCGTGCGGCTGGCCGTCGATCACCATGCTGCACGCGCCGCAGATGCCCTCACGGCAGTCGTGGTCGAACGCGACCGGGTCCTCACCCTGCAGGATGAGCTTCTCGTTGAGTACGTCGATCAGCTCGAGGAACGACATGTCCTCGGAGGCGTCCTCGACGCTGTAGTCGACCATCCGACCCTTGTCGGCGAGGTCCTTCTGCCGCCAGACGCGCAGGTTGAGTCTCACTTGTAGCTCCGCTGGGTGGGGTGGACGTACTCGAAGTTCAGTTCTTCCTTGTGCAGCACCGGGGACTCGCCGCGGCCGGTGTACTCCCAGGCCGCCGCGTAGGCGAAGTTCTCGTCGTCACGGGCGGCCTCGCCGTCCTCGGTCTGGCTCTCGGCGCGGAAGTGGCCGCCGCAGGACTCGCGGCGGTGCAGCGCGTCGAGGCACATGAGCTCGCCGAGCTCGAGGAAGTCCGCCACGCGGCCGGCCTTCTCCAGGCTCTGGTTGAGCTCCGCGCCTGTGCCCGGGATCTTCACGTTGTTCCAGAACTCGCGGCGCAGCTCGGGGATGAGGTCGAGCGCCTTGCGCAGCCCCTCCTCGGTACGCTCCATGCCGCAGTAGTCCCACATGATCTGGCCGAGCTCGCGGTGGAAGGAGTCCACCGTGCGCGTGCCGTTGATCGAGAGCAACGTGTCGATCCGCTCGTTCACCGAGTTGACGGCCTCGAGCACCTCGGGGGCGTCCGGGGCGACCTCGGGCAGCTTGTTCGACGCGAGGTAGTCCCCGATCGTCACCGGCAGCACGAAGTAGCCGTCGGACAGGCCCTGCATCAGCGCGGAGGCGCCGAGGCGGTTGGCGCCGTGGTCCGAGAAGTTCGCCTCGCCGGCGACGTACATGCCGGGGATGGTGCTCTGCAGGTCGTAGTCGACCCACAGCCCGCCCATCGTGTAGTGCACGGCCGGGAAGATGCGCATCGGCACGTCGTAGGGGTTCTCCCCCGTGATGCGCTCGTACATCTCGAAGAGGTTGCCGTACTTGGCCTCGACCGCCGGGCGGCCGAGACGGGCGATCGCGTCCGCGAAGTCCAGGTAGACGCCGAGACCCGTCGGGCCGACGCCGCGCTCCTCGTCGCAGACCTCCTTGGCCGCGCGGCTCGCGATGTCGCGGGGCACGAGGTTGCCGAACGACGGGTACTTCCGCTCCAGGAAGTAGTCCCGCTCGTCCTCGGGGATCTGGTTCGGGTTGCGGTCGTCGCCGAGGCGCTTCGGCACCCAGACACGGCCGTCGTTGCGGAGCGACTCCGACATCAGGGTCAGCTTCGACTGGTGGTCGCCGGAGACCGGGATGCAGGTCGGGTGGATCTGGGTGAAGCAGGGGTTCGCGAACAGGGCGCCCTTGCGGTGCGCGCGCCAGTTGGCCGTGACGTTGCAGCCCTTGGCGTTCGTCGAGAGGTAAAAGACGTTGCCGTAGCCACCGGTCGCCAGGACGACCGCGTCCGCGAGGTGCGTGGAGATCTCGCCGGTGACCATGTCCCGCGCGACGATGCCGCGGGCCTTGCCCTCGACGATGATCAGCTCGAGCATCTCGTGCCGCTGGTACATGTCCACGGTGCCCGCGTGGATCTGGCGCTCGAGGGCCTGGTAGGCGCCGAGCAGCAGCTGCTGGCCCGTCTGGCCGCGGGCGTAGAAGGTGCGGGAGACCTGCACGCCACCGAACGAACGGGTGTCCAGCAGGCCGCCGTACTCGCGGGCGAACGGAACGCCCTGGGCGACGCACTGGTCGATGATCTGCCGGCTGACCTCGGCGAGCCGGTGGACGTTCGACTCCCGGGCGCGGAAGTCCCCGCCCTTCACGGTGTCGTAGAAGAGCCGGTAGACGCTGTCGCCGTCGTTGCGGTAGTTCTTCGCGGCGTTGATGCCACCCTGCGCGGCGATCGAGTGCGCGCGACGCGGGCTGTCCTGGTAGCAGAACGACGAGACGTGGTAGCCGGCCTCACCCAGGGTCGCCGCCGCCGCGCCCCCGGCCAGGCCGGTACCGACGACGATGATCTTGACCTTGCGCTTGTTGGCCGGGTTGACCAGCTTGACGCCGAACTTACGACGCTCCCACCGGGTCTCGATGGGTCCGTCCGGGGCGGCCTTGTCGACGACCGGCGCGCCGACGGTGTAGTCCGAGAAGCTCATATCAGATCCATCCGAACGTGACGGAGATCGGGACGATCAGGAAGCCCAGGACCAGCAGTCCCGAGAACGCGGTGGCGATCGCCTTCAGGATGGGCTCCCGGCGGTTCGACGACCACCCGAAGGTCTGGGTGGCGCTCCACAGGCCGTGCCTAAGGTGGAAGAAGATCGCGAGCAGGGCGACGACGTACCAGATCGTCACGTACCAGCGGTCCGGCGCGAAGTCCGCGTGGACGTTGTCCCACACCGCGAGGTGCTCGCCGTTCGGGTTCAGCGTGCCGGTCGTCAGATCCAGGATGTGGTAGATGATGAAGAGCAGCACGATCACGCCGCCCCAGCGCATGGTGCGGGTCGTGTAGCTGCCCTTCACCTTGTTGCCGGCCGCGTACTTGACCGGGCGCGCCTTCTTCGCCCGCAGCGCCAGCAGCGTCGCGGCCCAGATGTGCCCGACCACCGCCAGCGTCAGGACGATCCGGATCACCCAGACGAAGCCCTCGTTGCCCAGGAGGGGCGCCAAGATCGTCCGGATCCAGACCGCGTAGCCGTCGATGTTCTCGGGGCCGAAGAAGATCTGCAGGTTGCCGAGCATGTGCACGACGAGGTAGAGGACCAGCAGCACGCTGCTGGCCGCGATCACGAACTTGAGCAGTACCGCCGGGAGGAGAGGCCGTCTGGCCGCCGGGGGCTTGGGGGTCGACGGCTTGCCGGCCGCACCCTTAGTAGACACCTGTGTCGCCACGACACGAAGTGCACTACTCAGATCGGCGGCCGTCCAATGCATCACGACGGCACGATCGATGCACGTACGCTATACACGTGACACTTCAGCAGCTTGCGTACTTCGTCGCGGTCGCCGACGTGCGCAGCTTCACTCGGGCGGCCGATCTCGTCGGTGTCGCCCAGCCCACACTGAGCAGGCAGTTGAGGTCCCTGGAGGACGATCTGGGCGCACCCCTGGTGAACCGGGGGAAGGCCGTGACGCTGACCCCGGCGGGTGAGGCGGTGCTGCCACTCGCCCGCCGGATGCTCGCCGACATGGACGCCGCCCGTACGTCCGTGGCGGAGATCGTCGGGCTTCGCAGCGGCCGGGTGCGGGTCGGCGCGACGCCGTCGTTGTGCATCGGCGTCATCGCGGACGCGCTGCGGCTCTTCCACGAGCGCCATCCGGAGATCCACCTCGAACTGGCGGAGAACGGCTCGCAGTCCCTCGTGCGCGACCTCGTCCGGGGCGCGATCGACGTGGCGCTGGTGATCGTCCCGCCGTCGGGGATCGACCCCGCGCTGCACACCCTGCCGTTGATGCGCGAACGCCTGTCCGTGGCCTCGCCGCGCTCCGGGAAGCCGCCGTCGAGCCGGGGGTCGATGACCGTGGCGGAGCTGTCCCGGCGGCCACTGGTGATGGTCCGCCAGGGCTACGACCTGCGCGAGGTCACACTGAACGCCTACCGGGAGGCGGGGGTGACGCCGAAGTTCGCCGTCGAGGGCGGCGAGATGGACGCGGTACTGCGGCTCGTGGAGGCGGGGACCGGGGTGGCGGTGGTGCCGGACCTGGTGTTCGCGGGCCGGCCCCGGTTGCGGCGGACCGTGCTGACGCCGCCGCTCTACCGGACGGTGGCGCTCGCGCGGCGGGCGGACATCGCGCCCACCCAGGCGACCCAGGCCTTCACGGACACGCTGTTGGGGTTCATCGGGGAGATCGGGCCGACCGGCGGCCTGTCGGCGGACGTGCATGTGCTGCACCGGCCGGAGGGGTAGGCGGCGATTCGGTGCGCGGCGCCGGGACGCTGCCGCCGCCGCGCGGGCCCGCGCGGCGGCGGGGAGCAGTGCGACGCGCGCGATTCTGCGCGATGCTCGCGGTCGACCGCGCGCGTGGGGGCGGACGGCGTGCGTGGCGCGCTGTCCCGGTCGACCGTGCGCGGTTCAGTCGAGGTCGGCGGGGCCGAGTTCGTCGTCCTCGGCGCCGTGGGCGGTGAGGGCCTCTCGGACCACGCCGTAGACGACGCCGGGCTGGTAGCCCTTGCGCGCGAGCATCCCGATGAGCCGGCGGCCGGCCTTCGCCCGGTCGTCCGGGGAGGCGATGGTCATGGAGCGGAGGCGCTTGTCCACCAGCTGGCGGGCGCGGAGCTCCTCGGACTCGGTGTCGACCTCGGCGAGGGCCTCCTCCGCGACCTCCTTCGCGACGCCCTTGCGCTGCAGCTCGACGGCCAGCGCCCGGCGGCCGAGGCCTTGTTGCCGGTGGCGGGAGCGGACCCACTGCCCGGCGAAGGCCTCGTCGTCGATGAGGCCGACCTCGTCGAACCGTTCGAGGACCCGGTTCGACACCGCGTCCGGAATGTCCTTCTTCCGCAGGGCCTGGGCCAGCTCCTGCCGAGTACGGGCGCGGTACTCGAGCAGGTTCAGACAGATCTCCTTGGCCGCGGCCTCGGGATCGGCCTCGGGGGCGACCGTGCCGGCCCTCCCCCGGCCGCTCGTGCGTCCGGTGCGCCGCGCTTCCGCCCGCCCGTCGTCGCCCGTGACGTCGGCGAGGGAGTCGTTCTCGGGGCCTTCCGCGGCGGACCCGTCGGAGCGAGGCCCGCGTGGGCGTCGAGTTCCGCGGTCCGGCCGCGGCCCGGCATCACCGGCGCGGCCACGGCGAGGTCGTGCGCCCGGCTCCTGACCGATTGCGTCTGCGTCCGGCGCCTGCCCGACGCCGCCGTCGCGGTCCGCTCCAGGCCCGGGATCCGTGGCCGGGTCAACGAAGAGGGAACGGCCGCGCGCGACGCCACTTCCCGAGCGGCGTGCACCCCTGCGATCAGGCTCCAGCGGCCCGCCCCGCGGTCCGGAGCGTTCCGCCCGGGAGACCCTGGCGCGCAGGCCGTCCAGGGACGCGACCCGGCCCGGGGGTGCGGGCGGGCCGAGCTCACCGGTACCCGGGTCACCGATCTGCATGATCGGCACGGCTTCGCGCGGCGCGCCGGCCTCGTCGAACTCCGCGATCCGGTACTCGCGCCCGGAGCCGCCGGAGCCGAAGTCCTC
Organism: Pseudonocardia sp.; assembly: GCF_025465255.1. Taxonomy (GTDB): domain Bacteria; phylum Actinomycetota; class Actinomycetes; order Mycobacteriales; family Pseudonocardiaceae; genus Pseudonocardia. The sequence goes on from NZ_JAODNI010000048.1 coordinate 23,868, forward strand.
GAAGTCCATGACCCGCTGCTCGGCCTGCTCGCCGGCCGGGCGGCCGGCGAAGGACTCGAAATCCAGCGTCTCGACCTCGCGGGGCCTCTCCTCGGGATCGAATGCCTCGAACCCGAGGACCCGCGGCGGTTCCCGGCGTACCCGGCCCTCGGCGGGCCGGGTCTCGTCGACCGGGCGGATCCCCTCCGGCCGGGACCGGTCCGCCTCCGGACCGTCCGGGGAACCGTCGTGCGAGCGGGACACCGTCAGAAGTCGACCGGGGCGGGCAGCGGCTCGGCCGGGGCGTCGGCGTCGGCGTCGAGCACGGCGCCGATCCCGAGCTTCTCCTTGATCCGCTTCTCGACCTCGGCGGCGACGTCCGGGTTCTCCTTCAGGAACTTGCGGGCGTTCTCCTTGCCCTGTCCCATCTGGTCGCCCTCGTACGTGTACCAGGCGCCGGACTTGCGGATGATCCCCTGCTCGACGCCGACGTCGATCAGCGAGCCCTCGCGGCTGATGCCGACGCCGTAGAGCACGTCGAACTCCGCCTGCTTGAACGGCGGGGCCACCTTGTTCTTCACGACCTTGACGCGGGTGCGGCTGCCGACCATCTCGGTGCCGTCCTTCAGCGTCTCGATGCGGCGGATGTCCAGGCGGACCGACGCGTAGAACTTCAGCGCCTTGCCGCCCGTCGTGGTCTCCGGGGAGCCGAACATCACGCCGATCTTCTCGCGCAGCGGGTTGATGAAGATCATCGTGGTGCCGGACGTGCTCAGCGCACCGGTGATCTTCCGCAGCGCCTGGCTCATGAGCCGGGCCTGCAGGCCGACGTGGCTGTCGCCCATCTCGCCCTCGATCTCGGCGCGGGGCACGAGGGCCGCCACCGAGTCGATCACGATGATGTCCAGGGCGCCGGAACGGATCAGCATGTCCGCGATCTCCAGCGCCTGCTCGCCGGTGTCCGGCTGCGAGACCAGCAGGTTGTCCGTGTCGACGCCGAGGGCCTTCGCGTACTCCGGATCCAGCGCGTGCTCGGCGTCGATGAAGGCGGCGACGCCGCCCGCGGCCTGGGCGCTGGCCACGGCGTGCAGCGCGACCGTGGTCTTACCGCTGGACTCCGGGCCGTAGATCTCCACGACGCGGCCACGCGGAAAACCGCCCACCCCGAGCGCGACGTCCAGCGCGATCGAGCCGGTGGGGATGACGCCGATCGGCGGACGCGTGTCGTCTCCGAGGCGCATCACGGAGCCCTTGCCGTGGTTCTTCTCGATCTGGGCGAGGGCGAGCTGGAGCGCCTTCTCGCGGTCTGGAGTGCTCATCTGAGTACCTCGCTCGCTCGGGGTGCGGGACTGGGTTGACGGTGTTGACGACTTGCGGAGAGCCACACGAGAACCGTATTGGGTACCCCCGACAATTCCGGTGCCCACGTCCCGGCTGTGGACAACTTCAGCGCCGTGTGGACACCACACTATACGAACACGTGTTCGATATGGGCATCGACACGCTCATCGGCTATCCTGCCGCGCCGAGCGGCGCGACCGTCCGAGCGGGCCCCTCCCGGGCGGACCGGGCCTACCTGTCGTCGGCGCCCAGCCGGCGCGCGGGCGGGACGTCGTAGGCGTCGCAGATCGCCCGCCACGCGTTCTTCGGGTCGATGCCCGCCTCGATGGCCTGCTCGGCCGTCCGCCCGCCGAGCTCGGCGAACACGTGGTCACGGGCGAGGGATCCGGCGCGCGCGGCCCCGAACTCGCCCTCCATCAACTCCCGGAAGTGGCTCAGTCGCACCGGACCGAGGGTAGTCACGTCGCCGCCACACGGCCCCGGGCGTGGGTACGGTGACCGATATGCCCGATCCATCGACCCTCGTCCCCCTGGGCCTCGTCCAGGGAGATCCGACGGGTTTCTCGTCCCCGCTCGGACAGGTCGTCGTCGGCCTGGCCCTCCTGTCGGCCCTGGTCATGCTGATCCGGTGGTGGGTTCAGAACCGGCGACGGTGATCCGTCACGACCCCAGGAGCCGGGAGGCGGCTCGCCGCGCCTCCGCCGGGGCGTCCGACCGGCCGCCGGCCGTCGCAATGACGGTGGCGCCCTCGTACAGCACGTGCAGCGCGCCGCCGACCCGCCCCGGCTCGGCGAACCCGGCCTCGGCCGCCAGCGACGTGAGGCACTCCCGCATCCAGTCCTTCTCCGCGCGGATCACCGGTACGCCGGGATGGTCCGTGCCGCCGATCTCGGCGTAGGCGTTGACGAAGGCGCAGCCGCGATCCTGCTCGCGCAGCCAGGCGTCGAGAGCGTCGAACACCGCGAGCAGCCGCTCCCGACCCGCGGGAACGGCCTCGAGGTGGCCGCGCAGGAACTCCTGCCAGCGGACGGCGCGGCGCCGCAGGTAGAGCGCGACGAGAGCGTCCTTCGAGCCGAACCGGTCGTACAGCGTCTTCTTGGTGGTGCCGGCGACCTCGGCGATCAGCTCCACACCCACCGCCCGGATCCCGCGCCGGTAGAACAGCTCCGCCGCCGCGGTGGCCAGGCGTTCGCCTGCGGGCGTGAGCGGCTCGAGAACCTCGACCATGATTCCTCCCTCGACTCCACTGCGAGTATACCGACCGGTGTGGTTATCTCGCTCCCATGAGCAGAGGACGCAGCAACCTCGCCGTCTCGACGGCGTTCGTCGTGCTGTGGAGCTCGGGTTTCGTCGGGGCGGAGCTCGGCACCCGGTTCACCGTCGCGGACACCCTCCTGGCCTGGCGCTACGCGATCGCGGCGGCGGTGCTGTGGCTGGTCACGCTCGTCCGGCGGACGCGGATCCCACGGGGCGCGATCGGGCGGCAGGGCCTGCTGGGATCGCTGAGCCAGGTCCTCTACCTCGGCGGCGTCGTCACCGGCGTCGGGCTCGGGGTCCCCGCGGGCACGGCGGCGTTGGTCGCGGCGCTGCAGCCGCTGGTCGTCGCGACGGCGGCCGGGCCGGTCCTCGGCGAGCACACGACCCCGCGGCAGCGGATCGGGCTGGCCGGCGGGCTCGTCGGCGTCGGTCTGGTGGTCGCGGGCGACCTCGGGCCGGGCGACGCCCCGTGGTGGGCCTTCGTGCTTCCCGTCGGCGGGATGCTGGCGCTGTCCGCGGGGACACTCCTGCAAGGGCGGCTGCGGCCGCCCGAGAGCCCGCTCGTGGCGGTGACCCTGCAGACGAGCATCGCCGCCGTGCTGTTCGGCGCGGTCGCCGTGGGCGCCGGGGACGTGGCACCACCGGCCGACCCGGGGTTCTGGGGCGCGATCGCCTGGGTGGTCGTGCTGTCCTCGTTCGGCGGCTACGGCTCCTACCTGCTCGTCCTGCGCCGGAGCGGCGCGACGCGGGTCAGCACGCTGCTCTACCTCACGCCACCGACCACGATGGCCTGGACGTTCGTGATGTTCGGCGAGGTCCCGGTGGTGCTGGCCGCACCCGGTCTCGCACTGTGCGCCCTCGGCGTCTGGCTGGTGCTGGGGACGCCGCGGCGACGGACCGCGGAGCCGGCTCACGGCGCAAACTGTCGGACCCCCGGCGCATCATGGGGCACGTGACGGCGCTCGACGGTTTCTCCCCTGCCACCCAGGACTGGTTCCGGGGTGCGTTCGCCGCGCCCACGCCCGCCCAGGAGGGGGCCTGGTCCGCGGCGCAGGCAGGGCGGAACGCGCTGGTCGTGGCCCCGACGGGCTCCGGCAAGACGCTCGCCGCGTTCCTCTGGGCGCTGGACCGTCTCGCCACCGAGCCACCGCCGGAGGACAAGCAGCACCGCTGCCGCGTCCTCTACGTCTCACCGCTGAAGGCCCTCGCGGTCGATGTGCAGCGCAACCTCCGCTCGCCTCTCACCGGCATCCGGCAGGCGGCGCAGCGCCTCGGCGAGCCGGTCCCGGACATCACGCTCGGCATGCGCACCGGGGACACCCCGGCGGACGAGCGGCGCCGGTTCGCCCGCACCCCGCCGGACGTCCTGGTGACGACGCCGGAGTCGTTGTTCCTGCTCCTCACGTCGGCGGCGCGGGAGTCCCTGCGCGGCGTCCGCACGGTGATCCTCGACGAGGTGCACGCCGTCGTCGGGACCAAGCGCGGCGCGCACCTGGCCGTCTCGCTGGAGCGGCTCGACGAGCTGCTGCCGGACGGTCCCGCCCAGCGAATCGGCCTGTCCGCGACGGTCCGCCCGCTGGACGAGGTGTCCACGTTCCTGTCCGGCGCCCGCCCGGTCGAGGTGGTCCAGCCGAAGACCCCGAAGACCATCGAGGTGCAGGTGCAGGTGCCCGTGCCGGACCTCGCGGCACTCGACGAGCGGCCCGCGCCGGGCAGTGCGGACGAGGAGGTCGTGGGGTCCGCGGCCGGCACGGCGCAGCGCCCGTCGATCTGGCCGGCGGTCGAACGGCGGCTGCTGGACCTGGTGCGACAGCACCGTTCCACGATCGTCTTCTCGAACTCCCGGCGGCTCGCGGAGCGGCTCACGGCGAAGCTGAACGAGCTGGCGGCCGAGGACGCCGCCGAGGGTGCGGAGCCCGTCGCGCTCGACGCGTTCCCGGCCGAGGCGATCGGGCAGTCCGGCGTGGGCGGCGGGGCACCACCGACCGTTGCGAAGGCCCACCACGGCTCGATGTCGCGGGAGCAGCGGACGCTGGTCGAGGAGGAGCTCAAGTCGGGGCTCCTCCCCTGCGTCGTCGCGACGTCCAGCCTCGAGCTGGGCATCGACATGGGCGCCGTCGATCTCGTCGTGCAGGTCGAGGCACCGCCGAGCGTGGCCTCCGGGCTGCAGCGGGTCGGCCGCGCCGGCCACCAGGTCGGCGCGGTGTCCAAGGGCGTCGTGTTCCCCAAGTTCCGCGGGGACCTCGTGTCCTGCGCCGTCGTCGCGGAACGGATGACGTCCGGCTCGATCGAGGCGCTGCGGTACCCGCGCAACCCGCTCGACGTCCTGGCGCAGCACATCGTCGCCATGGTCGCGCTGGAGCCCTGGCAGCTGTCGGACCTGGCCGCGGTGATCCGGCGGGCCGCTCCGTTCGCGGCGCTGCCGGACTCCGCCCTGCACTCGGTGCTGGACATGCTTGCCGGTCGCTACCCGTCGGAGGAGTTCGGCGAGCTGCGCGCCCGCATCACCTGGGACCGGGTCACTGACCAGCTGCAGGGGCGCCCCGGTGCGCAACGGCTGGCGGTCACCTCGGGGGGCACGATCCCGGACCGCGGACTCTTCACGGTGATGACGCCCGGCGGTGCGGACGGCGCCGGCTCCCGGGTCGGCGAGCTGGACGAGGAGATGGTCTACGAGTCCCGGGTCGGGGACACCTTCCTGCTGGGCACGTCGAGCTGGCGGGTCGAGGACATCACCCACGACCGCGTGATCGTCACGCCCGCGCCCGGCGTGCCCGCGCGGATGCCGTTCTGGAAGGGCGAGTCGATCGGGCGGCCGCTGGAGCTGGGCCGAGCGGTCGGCGCGTTCGTCCGGGAGATGTCCGCGCTCGGCGAGGAGGACGCCCGCGCCCGGGCGACCACCGCCGGCCTGGACGAGTGGGCCACCGACAACCTGCTCGCCTACCTGCACGAACAACGGGACGCCACGCGTCACGTGCCGAGCGACCGGACGATCCTGGTGGAGCGGTTCCGGGACGAGCTGGGCGACTGGCGCCTCGTCGTGCACTCCCCCTTCGGTGCCCAGGTCAACGGGCCGTGGGCGCTCGCGATCGCCGCCCGGATGCGGGAGCGGCGCGGGGTGGAGGTGCAGGCGGCGAGCGCCGACGACGGGATCGTCCTGCGGTTGCCGGACGCGCTCGACGAGAACGGCGGCGAGGTCGTGCCCACGGCCGAGGACGTGCTGTTGGACCCGGCCGAGGTGGAGCAGATCGTCGTCGCGGAGCTCGGCGGGTCGTCGCTGTTCGCATCCCGGTTCCGGGAGTGCGCGGCCCGGGCGCTGCTGCTCCCCCGGCGTGACCCGAAACGCCGGAGCCCGTTGTGGCAGCAGCGGCAGCGTTCGGCGCAGCTGCTGACCGTGGCCGGGAAGTACGAGCAGTTCCCGATCACCCTCGAGGCGATGCGGGAGTGCGTGCAGGACGTCTACGACCTGCCCGGCCTGCGCGAGCTGATGAGCGACGTGGGCTCGCGGAAGGTGAAGGTGGTCGAGATCGCGACGCCCGCGCCGTCGCCGTTCGCCCGGAGCCTGCTGTTCGGCTACGTGGGGATGTTCCTCTACGAGATGGACGCGCCGCTGGCCGAGCGCCGTGCCGCCGCCCTGTCACTGGACTCCACGCTGCTCGCCGAGCTGCTCGGTTCCGAGGCGATCCGTGAGCTGCTGGATCCCGAGGTGCTCGCCGAGGTCGAGGCGTCCCTGCAGCGCACGGCGGAGGACCGGCGCGCTCGGAACGCCGAGGGCGCCGCGGACCTGCTGCGCTTCCTCGGCGACCTCACCGAGGCCGAGGGGCTGGCGCGCGGCGTGCAGCCCGGCTGGTTCACAGAGCTGGAGACCGCCCGCCGGGCGCTGCGGGTCCGGATCGCGGGTGAGGAACGGTTCATCGCGATCGAGGACGCGGGCCGGGTCCGGGACGCGCTCGGCGCGGCCCTGCCCGTCGGGGTGCCGGAGGCGTTCACCGAGCCGGTCGCCGACCCGCTCGGGGATCTCGTGCTCCGCTACGCCCGCACGCACGGTCCGTTCACCCCGGCCGGGTGCGCAGCGCGGTTCGGGCTCGGCGTCGCGGTGGTGTCCGGCGTGCTGGACCGGCTCACCGGCACGGGCCGCCTCGTCCGGGGCGAGCTGCGGCCCCAGGCCGCGGGCGGCGCGGACGGTGCCACCGAGTACTGCGACGCCGAGGTGCTGCGCCGCCTGCGGCGGGCCTCCCTCGCCCGGCTGCGGGCCGAGGTCGAGCCCGTCGAGCAGCGGGCGCTCGGCCGGTTCCTGCCGGCCTGGCAGGGCGTGCAGACCGGCGCCGCGGGCGAGCGGCGCGGCCGGATGCGGCGGGCGCCGGGAGCAGAGGACGTTCTCGGCGTCGTCGAGCAGCTGGCCGGGGCCCCGCTGCCGGCGAGTGCGCTGGAGTCGCTGATCCTGCCCGCCCGGCTGCCGGGCTACACGCCCGCGCTGCTCGACGAGCTGACGGCGGCCGGCGAGGTCACCTGGACCGGGTGCGGTCCGCTGGCCGGTAGCGACGGCTGGCTGGCCGTGGCGCCCACGGACGTCGCCGACCTACTGCTGCCCGAGCCGGACCCCGAGGTCGCGGGGACGCCGCTGCACCGCGCGGTGCTCGCGGCCCTGGGCCGGCCGGATCTCGACGCGCCCCCCGTCGGCGGTGGGGCGTTGTTCTTCCGCGAGCTCGCGGACCGGGCGGGGCAGGCGCTCGTCGAACAGGAGGAGCCCGGGCCCACGGACGACGCCGTGGTCACCGCGATCTGGGACCTGGTCTGGGCGGGACTGCTGAGCAACGACACTCTCGGCCCGCTGCGCGGGCGGCTCGGCGGCGGTGTGCGGTCCGGAGGCGGGCCTGCGCACCGGACCCGGCGGACGGCGGGCCGCGGGCGCTACGCGCAGCTCCGGGCCGGGCGTCCGTCGATGCCGAGCCGGAGCGGTCCGCCGTCGGTCGGCGGCCGGTGGGCGCTGGCCGTCGAGCGCGAACCCGATCCGACGCGCCGGGCGCACGCCCGCGCGGAGGCGTTCCTCGAGCGGCACGGCGTGCTCACCCGCGGGGCGCTCGGCACCGAGCGGGTCACCGGCGGGTTCGCCGCGGTCTACCGGGTGCTGCGCGCGATGGAGGACTCCGGGCGGGCCCGACGGGGTTACGTCGTCGAGGGGCTCGGGGCGGCGCAGTTCGCGGTGCCGGGCGCGATCGACCGGCTCCGGGCGATGTCCCGACCGGACGGGGCACCGGTCGGCCCGGGAAACGGCGACCGTGGCCGGGCCGACGACGGTTTCGGCGGGCTGCGCGCGGCGGGCGCCGGGCCGGGCGGATCCGCAGGAGGCGCGGGCCTGTCCCGGGTCGTCCTGGCTGCCGCCGATCCCGCCCAGCCCTACGGCGCGGCGCTCGCGTGGCCGGACACGGTCGGGGATTCCAAGCACCGGCCCGGACGCAAGGCCGGGGCGCTGGTCGTGCTGGTCGAGGGGGCTCCGGCGCTCTACGTGGAGCGCGGCGGGCGGTCCCTGCTGTCCTTCACCACCGAACGCGACGAGCTCGCCGCGGCGGCGCAGGCCTTGGCCGGGGCGGTGCACGAGGGCTGGCTCGGATCCCTGGCGGTCGAGCGCGCGGACGGGGTCGGGTCGCTCGGCTCGGAGCTCGCGGACGTGCTCACCGAGGCGGGCTTCCGGGTCACCCCCAAGGGGCTGCGGTTGCGCGCCTGACCCGGCGCGGCCCCGTCGACCCGGAGCGGCCCGGCGCGGCCCCGTCGACCCGGTGCGACGCGGTCGGCTCAGTGCGGCCCGGTCGCCCCGTCGGGACCGAGCGGCCCGGCCGGCCCGGTGGCCGAGAGCGGCCCAGCCGGCCCGGCCGGCCCCGAGCCGCCCGGCCGACTCAGAGCGGCCCGGTCGCGCCCAGCATCCGGCCCACGATCAGCTCGACGTACCCCTCGACGACGTCGGAGAGCTCCAGCTCCCGGCCCTCGACGAACCAGTTGCTGAAGCCGTTGAGCATGTCGCAGAGGCCGAAGGCGGCGAGCTGCGCGTCCGGCACGCCGAACTCCCCCGCGCGCATCCCGGCCGCGACCACGTCCCGCACCCGGCGCTGGTAGTGGCGCCGGTAGCCGTCGATCTCGGCGCGGTGCGCGGCCGTGAGCGACGCCAGCTCGTGCAGCGCGACGAGGTGCTCGACCCGCCGCCGGGCGAGGTGGCGCAGGTGGGCACGCACGAGCGTCGCCAGCCGCCGGGCGGGCGTGCCCGCGGCGTCGAGAAGCGGGAGGTTCTCCTCGTTCGGTTCCCGGGTGACGGTCAGGCAGATCGCGTAGAGGATCTCCTCCTTGGCCGGGAAGTGGTGGTAGAGGCTCGCCCCGCGGATCCCGACGGCGTCCGCGATCTGCCGCATCCCGACGCCCGCGTAGCCGTGCTCGGCGAAGATCCGGGCGGAGGCCGTCACGATCTCCTCCCGGCGCAGCCGGGTCCGCGCGTCCCGGGAGAGGGGCACGGCGGCGGCGGGCGTGCTCATCCGCCGCTCTTCCGCAGCTCCCGTTTGAGGATCTTCCCCTGCGGGTCCACCGGCAGCTCCGCGACGACGTGCACGGCCTTCGGGGTCTTGTACCCGGCCAGGTGCTCCCGGCAGAAGGCGACGATCCCCGCCGGATCCGGGGCGCATCCCTGCCGCGGGATCACGAACCCGGTGACGGCCTCGGACCAGTACTCGTCCGGCAGCCCGACGACGGCGGCCCGCAGCACGTCCGGGTGGGCGTGCAGCACCCGTTCGACCTCCTGGGACGACACGTTCATCCCACCGGTCTTGATCATGTCCTTGGCCCGGTCGTGGAAGAACAGGTTGCCCGCGGCGTCGATCCGCACCATGTCCCCGGTGTGCACCCAGCCGTCGGCCAGCACCTCGGCGGTCCGCTCGGGGTCGCGGTGGTAGCCGAGCATCACCGACGGCGAACGGCAGAGCAGCTCGCCGATCTCGGCCTCCCGGCCGTCGGCGTCGACGACCTTGATCTCGAGGTGCGTCACCGGGGTGCCGATCCAGGACGGGTCCCGGTCCGGGACGTCGTCGAGCGTGCGGAACCAGCCGACCGAACCGAGCTGCGCGAGCTCGGACTGGCCCCAGTACGTGCCCCACACCGCGTCCGGCGCCGCGGCCGCCCAGGAGGAGACGGCGTGCGGGGCGACCTGACCCCCGTAGGTCAGGCAGCGGCGCACCGTCCCGACCGAGTCCGTCCCGAACGCCTTCTGCGCGGCCAGGGCCAGGTAGAACGTCGGCGTCTGCGCGATCACGGTGACCCGCTCCCCCGCGATGATCTCCAGCGAGCGCGCGGGGTCGGTCGTCGCCGGGAGGACCAGCGTGGCGCCCATCAGGGTCAGCGTGGTTATCGAGCCGAGCCCGGCGATCGTGTGGAACGGCATGACGAACAGCCAGGTGTCGTCGGGGCCGGTCCGCAGGCCCCAGCTCCAGGCCGGCGCGGTGGAGATCAGGTAGTTGCGGTGCGGGATCAGCACGCCCTTGGGCGCGGCCTCCGTCCCGGAGGTGTAGACGATCATCGCGACGTCGTGCTCGTCGACGTCCGCCTCCGGCTCGGTGTCCAGGGCCTCGGCCAGCAGCGCGTCGATCTCGGGATAGGTCAGCAGCCGTGTGCCGTCCGGCAGGACGACGCCGACGACCTCGCGGAATTCCTCGTCGACCAGCACCACCCGCGGCTCGGCGTGCCCGAGCTGGTGCCCGACCTCGGGCGCGCGGTACATCGGGCTCACCCCGGTGAACGCGGCCCCGAGCTTGAGCACGCCGTAGTACGCCGCGACGACGTCGACCGAGTTCCGGGCCATCGACGCCACGACGTCGCCCCGCCCGACCCCGAGCCCGCGCAGGACGTGCGCGAACCGGTTGGCCCGGGCGTCGAGCTGGGCGTAGGTCGTGGCCGTCCGGGTCCCGTCCGGAGCGTGGCCGACGACGGCGACGGCGGCGGGCTTCGTCCGCGCGTGCCGGCGCAGCTGGTCGCCGATCGTGGCCCGGCCGAGCGGGGTCCGGTACTGCTCCGCCAGCTCCGACGGGCCGGCGAGGCCGGTCATGCGAAGAGCGGGGTCGTGTACGAGTCCAGCGACACGGTGTCCTCGACGGCGGCGCGGCTGAGCCGGCGCGGGAACCCCTTCGCCGGGTAGCCGATCGCGACGTGGGCCGCGGTGATCACGCCGTCCGGGATGTCCAGGAGCTTCTTGACCTCGGGCTCCGAGTGGCACAGCAGCGTCGTCACGGCCGAGGCGACACCCTGGTCGCGCAGCGCGAGGCAGAGGTTCTGCATGACCGGGTAGATCGAGGCGCCGCCCACCACGGACAGCCGGCCGAGCTCGTTGTCGGTCGGGTGCAGGCCGTCGATCTCCGCGCACACCACGACGATCGCGGGTGCCTCGGCCAGGTGCTCGGCGAAGTGGTCCGCGTCCGCGACGGTCTTCGGCAGCGCGCCGACCGCGACGTCTCCGATGCCGATCCCTGCGAGGTAGGCCTTCCACGGCGGCAGGTACAGGTCCGCGAGCGCCTGCTTGCGCGCCGCGTCCCGCACGACGATCCACCGCACCGGCTGCCGGTTCCCGCCCTGCGGGCCGAACCGGGCGGTGTCGAAGGCGCGGTGCAGCACGTCGTCCGGCACCGGGTCCGGGCTGAAGTACCGGCAGGTGCCGGTGGTCCGCATCGCCTCGGTCAGCTCCATTGCTGTTTCCCGCTCTCACCTGTCGGCGGTTAGGTTGGCGAGGGAAGCATGCTGTGGCGCCGGACACGCGTCAACCGTCGATCGCGCCGGACCGATACCCACGCAGCCTAACCACGGTTAGCCTGTGGTCCGGAGAAGGAGGGGTCGACGATGACCGCACCGGAACGCCCGCTCGACCGCACGCGGCTCACCGCGGCCCTGGAGCACGCGAACCTGCCCTCGCTGGTCGCGGTGCTCCACCAGCTCACGGGCGATCGGCGCTGGCTCGCCGATCCCTACCGCCCGACGCGCAGCCGCGGCATGGACGACAACGACCTCGGTGGCTTCTCCCCGGAGGTCCGTGCCGCGCTGCGGGCCGCCGCCGCGGACGCCGTCACCGCCTGGGCGGACGGGCGCCCGCCGGCCGTTCCCGCGCCCACGGGCGAGGTCCTCGCCGAGATCATGTCCGTGGCCGTCGGCGAACCGGTGCCGCCGGAGTACGCGGCGATGACGGCGGAGGACATGGGGTTCGCGCCCGCCCCGGTCCGTACGGCACCGCCGAACGACCTGCGGGTGATCGTCATCGGCGCCGGGGTCTCCGGCATCCTCGCGGCGATCAAGCTGGCGGAGGCCGGGATCGCGCACGTCGTCCTGGAGAAGAACGCCGACGTCGGCGGCACCTGGCTGGAGAACTCCTATCCGGGTGCGGGCGTCGACACCCCCAGCCACCTGTACTCCTACTCGTTCGCGCCGCGCGCCTGGTCGACGCACTTCGGCAAGCGCGACGAGGTGTGGGCCTACCTGCGCGACGTCGCGGACCGGCACGGGCTGCGGGAGCGGATCCGGTTCGGCACCGAGGTCGTCTCCGCCGTCTACGCCTCCGACGACCGGCGCTGGACGGTCCGCACGGCCACCGGGGAGATCCTCACCGCCGACGCGGTGATCAGCGCGACCGGGCAGCTCAACCGCCCGAAGGTCCCGCCGATCCCCGGCCTCGGCCGCTTCCGGGGACCGATCTTCCACACCGCGCACTGGCCCGCGGACCTGGACGTCACGGGGAAGCGGATCGCGATCGTCGGGACGGGGGCCAGCGCGATGCAGATCGTGCCCGCGATCGCGCCGGACGTCGCGCGGCTGACCGTCTTCCAGCGCTCGCCGCAGTGGGTGGCCCCCAACGACGTGTACTTCTCGCCGATCGAGCAGGGCGCGCAGTACCTGCTCGACCACGTCCCCTACTACCGGCTCTGGTACCGCACCCGGCTCGCCTGGAACACGAACGACCGCGTCCACCCCGCCCTGCAGAAGGACGACGCCTGGGAACACCCCGAGCGCTCGGTCAACGCCATGAACGACGCCCACCGGCGCGTGTTCACCCGCTACCTCGAGGCCGAGCTGGACGGGCGGCCGGACCTGGTGACGAAGGCGCTGCCGGACTATCCGCCGTTCGGCAAGCGGATGCTGCTCGACAACGGCTGGTTCGCCGCGCTGCGGCGGGAGAACGTGGACCTGGTCACCGAGGCGGTCGCGGAGATCACGGAGACGGGCGTCCGCGGGGTCGACGGCGCGGAGTGCGAGGCCGACGTCGTCGTGCTGGCCACCGGCTTCGAGACCCACAAGATCCTCTTCCCGATCGACGTCCGGGGCCGGTCCGGCCGGCGGATCGACGAGGTGTGGGGCCCCGAGGACGCGCGGGCGCACCTCGGCATCACCACGCCGGACTTCCCCAACCTGTTCCTGACGTGCGGCCCCGGCACGGTCCTCGGGCACGGCGGCAGCTACATCACCACGGCCGAGTGCCAGGTCCGCTACATCGTGGACCTGCTCGTCACGATGCTGGAGCGGGACATCGCCGCGGTCGAGTGCCGGCCCGAGGTGGAGGCGGAGTACGTGCGGCGTCACGACGAGGCGCACGAGCGGATGATCTGGACCCACCCGGGCATGGACAACTGGTACCGCAACGACGCGGGCCGGGTCGTCTCGGCGCTGCCGTGGCGGATCGTCGACTACTGGGCGATGACCCGGGAGCCCGATCTCGCGGACTTCCGCACGGAGCCGGCACGGCGCTGAGCCCGTGAGCGCGTGACGGACGACCCACCCGCGCGCGATGATCGAACGAGCAGGACCCCCCGACGACGTGGAGGACGCGTGAGCACGACCGAGACCGGATACGCTTTCGACCCCGAGCTCGCGGCCGCCGTAGCGATGCTGCCGACGCTCGACGTCAGCGACATCCCGGCCGCCCGGGCCACCATGAAGGAGCTGCGGGCCGGGCTGCCCGTGCCGGACGAGACGGGGATCAGTGTCACCGACGTGACGGTTCCCGGGCCCGCGGGCGCCCCGGACGTCACGCTGCGGATCTACCGGCCGGACGAGGTCACGGGCCCGATCGGGATCTACGACGTCCACGGCGGCGGATTCATCCTGGGCGACATCGACGCCTCGCACGCCGGCAACGTGGCCCTCGCCCGCGCCGTCGGCGCCGTCGTCGTCACCGTCGAGTACCGGCTGGCGCCGGAAGCCCCGTTCCCGGCCCCGCTGGAGGACGCCTACGCCGGGTTGGTGTGGTTCGCCGAGCACGCCGCGGACTACGGCGTGGAACCCGCCCGCATCGCCATCCATGGCATCAGCGCAGGTGGCGGCCTGTGCGCAGGCCTCGCGCTGCTCGCCCGGGACCGCGGCGGCCCCGCGATCGCGTTCCAGTACCTCGGCGTCCCCGAGGTCGACGACCGGCTCACCACGCCGAGCATGACGGCGTTCACCGACACCCCGATCTGGAACCGGCCGAACGCGATCGTCAGCTGGGACTCCTACCTGGGCGAGGGCGTCCCCGGCAGCGCGGACGTCTCGCCGTACGCCGCGCCCGCCCGCGCCACGGACCTCAGCGGGCTGCCGCCCGCGTACGTCTCGACGATGGCGTTCGACCCGCTGCGCGACGAGGGCATCGCCTACGGCCTGGCCCTGCTCGCCGCCGGGGTGCCGGTGGAGCTGCACCTGTTCCCGGGGACGTTCCACGGCTCGACCCTGATCGAGGGCGCCGCGATCTCGCAGCGGGAGATCACCGAGCGGGTCGCGGTGCTGCGCCGGGCGCTGGGGGTCTAGGAGACCTTCCCCACAACCGGGGCGGCCGCGCCGCCGGTAGACATGATCGGGTCAGCCGGCGCCGTCCCGAGGAGGTCCTCCCGTGGCCTATGCCTTCGATCCCGAGTTCGACGGCGTCCTCGCCGCGCTCCCGGGCTTCGGCGGGGACGTCGACCTGCCGACGGCCCGGCAGCGGCTCAAGGAGATCCAGGCCGGGGCACCCGCGCCGGACACCTCCGACGTCGAGATCACGGACCTGCTGGTCCCCGGTCCCGACGCGGAGGTGCCGGTCCGGATCTTCCGGCCGCACCGGCCGTCCGGGCCGATCGGGGTCCTGGACGTGCACGGCGGCGGGTTCATCATGGGTGACCTCGACGGCGGCATGGCGGCGAACGTCGCGATCGCCCGGTCCGTCGGCGCGGTCGTGGTCAGTGTGGACTATCGGCTCGCGCCGGAGTATCCGTTCCCCGCGGGGCTCGAGGACTGCTTCGCCGCTCTGAACTGGTTCTCCCGGCACGCCGGCGAGTACGGCGTGGACCCCGAGCGCATCGCGATCCACGGCATCAGCGCAGGCGGAGGGCTGTGCGCGGCGCTGGCGTTGCTCGCCCGGGACCGCGGCGGCCCGTCGATCGCCTTCCAGTACCTCGGCGTCCCGGAGGTCGACGACCGGCTCGCCAGCCGGAGCATGGCGGCGTTCGTCGACACCCCGATGTGGAACCGGCCCGCGGCCGTGCGCAGCTGGGAGTGCTACCTCGGCGAGGGTGCCCCCGGCATGGACGGCGTCTCCCCGTACGCCGCGCCGAGCCGCGCGACCGACTTCACCGGGCTGCCTCCGGCCTACGTCTCCGCGCAGGCCTTCGACCCGCTCCGGGACGAGGGGATCGCCTACGCCCAGGCCCTGCTCGCCGCCGGCGTGCCGGTGGAGCTGCACCTGTTCCCGGGCACCTTCCACGGCTCGCTGCCGTTCCTGGCGCAGGTGTCGAAGCGGGAGACCCGCGAGCGGGTCGCCGTCCTGCGGCATGCGCTCGGGGTGCCGCCTCGCTAGAGCGCCGAGCCCTCCTGCCACTGCGCCCAGCTCAGCTCCCAGTCCCCGTAGGTGTCGTAGAGCGGGAGCGCCGGGCCGCCGGAGTGGGTGATCTCGACGACGTCCCCGATGCCGAAGTGGTCGAAGAACCACTGGGCGTCCGCCGGGGCGAGGTTCACGCAGCCGTGCGAGACGTTCTCGTTGCCCTGCTGCCCGACCGACCAGGGCGCGGAGTGCACGAACTCGCCGTCGTTGGAGATCCGCAGGTCGAGGTCGACCTTCTCCTTGTAGTAGCCGGGCTGGCCCTCGCACACGCCGTAGGTGCAGGAGTCCATCGTGATGCTCGGCTGCTTGTCCGAGATGACGTGCGGGCCGGTGTGCGACGGGAAGCCGGGGGCGCCGAGGCTGATGTTCATGGTCTTGACCAGCTGCCCGTTGTCGAACAGCTGCATCTGCTCGGTGGCGCCGTCCGCCTTCGCCACCCACGCGTCGTGCACCTGGACGGTCTCGGTGCGGTCCGTCGAACCGTAGGTCCCGTTCCCGAGGTCGGCGCCGAACAGGTTGGCCTTCACCGTCAGCGTCGTGCCGGGCTGCCAGTACTGCTGGGGACGGTAGTGGACCTCGGTGTCCGAGAGCCAGTACCAGCCGCCGGCCTGCTTCGGGCTCGACGTGACGCTGAGCTGCTTCTCCGCGGCGGCGTGGTCGGTGACGGGGTGGTCGAAGCGGACGACGACCGGCTGCCCGACCCCTACGGACGCGGCGGACGGCGGCGGGACGAACGACGGGTACGCCTCGGCCTTCGGGGACACCGTCCGCACGCTGCCGTCCTGGTGGCCGGGGGCGCCGGAGCCGTCGAGCGTGTCGACGGCGACGTCGTAGGTCTCGCCGTAGGCCAGGGCTCCCGTCGACGTCCAGGAGGTCCCGTCCGGGGACAGGGTCCCGTCGACCTTCTTGCCGGACTTCGAGTCAGTCACGCTGACCGATCGCACGGTGCCCTGCTCGACCTTCACGGCGATGGGCTGCGTCGGGTTCAGCGGCGTCGATGCGTCCGGGGTGATCGAGACGACCGGCTGCGGAACCGCGTCGACGAGCGGGGCGGACGCCACCGGGTCCAGCCCGTCGCCGCCGGGGATCGAGCCGGCCGCGTCACCCGCATCGACGGCGACGGCCACACCGAGCCCGAGCACCGCCACCACGGCCACGCAGAGGACTGCCGTCGACCACTTCCGCGCGCCCGTGTTCGGCCACCGCATCGCCTGTGCCGCTCCTACCCGTACGGGCCCCGTCGAGCGATCTGCCCGGGCCCGCGACAGCCGCCATTCTGACCCTCCGGCGATCACCGCACGTACCCGGCCCGAGGGGTCCGATAGGGGCGTTCCGCACGTTGAAGGGGTGGTGTGAACCGGGTGATCCGGACAGGAGCGACGTTCTCCCGACTCCCGCCGGGTGCGGCTACGCCGAACGCCGCGGACGTGAGCGTGGTCTCATCTTCCGTTCACGCAGGCGGGCCGACCGCCGTGACGAGCGCCCGCACGGCCGCCTGCAGCGCCTCGAGATCGGGCCCGCAGGCCTCCGGCGCTCCGGGGGTCCCCGCGCCCACTGGCGTCGTGCACTGGTCCCGCGCCATTTGGCCCACCGCCGCGTCGACGGCGTCCGCGGCGCTGCTGACCCCGGGCTCGATCGCGAGGCCCTTCGAGTCCGCGCGCGCCGCGGGCGTCGAGTTCTCCACCTCGCGGACGAACCGGCCGCACCGGGGGTAGACCCCCGCCGGGTTCTTCGTGGTCGCGCACTCGTCCCGGGCGATCGAGGCGAGCTTGGTCTGCAGGTCCGCCAGCGAGGTGTTCTCCGCGGGCGCGTCCCCCGGTCCCGCGGGCCGCGCGGGCGCCGCGGACTCCCCGCATCCGGAGAGGGCGAGCAGCAGCACAGGGACGACGAGGACCAGACGGGAGCGCACGGGTCGAGGCTAGGCGCTCTGCTTCGACGGCTGCCGGTCGCCCATCGGCTTTCCGCCCGATTTGCGAGGTTTCGAGGTCACCGGCTTCTGCCCCGGCTTCGGCGCCCGTGCCCTCGTCTTCGCCTGCGCCGCGCGGACGACCACCGGTGCCCGTTCCGCCTCTCGGTCCAGCTTCTTCCCGATCAGGTGCTGCTGGGCCAAGGTCCAGCCGTTGTTCGCCAGCCAGTACACGAGGATCGCGATCGGGAACTGGAAGAACAGCCCACCGAGGATCGCGCCGAGCGGGAAGATCCACGGTGTGAGCTTCATGAACCCGGCCATCTGCGCGGCCTGCGGGTTGTCGTTTCCGACCAGCGCCTCCTGCTGCTGGCGCACCGACCAGCGTGCGGTGAAGTGGGTCGCGACCGCCGCGAGCACCATCAGCGGGACCGCCACCACGTAGACGTGCCAGCGCTCGACGGCGGCGCCGCCGAAGGAGTCCAGCAGGTCCTGCGGCATCGCGACGTATGCGGACAGCGGCGCCCCGAACAACCGGGCCTCGAGGAACGAGCGGACCAGGTCCGGTGAGAAGGCGTAGTTCGGGATGCCGGCGTTCTGCTCGAACGTCAGCCCGGGGCGGTTGAAGTACCGCAGCACGTGCAGCAGGCCGATGAAGACGGGCAGCTGCAGCAGCATCGGCAGGCAGCCGCCGAGCGGCGAGACGCCGTGCTCCTTGTGCAGCTTCTGGGTCTCCGCGGCGAGTCTCTGCCGGTCCGTTCCGTGCTTGCGCCTGAGCTCGGCCAGGTGCGGTGCCAGCGTCCGCATCGTGCGGGCCGAGCGCATCTGCGCCAGCACCGGCCTGATCATGATCGCGCGCAGGGTCAGCACGAGGAAGACCACCGACAGCGCCCAGGCGACACCGCTGCCCGGGCCCAGGACCAGGCCGAACACCTGGTGCCAGAACCACATGACGGCGGAGACGGGGTAGTAGACGACGTTCAGCACGGCGCACCCCGGAACGGGCGCGCGGGTGACACGGGCATGAGGGGACTCCTCCGGATCGGGACTCGGGTGTGATCACGAGATCCCGGCGGTGGAGCAGGGTGGAGCTACACCGCCGGGAGGAGCTCCGACGGCGCGCGGGCGCGGGTACGGCCCGCGGCGTCCGGATCGAGCTGGCGCAGCAGCCGTGACCGGGCGGCGCGGCGGTGTCCGCTGCGCCGGGTCACGGCCGGTCCGCGGGAGGAGGAGACGCGCAGGACGGTGGACGCGCGGCGGGCCAGGCCCAGCGCCCACAGGGCCGCGGCCCCGACGACGCCGACGACGGCCGCGGGTTCTCCCGCGGCCAGCACGTACCCCGTGAGCAGCAGGAAGACGGCGGGCACGAACGCGCCGAGACGTGCGATCACGGCGACCCTCCCCCTCTACTCGTCCTCGACGGTAGCAGCTGCCGGGTCCGGGGGGCTCGGGCCGGAACGCCGTCGCCCTCCCGGGCGCGCGGCGTTCCGCGCCGCTACCGTCGACACCGTGCCCGAGGGCGACACCGTCTACCTGGCCGGCAAGCGCCTGCACGCCGCGCTCGCCGGGCACACGCTGCTGCGCGGGGAGCTGCGGCACCCCCGGCTCGCGGGCGAGGACCTCACCGGCCGGACGGTCACCGGCGTCGCGTCCGTCGGCAAGCACCTGTTCACCCGCCTCGACGACGGCCGCAGCCTGCACAGCCACTTCAAGATGGACGGCGCCTGGCACCTCTACCGGCCGGGGATGGCGTGGCAGCGGCCGAGGCACGAGGCGAGGGCCGTCCTCGAGGTGCCGGACCGGGTCGCCGTGGGGTTCGCGCTGCACGACCTCGAGCTGCTCCCGACGGAGGACGAGTCCCGGCTCGTCGGGCATCTGGGGCCGGACCTGCTCGATCCCGCCTGGGGCGAGGAGCACGCCGCCGAGGCGCTGCGCCGGATGACGGCCCGGAGGGACCACGAGCTCGGCCTGGTGCTGCTGGAGCAGCGGGTGACGGCCGGCGTCGGCAACCTCTACAAGACCGAGGTCTGCTTCCTGCTGGGCGTCTCGCCGTGGACCCTCGTGCGCGACATCCCGGACCTGCCCGGGGTGATCGCGCTGTCCCGGAAGCTACTGCTGGCCAACGCGGACCGGCCGTCGCAGACGACCACCGGCTCGCTGCACCCGGCCGAGGCGCACTGGGTGTTCGAGCGGGGGAACCGCCCGTGCCGCCGCTGTCGCACCCGGATCCGGACCGCGGACCAGGGCGCCGGGATCTACGCCCGTCCCGCGTACTGGTGCCCGCGCTGCCAGCCCGGCCCGGCCCCACCCCCTGTGCGCGGCAGACGTCGCTAGAACGACATTGCCCGCGCACGACCCCTGTCGACCTACGGAAACGACGAACGCCGCCCTCCCGGTGCGGGTGGGCGGTGTTCGACGCGGTGCGATCAGGCGGTGCCGGTCTGCCCCTGCGGGGTGCTCTGCGGGGAGGCCGGGATCTGGGTGGTCGGCTTGTCGGCCGTCACCTCGCCCGCGACCGGGGTGCCGTGCAGGGACGCCCGGATCTGGTCGAGGCGGCTGGCGCCCGCCAAGTCCGTGGACGACTGCTGGACCTCGAGCATGCGGCCCTGGACCGAGTTCTGGGCCAGCTCCGCGGACCCGAGGGCGTTCGCGTAGCGCTTCTCGATCTTGTCCCGGACGTCCTCGAGGGACGGCGTGTTGCCGGGCGCGGCCAGCTCGCTCATCTGGCGCAGCGAGTTCGCGGCCTGCTCCTGCATCTTGGCCTGCTCGAGCTGGCTGAGCAGCTTGGTGCGCTCGCTGATCTTCTGCTGCAGCATCATCGAGTTGCGCTCCACGGCCTGCTTCGCCTGCGCCGCGGCGCCGATCGACTGGTCGTGCAGCGTCTTGAGGTCCTCGACGCCCTGCTCGGCCGTGACGAGCTGGGTGGCGAACGCCTGGGCGGACTGCTCGTACTGCCCGGCCTTCGCCTCGTCACCCTCGGCGCGGGCCTTGTCCGCGAGGACGAGTGCCTGGCGCGCCGACGCCTGGAGCTTCTCGATCTCCCCGAGCTGCCGGTTGAGCTTCATCTCGAGCTGCCGCTGGTTGCCGATCACCGCGGCGGCCTGCTGGGACAGCGCCTGGTGCTGGCGCTGCGCGTCCTCGATGGCCTGCTGGATCTGCACCTTGGGGTCCGCGTACTCGTCGACCTTCGACGAGAACAGCGCCATCAGGTACTTCCAGGCCTTCGTGAAACCGTTGGCCATCTGTTCCGCCTACCTCCGCTGCGTTCTCTTCCGACCACCGCATCCCGCTCCACCGCAGTGTCCCCCCGCGGCGGTCGAGCCGGCGTCGCTGAACAACCTCTGTACCGCTGCCCCGACCGAGGTGGCGTGTGCTGATGCCACCCAGGGGGCCATCGTGGCACCGGAACGGGCACATCGGCCACCGAACGGCGACGATATCGGGGATCGTCCGGAGGCCGCCGTCCGGGCGACCCGGAGACCAGGCTACCGGTACCCGCGCCGACCCCGGGTAGATCCAGGGGTAAGGGACGAACCGGACAGGTTGTGGGCTCGTCCGTGATCGGTCTCAGGCCGCGGCGGAGACGGACGCGACCGGTGCGGTCGGCGTCCCGGGTGCGGCGAGGCCGCTGCCGACGGGGGCGAGGCGCAGGTCCGCGTGCCGCTGCCCGATCGGGACGAGGGTGTCCCGCCGGCCGGCGCCGGCGAACTCGAGGCCGCTGTCGCGGGCCATGTCGTCGATGACCTCGGCGAGCAGGTCCGGCAGCGCGATGTCCAGGGCCTCGCAGATCGAGGCGAGCAGCTCGCTGGACGGCTCCTTGCGCCCCCGCTCCACCTCGGACAGGTAGCCCAGGCTCACCCGGGCGGCGCGCGACACGTCGCGCAGGGTGCGACGACGCAGCGTGCGGGCACGCCGAAGGCTGCCACCGATCGCCTCACGCAGCAGCACGGCCATGCGACCCCTCCTCGTCCGCCCGGTACCACCGCCCGTCCCGGAGGAGGGTGGTGTGTTGTCACCGTACCGACTTCCGGCGTCCCGCGTCCCCGGCGCGCCTCGCCGGACCCGTCCGCTGAGGGCGAACACTCCCGTCAGGGAACCTTCCGGCCGAGGGCGGCGGCGCGCAACCGGAGCGCGCGGAACACGTAGTCCAGGCCCGTGACCACGGTCAACACGAGCGCGAGCAGGAGCAACGCCGTCTGCAACCAGGCCATCGGGTCGCTGATCGCGGGCAGCAGCTGCGGCAGCGGCAGCACGTAGAGCCCGATCGCGATCGTCTGGACGAAGGTCTTGGCCTTGCCGCCGCGGCTCGCCGGGATCACCCCGTGGCGCAGCACCCAGAACCGCAGCACGGTGACGCCGACCTCGCGGCCCAGGATCACCACGGTGATCCACCACGGGACGAGCCCGAGGATCGACAGCCCGATCAGCGCCGAGCCGGTGAGCGCCTTGTCCGCGATGGGGTCCGCGATCTCCCCGAACGACGTGACGAGGCCGCGTTTGCGGGCGATCTCGCCGTCGAGCCGGTCCGTGATCGCCGCGACCGCGAAGAGGCCGAACGCGAGGAGCCGCCAGTCCGCGTCCAGGCCGTCGACGCGGAAGAGCGCGACGACGAAGAACGGCACCAGGGCCAGCCGGACGCCGGTGAGCACGTTCGCGATGTTCAGTATGGGCGCGGTGCCCGGCAGCGGTGCCTCTCCCGGCGGCACGCGAGCACCTGCCGGGACGTCACTCATCCGGTCACCTGCGCGGCCTCGCTGACGGTCCCCGCGGCCACCACGACCTCCCGCGGCGACACGACCAGGTCCGTCCCCTCGGTGTCCACGACGACCGCCCGGACCAGGTCCCCGACCCCCAGGGGCTTCCCGTCGAGCTCGTCGGCGTCGAACACGCACTCGCCGTCGACCTCGGGCGCCTGGTGCGCGGCCCGGCCGACGCAGTCGTTCTCCTCGTCCGAGAGCGACTCGACCAGCACGACGACCTCGGTGCCCACGCGGTCCTCGGCAGCCTGCGCCATCAGCTCGTCCACCAGAGCGGACACCCGCGTGACCCGCGCCGTGACCTCCTCGGCGGAGAGCTTGCCGTCGTAGCCCTCGGCCTCCGTGCCGTCCTCGTCGGAGTAGCCGAAGACGCCGACCGCGTCGAGCCGGGCGCCGGTGAGGAAGGCCTCCAGCTCGGCCAGGTCCTCCTCCGTCTCGCCGGGGAACCCGACGATCACGTTGCTGCGGATCCCGGCCTCCGGCGCGAGGGCACGGATGCGCTCGCAGAGGTCCAGGAAGTCGGGGCGCGAGCCGAAGCGGCGCATCCGGCGCAGCACCGTGGCGCTCGCGTGCTGGAACGAGAGGTCGAAGTACGGGGCCAGCCCGGGCGCCGTCGCGATGACGGAGATCAGGTCGGGGCGCATCTCAGCCGGCTGCAGGTAGCTGACGCGCACCCGCTCGATCCCGGGGACCGCGCCGAGCTTCGGCAGCAGCTCCACCAGCGCGCGGGTGCCGCCGGGCAGGTCCTTGCCGTACGACGTCGAGTTCTCGCTGACCAGCACCAGCTCCCGGACGCCCTGCTGGGCGAGCCACTGCGCCTCGGCCAGGACCTCCTCCGGCGGGCGGGACACGAACGAGCCGCGGAAGGACGGGATGGCGCAGAAGGCGCAGCGCCGGTCGCACCCGGAGGCGAGCTTGAGCGACGCGACCGGGCCGGACGACAGGCGCCGGCGGGAGATGTCCGGGACCCAGTTGTGGCCGGGGATCGCGACGTCGTTGCTGGCTGCGGGGCGCTGCACCGGGGAGATCGGCAGCAGCGTGCGCCGGTCCACCGGGACGTGCGGGGTGGGCGCGTGTCCGTCGAGCAGGTCACCGAGGCGCTCGGCGAGATCCGGGTAGGCGTCGAAGCCCAGCACCGCGTCCGCCTCGGGCAGGCTCGCCGCCAGCTCGGCGCCGTATCGCTCGGCCATGCAGCCGACCGCGACGACCTTCGCGCCGCTGTGCCGCGCGACGTCCGACGCGGACAGCAGGGTGTCGATCGAGTCCTTCTTCGCCTGCTCGACGAAGCCGCAGGTGTTCACGACGATCACGTCCGCGGGCTCGCCGTCGGCTTCCGCGTCGACGAGCTCCCAGCCGCTGCCGGCCAGGCGGCCGGCGAGCTCCTCGGAGTCGACCTCGTTGCGGGCGCACCCCAACGTCAGCAGGGCGGCACGCCGCGGGGCGGCCTCGGGAGAGGAAGATTGCACGGCTCACAGGGTAGACGCCGGTCCCATGATCTACGCTCCGGCGTCGTGGCAGCGGTGGCCGTACGACGGGCCAGGGCCCGCGACGTGACGACGATCAAGTCCTTGGTGGACAACTACGCCGGAAAGGTCCTGCTGGCCAAGGAGATCATCACCCTCTACGAGGCGATGCCCGAGTTCCTGGTCGCGGAGGTCGACGGCGAGGTCGTCGGGTGCGGGGCGCTGCACGTGCTCTGGGAGGACCTGGGCGAGATCCGCACGGTGGCGGTCCACCCGAAGGTGCTCGGTCGCGGGGTCGGGCACGCGATCGTCCAGGCGCTCATCGAACAGGCGCGGGAGTTCGGCCTGCAACGGCTGTTCGTGCTCACCTTCGAGCGCCAGTTCTTCGGCCGGCACGGGTTCGCCGAGATCGACGGGACGCCCGTCTCGCAGGAGGTCTTCGCGGCGATGCTGCGCTCCTACGACGCCGGTGTCGCCGAGTTCCTGGACCTGGCGCACGTCAAGCCCAACACTCTGGGGAACGTCCGAATGATGCTGCACCTGTGAGGCCGTGATGATCGATATCCACCGGTCCGTCGTCGACGCGATCCGCGCCGGGTGACGTGGAGACGCTCGAGGCGCTGCTGGCGGAGCACCCGTCGCCGGCGAAGGCCCGGCCGGATCGGGCCCGGACGCTCCTGCACGTCGTCGCGGACCGGCCGGGTCACTTCCCGCGGGGCGCGGAGACGGTCACGGCGGCTGTCCGAGCCGGGCTATCCTCGGCCCATGGCTGCCGCGGAGGAGCAGTTCGTGCGCGCCGCCCCGAGCCCGCGGCTGCGGCCCTACGTCGGCGGCTACGTCGGCTACCGGACGGGCGCCACCGCCCGCGGGACCCACCAGGGCGTCCCGAGTGCGCACCTCACGCTCCTCCTCTGCCTCGACGGCACCGTCGAGATGCTCCGGATGCCGGACCCCACCCGCACCCCCGGCACGTTCGACGCGTTCGTCGGCGGCCTGCACGTCGAGCCCGCGGTGATCGCCTCCGGCGCTCCGCAGACCGGCCTGCAGATCGACCTCACCTGGCGTGGCGCCCGCACCCTGCTCGGCCTGCCCGCCGCCGCGCTGCGGGGCGACGTCGTCGACCTCGGTTCGCTGCTCGGCCGCACGGCGCACGCGCTGCTGGACCAGCTGGCCTCGACCCGGACCTGGCGGTCGCGGTTCGCGCTGCTCGAGGCGGCGCTGGGGCGGCTCGCCGCGGCCGGCGAGGAGCGCGGGCGGGAGCCGCTCCCCGAGGTCGGGTACGCGTGGGACCGGCTCGGGGAGACGGGCGGGACGCTGCGGATCGAGGAGCTGGCCCGGGAGGTGGGCTGGAGCCGGCGGCACCTCGCCGGACGGTTCCGGGACGAGATCGGGCTCGCCCCCAAGTCCGCGGCCCGGGTGATCCGCTTCGAGCGGGCGTGCACGCGGCTGCGGGCCCCGGAACCCCCGGGGCTGGCCGAGCTGGCGGCGGACTGCGGCTACGTCGACCAGGCCCATCTCGCGCGGGACTTCCGGGAGCTGGCGGGCCTGACGGCGACGGCCTGGCGGGCCGAGCGGCCCGAGGCGTCGGGCACCTGAGAGGCGGAGACCGTGTTCCGGATCGTCTTCCACGCCCCCGAGATCCCGCCCAACACCGGCAGCGCGATCCGGCTGGCGGCGAACACCGGGGCGGAGCTGCACCTCGTCGAACCGCTGGGGTTCTCCCTCGACGAGCGCAACGTCCGGCGGGCGGGCCTGGACTACCACGAGCTCGCGCAGCTGCACGTCCACCGCGATCTCGACGAGCTGTGGGCCGCGGTCCTGCCCGGCCCGCGCGTCTGGGCCTTCACCACGTCCGCGACCACCGGCTACACCGAGGTCGCCTACGCGCCCGGGGACGTCCTGCTGTTCGGCTCGGAGTCCACCGGGCTGCCGGAGGCCATCGCGCACGCGGCCGAGGTGAGCGACCGGGTCCGGCTGCCGATGCAGCCGGGCTCCCGCTCGCTCAACCTCGCCAACGCGGCGTCGATCGCCGTCTACGAGGCGTGGCGCCAGCACGGTTTCGCCGGCGCCGCGCCGGCGGCGACTACTGGCGGATCGCCTGGACGTCCAGGGTGATCTCGATCGTCGAGCCGATGACCGGCAGCCCGTGGGCGAGCATCTGCTGCCAGTTGAGGGTGAAGTGCTCGCGGTGCAGCTCGGTGGTCGCGATGGCGCCGGCCCGGACGCCGTTCCACTCCTGCAGGCCCAGGAAGGTCGTCTCGAGCGTGACGTCACTGGTCAGGCCGTGCAGGGTGAGGTCCCCGTCGACCTGCCAGCGGTTGCCGCCGAGCTGCGTGAAGCGGCCGCTGGAGAAGCGCAGCTCCGGGTGCCGCTCGACGTCCAGGAAGTCCGCCGAGCGCAGGTGGTTGTCCCGGGCCTCGACGCTGGTGTCGATGCTGGCCGCGTCGATCACGACGTCGACCGAGGACTCCTCGAACGGGTCCGCGATGTGGATCTGGCCGCGGAAGGAGTTGAACCGGCCGTAGACCTTGGACATGCCGATGTGCCGGGCGATGAAGCGGACCGACGTGTGGTCCGGGTCGATGTCGTAGAGCCCGGGCGGGGGCGGCAGCAGCGACTCGTCCGTCGCCAGGTTCAACGGCGGGATCTCCGCGTGCCTGCCCCACTCGACCTCGACGGCGCTGCCCGCGCCGCGGTAGCCACCGGCCTCGACGCGGACGCGGTACTCGCCGGGGACGACGGCGGCGGCGAAGTAACCGAAGGGGTCGCTGTCCGCGTGGGCGATACGCCGGCTCGCCCGGTCCAGCACCGAGATCTCGGCACCGGCCAGCGGCCTGCCCTCGCCGTCACGGACCTGACCGCTGAGCAGGCCGCCGGTGAGCGGGATGGGCACGAGGGCATGTCTGCCCGTGTTGCCCCCGCGGACACGACGACTTTTGCTCCAGAACATGGGACAAACCTTCCGACAGGCGACACGACGACCGGCACGCGATGGGGGGAGCCGCAGCGACCGATCGGTTGTACACAATGACACGCTCGGTCACTGTTTCACCAGTGGATCAGGTACTTGACCGTTCACCCAGCTGGAGTGTGGTGACAGTGCGTCACTGGCGACGGTAGACTCACTCGTCCGTGTCGGGTTCCGGTTCCGGGCCGCCGCCACCCCGCATGAGCCAGAGAACGCTCTCGAGCTCGTCCGGCTTGATGAGCACCTCGCGGGCCTTCGAGCCCTCGGACGGACCGACCACGCCGCGGGTTTCCAGCAGGTCCATGAGCCGTCCGGCCTTCGCGAACCCGACGCGGAGCTTGCGCTGCAGCATCGACGTGGAGCCGAACTGCGACGTGACGATCAGTTCGGTCGCCTGCAGGAGCACGTCCAGATCGTCTCCGATGTCCGAATCGATCTCTTTCTTCTCGCCCTGCTTGGCGGCCGTGACGCCGTCCAGATACGTCGGTTCGGCTTGATCCTTGGTGAAGGACACCACATCGGAGATCTCCTCGTCGCTGACGAAGGCCCCCTGCATGCGGACGGCCTTGCCCGCCCCCATGGGCAGGAAGAGTCCGTCGCCCATGCCGATGAGCTTCTCGGCGCCGGGCTGGTCCAGGATGACCCGCGAGTCCGTGAGCGACGACGTGGCGAACGCCAGCCGGGACGGCACGTTGGTCTTGATCAGGCCCGTGACGACGTCCACCGACGGCCGCTGGGTCGCGAGCACCAGGTGGATGCCCGCCGCTCGGGCCTTCTGCGTGATCCGGACGACCGCGTCCTCGACGTCCCGCGGCGCGGTCATCATCAGGTCCGCGAGCTCGTCGACGATGCAGAGGATGTAGGGGTAGGGCCGGTAGACCCGCTCGCTGCCGAGCGGCGCGGTGATCTCCCCGGACCGCACCTTGCGGTTGAAGTCGTCGACGTGGCGGACCTTGTTGGCCTGCATGTCCTGGTAGCGCTGCTCCATCTCCTCCACCAGCCAGCTGAGCGCGGAGGCCGCCTTCTTGGGCTGGGTGATGATGGGCGTGATCAGGTGCGGGATGCCCTCGTACGGGGTGAGCTCGACCATCTTCGGGTCGATGAGGATCATCCGGACCTCCTCGGGCGTGGCCCGGGAGAGCAGCGAGACCAGCATCGAGTTGACGAAGCTGGACTTGCCGGAACCCGTGGACCCCGCGACGAGCAGGTGGGGCATCTTCGCCAGGTTGGCGCAGAGGAAGTGGCCCTCGATGTCCTTGCCGAGGCCGATGACCATGGGGTGCTGCTCGGTGCGCGCGGTCGTCGAGCGCAGGACGTCCCCGAGCCGGACCATCTCGCGGTCCGTGTTCGGCACCTCGATGCCGACCGCGGACTTGCCCGGGATCGGCGCGAGGATCCGGACGTTGTCCGTGGCGACCGCGTAGGCGATGTTCTTGGAGAGCTGGGTGATCTTCTCGACCTTCACGGCCGGGCCCAGTTCGATCTCGTAGCGGGTGACCGTCGGGCCGCGGGTGAAGCCGGTGACCTGCGCGTCGACGTTGAACTGGTCCAGCACCCCGGTGATGGCCTCGATCATGGCGTCGTTCGCGGCGCTGCGCGTCTTGGGCACCGGACCGGTGGGCAGCATGTCCGCGGGCGGGAGCTTGTACTCCGTCTCGCTGACGGGCTCGCGGATCGCGAGCGACATCTGCTCGGCCTCGCCGGACTCCGGGACCGTCTCCGCGGGCGGGGTGGCGACGACGGCGGCGGGCGCCGGGCGGCTCCTCCGCGCCGGCGGGGTGACCGGGACGTACTCCTCTTCCTCCTCGGGGGTGGGGGGAGGCTCCTCGTCCTTGAACGCCTCCGCCTCGCTCGCGGCGGCCTGCCGGCGGCGCGTCGGGCGACGGCGCGCGGCGGCCGGCAGGGTCTCCGCGACCTCGTCCCCGGGCTCGTCGTGCACGTCCTGCTCGTCGTCCTCGTGGCCCACGTCGGGCTTGCCGAGCAGCCGGCGGAAACGGTTGGGGACCTCGCGCAGCGGGATCCCGGTGAGGACGAGGAAGGCGTAGAAGCTCAGCAGCAGCAGGATCGGCACCGCGACCCACACCGTGACGCCGCTGACCAGCGGCGTCGAGGCGACGTACCCGACCGCGCCGCCACCGGTGGCCCACTGCGCGGGCTCGTCCGGGGACCCGGCGAACAGGTGCACGAGGCCGAGCACGCCGAGGCCGAGCAGCAGCGTGCCGACGGCGATCCGCGGCCGCGCCTCGGGATGCGCCGGCGTGGTCATCAGGACGATGCCGACGCCGAGCAGGATGACCGGCAGCAGCACGCCGGCGAGGCCGAACACGGCCCCGACCGCGGTGGAGAACCCCTGGCCGACCGGGCCGCCCGCGCCCCACCAGACGCCCGCGCCGGCGATGACGGCGAGCACGATGAAGCCGACGCCCAGGCCGTCCCGGCGGTGCGCGGGGTCGATCTCCCGGGTGCGCCCGACGGCCTTGCCGGTGGACCTCCCCACCTTCACGACCCCGCGGCCGACCGCGTCGATCCCGCGGTCGATCAGGTCCGGCCCCTTCTGCGGCGCCGGGCGGCGGGCGGGCGCCTTGCGACCGGAGGCCGGCTTGCGCGACGAGCCGGTGGCGCGGGAACGAGACGCGCCCGAGCCACGGCCGGAACCGGCGGCGGCCCGGGTGCCGCCTCCCCTGCCCGCGGCGCCACCGGTGGTCGAGCGTCCTGCCATGGCGGACACGGTAGCCGGGACGGGCCCGGGGGTCCGGTTCCGACGCACCCCGCGGCCGACGCGGGACCCTCGGTCCGGTCACACGCCCGACGCCCGGTCACCGGCCGAACTCCCGGGCGTGACACCCCGCCGGTGGCGCTCCGAACCCCCGCGAGTCGCTCTCTGGCACCCCGCGGGTCGTGGTCCCCGGCCCCGCGAGTCGGGCCCAGGGCCGGCGCTCAGGCCGTCGCGTCAGCCGGCGCGCGGCGGCCGATCAGGAGCGTGAGCGGCAGCGCGACCGTCGCGATGACCGCCGCGCACAGGAACGCCGCCCGGGCCCCCGCGACGTCCGTGCCCGTAGCCGCGTCCGTCGACGCCAGCGACATGACGGTGATGAACAGGGCCGTCCCCGCCGCGCCTGCGACCTGCTGCAGCGTCGCGAGGATCGCGCTGCCGTGGGAGTCCAGGTCCCCGGGCAGCTGGCCGAGCGCGTCGGTGATCAGCGGTGTGAGCATCAGCGACAGCCCGACGACCAGCACGACGTGCATCCCGATGATCATCCAGAGCGGGGAGGACGCGCCCAGCGTCGTGAAGGCCCAGAGCGCGAGCGCCAGCACGACCGCACCGGGGACGACCAGCGGCCGGGCGCCGATCCGGTCGTAGAGGCGCCCGACCACCGGCCCGAGCAGACCCATGACGAGCCCGCCGGGCAGGACCGCCAGACCCGTGACGAAGGCGCTGACCTTCAGCACGTCCTGCAGGTAGAGCGGGAGCAGGATCAGCGCCCCGAACAGCGACATCATGCTCAGCACGACGAGCAGGATCGCCACCGCGAACGGCCGGAACCCGAGCGGGCGCAGGTCCAGCAGCGCCCGCCCCTCGCGCTGCAGACGGAGCTGGCGCAGCACGAACACGACCATCGCGACGGCCCCGACCGCGGTCGGGATCCACGGGTTGACCAGGGCCTCCCCCCGGGCGGCCTCGCCGACGCTGCTCAGCCCGAAGACCAGCCCGCCGAACGCGAGCGCGGAGAGGATCACGGACAGGACGTCGAGCGGGATGCGCCGCGTCTCGGCCACCACCCGGAGCCACCGCACCCCCGCCGCGAGCGCGATCAGCGCGATCGGCAGCACGATCCAGAACATCCACCGCCAGCCCAGCGCCGTGAGGATGACCCCGGAGATCGTCGGCCCGATGGCCGGTGCGACGGCGATGACGACCGTGATCGTGCCCATCATCGCGCCGCGCCGCTCCTGCGGGACGAGCCGCAGCACGGTCGTCATGAGCAGCGGGACCATCACCGCGGTGCCGAAGGCCTGCACGACCCGGCCCGTCATCAACATCCCGAAGCCGGGCGCGAGCGCGGCGATCAACGTGCCGAGGCTGAACGACGTCATCGACGCGATGTAGATCTGCCGCGGCCGGAACCGTTGCAGCAGGAAGCCGGTGATCGGGATGACCACCGCCATCGTCAGCAGGAAACCGCTGGTGAGCCACTGTGCGGTGCCGACGGTGATCCGTAGGTCGACGATCAGCGCGGGCAGCGCGACGCTCATGATCGTCTCGTTCAGGATCATGACGAACGCCGAGCCGACCAGCAGGCCGATCGCGAGGTTCGCGTTCACCGGCGGATCGGTGCCCGCGCGGCTGGTGGCCTGGCCGCTCATCCGAGGATCTCCCGTCGTTCGCGAGGCCCGGCCGGCGCGGGGCGGCCGTCCGGGAGCGATGGTTCGACGCTATCCGGGGTGCCCCGACACCGGCCAGCGAGTTCGCTGCCGGTGGAGAATGTCGGTGTGGACGCGGCACGGGCGACGGGACCGGTGCTCGGCCGAGCCCTGCGCATCCTCGGCGCCTTCGGCCCGCAGCGTCCCGCGATGAGCCTCAGCGAGCTCGCCCGTCAGGCAGGCCTGCCCGTCTCGACGGTGCACCGGATGGTCGGCGAGCTCGTCGAGTGGGGCGCGCTCGAGCGGGGGGCGGACGGCGGCTACCGCGTCGGACTACGGCTCTGGGAGCTCGGCGCGCTCGCCCCGCGCGGCCCCGGCCTGCGGGAACGCGCGCTCCCGTTCCTCGAGGACCTGTCCCTGATCACCCGGGAGAACGTCCAGCTCGCCGTGCGGGAGGGCATTGAGGTCGTGTTCGTCGAACGCATCGCGGCGACCGGTGCGGTGCGGGTGCTCACCCGGGTCGGCGGCCGCTTCGCCCTGACGGCGACGGGCGTCGGTCTGGTCCTGCTGGCGCACGCCCCGGTCGACGTCCAGGACGAGGTGCTCGGCGCCCCGATCTCCCGGCACACGTCCTGCACGGTCACCGACCCCGACGTGCTGCGGCACCTGCTCGCCGACGTCCGGACGAACGGGTTCGCGATCAGCGACCGCCAGGTCACGATGGACGCGCTGTCCGTCGCCGCCCCGCTCCAGGACCGGACCGGGCAGGTCGTCGCGGCCGTCTCGCTGGTCGTCAGGTACGGGAGCGCCTCCGCGCACTCCCTGGTCCCGCTGGTCCGGACCAGCGCCCGGGCGATCTCGCGAGCACTCGCCGACTGAGGACAGGCCCTAGTTCTTTTCCGGCATCCGGAAAGGGTCTTCGTTCGACCTTGCTCGGTCCGCACGATGGCGGCACGGCCCACCCGGGAGACCCGGATCACGGCTGACCACCACAGCAAGCGACAACGGAGTGCGCCTGTGTCCTCTTCACCTGCTTCTCTGCGGGCAACGCTCGACGACAGCCCGATGCGCCGCTTCCAGTGGTCCGCCGTCGCCGTCTGCGTCTTGCTCAACATGCTCGACGGCTTCGACGTCCTGGTCATGGCCTTCACCGGCAAGTCCGTCTCGACGGAGTTCGGCCTCAACGGCGCCCAGCTCGGCCTGCTGCTCTCGGCGGGCCTGGTCGGGATGGCCCTCGGTGCGCTGTTCCTCGCGCCCTTCGCGGACCGGATCGGCCGCCGACCGATGATCCTGATCTGCCTCGCCGTCGCGAGCGTCGGGATGCTGCTGTCGGCCGCGAGCCAGTCGTCGACCCAGCTCGGGCTCCTGCGGGTCCTGACCGGGATCGGCATCGGAGGCATCCTGGCCAGCAGCAACGTCGTCGCGGCCGAGTACGCGTCGAAGCGCTGGCGCGGCCTGGCCGTCAGCCTGAACTCCACCGGCTACGCGCTCGGCGCGACGATCGGCGGCCTCATCGCCGTCGTGCTGATCTCGGAGTTCGGCTGGCGCTCGGTCTTCCTGTTCGGCGGCGTCGCGACGGCCGTCTCCATCCCGCTGGTCATGCTGACGCTGCCCGAGTCCCTGGACTTCCTGCTGACCCGCCGCCCGGCCAGCGCCCTCCGCAAGGTCAACGCGCTGGCCGGCAGGCTCGGGCAGCCCGAGCTCGCCGACCTGCCCGAGCCCGCGACCACCGCGGGCGTCGGTTCCGGGTTCAAGCGGCTGCTCGAGCCCGGCATGCGCCGGGTCACGCTCCTGATGTGGGCCGCGTTCTTCCTGGTCATGGCCGGTTTCTACTTCGTCACGAGCTGGACGCCGACGCTGCTCGTCCAGGCCGGGATGTCCGCCACCCAGGGCCTGACCGGCGGCACGCTGCTCAACCTCGGCGGCATCTTCGGCGCCGCGCTGCTCGGCGCGCTCGCGGCCCGCTGGACGCTGCGCGCCGTCCTGATGACCTACCTGGTCGCGACCGCGGTGATGCTCGCGGTGTTCCTCGCGGCGAGCTCGTCGCTGGCCGTGGCGTTCGCGCTCGGCTTCCTGGTAGGGCTTTTCGTGAACGGCTGCGTCGCCGGCCTCTACGCGCTGACGCCGGCGATCTACGGGCCGGACGTGCGGACCACCGGCGTCGGCACCGCGATCGGCATCGGCCGGATCGGCGCGATCCTCTCCCCCACCGCGGCGGGCGCCCTGCTCGACGCCGGCTGGACGCCGCAGAACCTCTACCTCGCCGTCGGGGTGGTCTTCGTCGCCACCGCGGCCCTGCTCCTGCTCCTGCGCCCGGCCTCGTCCGGCGCCCCTGAGACCGCACCGGCGGCCGTCGCCAACCCGAGCTGACCCCACCACCCTCCGAATGGAGACGATCATGAGCGCGATCCCGCGCAACCAGTGGTACGTGGCCGCCTACGGCCGGGAGATCTCCCACGAGCTCTTCTCCCGCACCCTCTGCGACGAGCCCATCCTCTTCTGGCGCACCGAGGCCGGTTCCGTGACCGCGACGTCGGACCGCTGCGTGCACCGCCGCTTCCCGCTGTCGCAGGCGCCGAGCCGGCTCGTCGGGGACCAGGTCGTCTGCGGGTACCACGGGTTCACCTACGGCGCCGACGGCAAGTGCGTCGCCGTGCCGGGGCAGACCCGGGTGCCGCGCACGGCCCGGCTGACCAGCTACCCCGTCGTCGAGCAGGACTCGTTCGTCTGGGTGTGGATCGGCGACCCGGCGCTCGCCGACGCATC
This sequence comes from Pseudonocardia sp., assembly GCF_025465255.1. Taxonomy (GTDB): domain Bacteria; phylum Actinomycetota; class Actinomycetes; order Mycobacteriales; family Pseudonocardiaceae; genus Pseudonocardia. The sequence continues at coordinate 57,508 of NZ_JAODNI010000048.1, forward strand.
CCGCATCCCGCGCGTGCCCTACCTCGACGCGGCCGGCTGGACGACCGTCAGCGGCCGCGAGCCCCTCGCCGCGCGGTTCTCGCTGCTGGTCGACAACCTGCTCGACCTCTCGCACGAGACCTACCTGCACGGCGGCTACATCGGCACGCCCGAGGTCGCGAACACGCCGATCACCACCGAGGTCGACGACGAGGCGGGCGTCATCTACGTCAGCCGGCACATGGACGACGCCGAGTGCCCGCCCTTCTACTCCCGGTCGACCGGCCTGGAGGGGCGGATCGCCCGCTGGCAGGACATCGAGTACACCCCGCCGTGCCTGTACAAGCTGCACAGTCGGATCGCGCCGGTCGGCTCGGTGCCGAACCCGGACGGCACCGACCCGGACGCGTTCCACGTCGAGGTCGTCTACGCGATCACGCCCGAGACGGAGAACTCGACGCACGACTTCTGGGCCGTCGCGCGGGACTTCGCGCTCGAGGACGCCGAGGTCTCGGCCTTCCTCGCGGAGAACAACCGGACCGTCGTGCTGCAGGACGTCGAGGCGCTCGATGTGCTGGAGAAGATCATCGCGACCGAGCCGGAGGGCTACCAGGAGCTGTCGATCAACATCGACACCGGCGGGCTCGCGGCGCGGCGGATGCTGGCCCGGATGGCCGGGGCGCGGGACGAGGCGACGACCCGGTGATTCCCGAGGCGCCCCCTGTCCTGAACGGCGACCGTGTCTACCGCATCCACTGGGTGCTCGGGACCGATCGGCTGCGCGCGGTCTGCCACTGCTCGGCCGAGCGGGAGTTCGAGGACCCGGTGGAGCTGTGGGAATGGCTGCTCGGGCACCCCGCCGGACACGTTCCGGCGCCGGCCCCCGTACCTCCGCGCGAGCTCGCGGCCGTCTGATCGGAGGGACCATGGAGAACGAGTTCGAGCTGCGGCTCGACCGCAAGGAGACCGTGGCCGACGGCGTCGTCCGGCTGACCCTGCGCTCGCCGGACGGGGCCGACCTCCCCGAGTGGGAGCCGGGCGCGCATCTCGACCTCGCGCTGGGCGAGCTGATCAGGCAGTACTCGCTGTGCGGGGACCCGCGGGACCGGTCCGTCCTGCAGGTCGCGGTGCTGCGCGAGCCCGCGGGCCGGGGCGGTTCGGCCCACGTCCACGACCTCCTCGGCGAGGGCGACGCCGTGCGGGTGCGCGGACCGCGGAACCACTTCCCGCTCGTCGAGGCGAAGCGGTACCTGTTCGTCGCGGGCGGCATCGGGATCACACCGATCCTGCCGATGGTCGCCGCCGCGGCGGAGGCCGGCGCGGACTGGCGGCTGGTGTACGGGGGGCGGACCCGGGCGTCGATGGCGTTCGCGAGCGCCCTGGTCGCGGAGTACCCGGACCGTGTGGAGATCTGCCCGCAGGACGAGACGGGCCTCCTCGACCTCGACGGCCTGCTCGTCGAGCCCGACCCGGACACGGCCGTCTACTGCTGCGGGCCCGAGCCGCTGCTGCTCGCCGTCGAGGAGCGGTGCGCGACATGGCCGGACGACGCGCTGCACGTCGAACGGTTCGCCCCGAAGGAGGGCGCGACCGACGGGCCGTCCGAGTCCTTCGAGGTGGAGCTGGCGCAGACCGGCACCGTGCTGACGGTGCCGGCGGACCGCTCGGTTCTGGAGGTGATCGAGGACTCCGGCGTGCAGCTGCTCTCGTCCTGCCAGGAGGGCACCTGCGGCACCTGCGAGACGGCGGTCCTGGCGGGCGCGGTCGACCACCGGGACTCGCTGCTCACGGACGAGGAGCAGGCCGCGAACGACACGATGTTCGTCTGCGTCTCCCGGGCCGCCCCGGGCTGCCCCCGCCTCACCCTCGACCTCTGATTCCCGCGAGTCGGCGGTTCCGGAAGCACGAAACGCACCTCCCGGTGGTCCGGGAGGTGCGTTTCGTGCGACGGAGAGTGCCGACTCGCGGGATGACCTAGACGGCGATCACCGTCGGGACGATCATCGGGCGGCGGCGGTAGGTCTCGCCGACCCACTTGCCGACGACCCGGCGCACGCTCTGCGCGATCCGGTGGGTGTCCGTGATGCCCTCGTTCTCGGTGCGGGACAGCTCGTCCTCCACCAGCGGGAGGACGGCGTCGAGCGCCTTGGGGTCGTCGGAGAAACCGCGGCCGGAGAGCGAGGGACGGGAGACCGCGCGGCCCGTCGTCCCGTCGATCGCGACGGTGATCGAGATGAAGCCGCCCTCGCCGAGGACGAGCCGGTCCCCCAGCGTCGTCTCGCCGATGTCCCCGACCTGGTTGCCGTCGACGTACACCCGGCCGACCTCGACCTTGCCGCTGATCGCGGCCTTGCCGTCCACCAGGTCGACGACCACGCCGTCCTCGGCGATGACCACGTTCTCCTCGGCCACCCCCGTCTTGACGGCCAACGCGGAGTTCGCCCGCAGGTGTCGCCACTCGCCGTGCACCGGCATGACGTTGCTCGGGCGCACGGCGTTGAAGAGGAACAGCAGCTCGCCGGCCGGCGAGTGGCCGGACACGTGCACCTTGGCGTTGCCCTGGTGCACGACGGTCGCGCCGAGCCGGGTCAGCCCGTTGATCACCGCGAAGATCGCGGTCTCGTTGCCCGGGATGAGCGAGCTGGCCAGGACGATCGTGTCCTCGGGCCGGATGATCACGCTGCGGTGCTCGCCGCGGGCCATCCGGGACAGCGCCGAGAGCGGCTCGCCCTGGGAGCCCGTCGAGACGAGGACCAGCTGGTCGTCCGGGAGGCGCATGGCGTCGTCAAGGTCGACGAGCAGGCCGTCCGGCACGTTGAGCAGGCCGAGCTCGCCCGCGAGCGCCATGTTGCGGACCATCGACCGGCCGGCGAAGCAGACCTTGCGGCCGTGCGCCACCGCGGCGTCGATGACCTGCTGGACGCGGTGCACGTGGCTCGCGAAGCAGGCCACGATGATCCGCGACGGCGCCTTCGCGAAGACGTCGGAGATCACCGGCCCGATGTCCCGCTCGGGGGTGACGAACCCGGGGACGTCCGCGTTGGTGGAGTCCACCAGGAACAGGTCCACGCCCTCGTCGCCGAGCCGGGAGAACCCGGCCAGGTCGGTGAGCCGGCCGTCGAGCGGGAGCTGGTCCAGCTTGATGTCACCGGTGTGCAGGACGAGGCCCGCGGGGGTTCGGATGGCCACGGCGAGCGCGTCCGGGATGGAGTGGTTGACCGCGAAGTACTCGCAGTCCCACGGCCCGTGGTTGAGCCGGTCCCCCTCCTTGACCTCGAGCAGGTGCGGGGTGAGCCGGTGCTCCTTGCACTTGGCCGCGACCAGGGCGAGGGTGAACCTCGACCCGACGACGAGTAGGTCCGGCTTCTGCCGCAGCAGGAACGGCACCGCGCCGATGTGGTCCTCGTGGCCGTGTGTGAGGACCAGGACGTCGATGTCGTCGAGACGGTCCTCGATCGCCCTGAAGTCGGGGAGGATCAGGTCGACGCCGGGCGAGTCCTCGGCGGGGAACAGCACCCCGCAGTCGACGACCATGAGCCGGTCCTCGTACTCGAAGACGGTCATGTTGCGGCCGATCTCGCCGATGCCGCCGAGTGCGAACACGCGCAGGCCGCCACGGGCGAGGGCTGGTGGCGGACCGGCGGGGAGCTCCGCGCGGTTGGCGTCCTCCGGGGGCGCCGTGGGAGTCGGTCGATCACGCCGCGACGGGCGGTTTCGACGGTCGGAACGGGACGGTGGGCGGCTCAAGTGAAGGCCTCGCGAGGGTAGGTGGAGAACAGCTGAGGGTGATCTTTGGGGGCGGCGGCGTACCTCAGCGGTACGCGACCTCGGCCCCGAGGTCTGTGGGGGTGCGGGTGCCGAGGGCACCGTGCCCGGGGGTGACGCGGCCCGGCACGCGGTCCGGGTCCAGCGCGACGCCCGCGGCCATGAGGTCGCCCGCGATCGCGGCGACCTGCTCGTCCGTGGCGGGCGGCAGCGGCAGCCGCGGGTCGCCGACGTCCACGCCGACCAGCCCGAGCGCGGTCTTCGCGAACACGGCCCCGCCGACGCGGCCCATGGCCCGCAGCAGCGGCAACATCGCGTAGTGCAGGTTGCGGGCCCGGTCGTGCTCGCCGGCCTCGTACGCGTCGAGCATGACCCGGAGCCGGTCCGCGACGACGTGCCCGATCACGCTGACGAACCCGACCGCCCCGACGGACAGCCACGGCAGGTTCACCGGGTCGTCGCCGGAGTAGTAGGCGAGCGTGGTCGTGGCGAGCACCTCGGTGCCCACACGCAGGTCGTTGCGCGCGTCCTTCACCGCGAGGATCCGGGGGTGCTGGGCCAGCCGCTGCAGAGTCTCGAGCTCGATCGGGATGACGCTGCGCGGCGGGATGTCGTAGAGCATCACCGGCAGGTCCGTCGCGTCCGCGACCGCCGTGAAGTGCAGCAGCAGGCCGGACTGCGGCGGCCGCGAGTAGTACGGCGTGACGACGAGCAGCCCGTGCGCGCCCGCCTTCTCCGCCTCCCGGGCCAGGTGCACGCTGTGCCGGGTGTCGTAGGTCCCGGCGCCCGCGACGACCGTGGCCCGGTCCCCCACCGCGTTGACCACGGCCCGGACCAGCTCGGACTTCTCGTGGTCCGTGGTGGTCGGGCCCTCGCCGGTGGTGCCGTTGACGACGAGGCCGTCGTTGCCGAGGTCCACCAGATGGGTGGCGAGCTCCTCGGCCTTGGCCAGATCCAGCTCGCCCTCGGCGTCGAACGGTGTGACCATCGCGGTCAGCACCTGGCCGAACGGTCGGCCTGGGGGCCGCGGCAGCGCTGGGGTCGGGCTCATGGGTTGACGGTACCGCCCGGGCTCGGCAGGCGTAGATCTGAGCCGACCGGACGGCGGAGACGCCCTACAACCCCCGCGGTGCCGCCTCGTACGCCTCGACGTCGGTGACCAGGCCTTCGACCTCGACGTTCGTCGCATCCCGGCCGAACGCGTGCAGCACGAGCTCTCCCGGGTCGCCGACGAGCGTCACCATCCCCGAGCCGGTCTTGACCACGTGCATCGCACCCTCGGGACGCTTCAGCACGACCCCGACGGGGCTGCGCCGGAAGAGGATCTTGCCCATCCGCGTGACCAGGTTCCAGAGCTCGGCGTCCCGCTCCGGGTCGGCCGGGCGGGGCTTCCAGCCGGGCTCGCCGCGGCGGACGTCCTCGTGGTGGACGAAGAACTCGGCGCCGTTCGCCACCTCGTCGACCTTCCCGATCCTGTACGGGGACCACGGCGGCGCGCCGTCGCGCAGGTCGCGGATCATCGACTCCCAGGACGTGTTCGCATAGCCCTGCATCGCCTTCTCCGCCAGCGGGGCGAGCGCGGGGACGAGGATGCCGGGCGCGGCCCACGGCTGGCGCTCCCGGACGAGCAGGTGGGCGAGGAGATCGCGGCTGGTCCAGCCCTCGCAGAGAGTCGGCCGGTCCGGGCCGGAGGACTCGAACTCGTCGCAGAGGGCGGCACGCTCGGTGCTGGCAAGGCTCACCCCAGCAACCTAACGCCGGATGCGCCCGCGCACCGGGCGGGATCGGCGGTCGCCGCCGCGGGAGGGAGGCGCGGGGGCGCTCAGCCCTCCGTCACGAAGGGGCTGCTCGCGATCTCCGTGCCGTCCTCGAGCTTCTGGATCTCGAAGTCCGTGAACACGTTGGCGACCTCGCGCTGCAGCTGGCGCAGGCACTCGATCGCCAGGGCGCGGATCTCGACGTCCGCGTGCTCGGTCGCGCGCATCCCGATGAAGTGGCGCCAGGCCCGGTAGTTGCCCGTCACGACGATGCGGGTCTCGGTGGCGTTGGGCAGGATCGCCCGCGCCGCCTGCCGCGCCTGCTTGCGCCGCAGGGTGGCGTTCGGGACGTCGGCGAAGCGCTTCTCCAGGCCCTCGAGCAGCTGCTCGTAGGCCTGGACGGACGCGTCGGCCGCCTTGAGGAACATCTCGTGCAGCTCGGGGTCGTCCGCGATCGCGTCCGGCTCGACCATCGCGGCGTTGCGCTCCGGGACGTAGCGCTGCGAGAGCTGCGAGTACGAGAAGTGCCGGTGCCGGATCAGCTCGTGGGTGAGCGAGCGGGAGATGCCCGTCAGGTAGAAGCTGACGGTGCCGTGTTCGAGCACGGACAGGTGGCCGACCTCGAGGATGTGGCGCAGGTAGCCGGCGTTCGTCGCGGTCCGCGGGTTCGGCTTGCTCCAGGACTGGTAGCAGGCGCGGCCGGCGAACTCCGCGAGCGCCTGGCCGCCGTCCGCGTCGGTCTCCCACGGCACGTCGGCCGGCGGAAGGAACTCGGTCTTCGCGACGAGCTGGACCCTGAGCGGCACGGTCTCCGGCATGAGCAGGAGCCTAACCGGGCCACTCTGGGTGACGGGACCTCACCTCCGACATCATCGGCGATGTCAGAGAAGTGTTGCGTGACGTCATCAGTGACGCCATAGTGGCGTCATGGATATCGGTCAGTACGTCACACAGCTGCGGGAGGACCTCGCCTCCGCCGCGGCCGCCGGCGACGAGCAGACCCGGCGGACCGCCGCGCTGCTCGGCGCGGCGATCGAGCCGGCCGCGCGGCTGGCGATCATGAACGCGATGTCCGACCTGGCCGCCGAGGTCACCGCGCACCTCGGGGACCGGGTCGTCGAGCTGCGGCTCGACGGCCGGGACGTCCGGGTCGCGGTCTCCGGCGAGCCCGCGGCGGCACCCGAACACGCCGGCCTCACGCCGCCGCTTCCGCCGCAGGGCGCCGACACCGGCGACATCAGCCGGATCACGCTCCGGCTCGTCGAGCAGATCAAGGCGCAGGCCGAGCAGGCCGCGGCGTCCCAGGGGGTCTCGCTGAACTCGTGGGTGGCGCAGGCCGTGCAGGGTGCGCTGGCCGGCAAGCAGCGCCGGAACGCCGGGGACGGGCGGGGCGAGGGCGGCCCCGGGGACGACGGCGGGCGACGCGTCCGCGGCTGGGTACAGGGGTGAGCGCGATGAGCGAGCACGAGTCCACCGGACCCGAGGACACCGGATCCGAGTCCACCACGCCAGGGTCCGCGGCGTCAGGGCCCACCGGGCCCGAGGACACCGGAGCGGCGGCGGCGAACCGCAGCGCGGCCGGCGACGACGCGCGTAGTGACACGCAGGAGGCCGTCCGGCAGCAGAGCTGGGCCGCGAACGGCCCCGCCGAGATCGAGGTGGGCATCGACGTCGGCCGGGTCCGGATCGAGCTCGTCGACGGCGCGGACGAGGTGCACGTCGAGGTCCGCCACGAGCCGGACCCGGCGAACCCGTTCGCCCAGGGCGTCAGCGGGCTCCTGAACTGGCTCGGCTCCTCCGCCGGGCCGGATCTGGGCAAGGTGATCGGCCAGGCCGCCGCGTTCCGCCAGGGCGCGTTCGGCAAGGGCGGCCCCTTCGGCGAGGGCGGACCGTTCGGCGACGTCGGAGCCTTCCGCGAGGGCGGGGCCTTCGGGCCGGGCGCCGGCCCGGCCGACCAGGGGGCCGCGGCGGTCCGCGCCGCGGAGATCACCTGGTCCGAGCCCGCCCGGCGGCTGGTGGTCCGCTCCACCGGTGACCTCCCGCTGCGCGTGGTGCCGCTGGCCGTCGTCGTGCGGGCCCCCGCCCGCTCGCGGCTGGCCGTGCGCACCGGCGCCGGCGACGTCACGGTGACCGGCACCGCGGGGTGGGCCGCCGTCCGCACGGGGTCGGGCGAGGCCCGCCTCGGCGCGGTCGAGGGCCAGGTCGAGGTGACGACCGGCTCCGGCGCGATCGAGCTCGGCGCGGTCGACGGCAAGGCGAAGATCCGCACCGGGTCCGGCCGCATCTCCGCCGCCGCCCTCGCCGCGTCGACCAGCATCAAGGCCGGCAACGGCGGGGTGCGGCTCGGCGAGGTCGCGGCCGACCTGGCCCTGCGCACCGGCTCCGGCGACGTCGAGGTGTCGGACGCGGTGTCCGGCACCTACGACCTGACCACCGGCTCCGGTGGGATCCGCATCGGCGTGCACTCCGGTGTCGCGGCCGAGCTGGACCTGTCGTCCGGCTCCGGGCGGGCCCGCAGCGACCTCCACGTCGGCGCGGTCGCCCCGGCGACGGATCCGGCGCTACGCATCCGCGGCCGCACCGGCACGGGCGACGTGCTGGTCACCCGGGCCGCGGAGGCGACCACCGCCTGACAGTGCCCGGCTGAGGCGCGTGGCACGACGGCGGACGTCGTGCCACGCTCACCTCAGCTCCACCGCCAGCGGTCCCGCGAGGTCACCTCGCTCGCCCGCCACCACGCCGTCGAGCTCCAGCCACTCCGCCATCGTCCGCAGCTCCGCGGCCAGCTCCGCGGTGACCCGCGCACGGTCCACCCCCGGCTCCGCGAACGCCCCCTGCACCCGCAGCACGCCGGCGGCCCGGTCCGCCTTGAGGTCGACCCGGGCGACCAGCTCGCCGTCGAGCAGGAACGGGAAGACGTAGTAGCCGTACTCGCGCTTCGGTTCGGGCACGTAGATCTCGACGCGGTAGCGGAAGCCGAAGATCCGCAGGGTGCGGTCCCGCTCCCAGATCAGCGGGTCGAACGGGCAGAGCAGCGCCCGGCCCTCGACCCGCCGCGGCACCTTCGCCGCGGGATCCCGGTAGGCCGGCTGTGTCCAGCCGCGGACGGTGACCGGCTCCAGCTCCCCCGCCTCGACCAGCTCCGCCACCGCCTGCCGGGTGTCCTCGGGGCCGAGCCGGTAGTAGTCCCGCAGGTCCGACACCGTCCCGACGCCCAGCGCGGACGCCGACCGCCGGATCAGCCCGCGGGCCGCCTCGTGCCGGTCCATCGGGTGCCGGGCCAGCACCTCCGGCGGCAGGACGCGCTCGGGCAGGTCGTAGAGGCGCGCGAAGTTCACCCGGGTGCCGGTGGTGAGGGCGCCCAGGCCGAAGAGGTACTCGCAGATCCGCTTGACCTCCGAGCGTTCCCACCAGCTCACCCCGGGCGGGCGGGACTCCCCCGCGCCGAGCGCGTTCTCCAGCGTTCCCGCGCCGACCGGGCCGAGCTCCTTGACCGCGGCCAGCACGTCGTCCACGATCCCCGGTTGCCGTTCGGCGAGGTGTGCGTAGTTCCTCCACCAGCCCGGCCGCTTGGCGCCGGACTGCAGCAACGGCCAGTCCTCCACCGGGAGCAGGCTCGCCTCGTGGGCCCAGTACTCGACGAGCAGCCGGGGCCGCCGTGCCGAGTGCGACCACGCCGCCGCGTCCACCAGGTCTCTTCCGTAGGGGCCGAGCCGGCTGAACAGCGGCATGTAGTGGGCCCGCACCGCGACGTTCACCGAGTCCAGCTGCAGCAGCCGGGTGCGGGCGAGCGTGCGCTGCAGATGCCGCCGGGTGACCGGGCCCGCAGGACGGGGCTCGGCGAAGCCCTGGGCTGCGAGCGCCGTCCGCCGGGCCACGTCCGCACCGACGGTTCGGGCTGGGTTCGTCCGCACGGCCGAGATGCTGCCACCGGACACCGACAGTCTCGCGCGGACGGCCCACCGCCGGGGTCAGGCCGGGGCCGCGACCACGGGCCGACGTTCCGCCGCGACCACCAGGAAGACCGCCACCAGCACGATCGCCCCGCCCAGGATCTGTCCCGGGGAGAACCGCTCCCCCACCAGGAGCACGCCGAGCAGCACCGCGATGACCGGGTTGATGTAGGCGTAGGTCGCGACCGTGGAGACCGGGAGGGCCCGCAGCGCCCACGCGTAGGCGCTGAAACCGCCGAGGGTCGCGAGGACGGCGCCGACCCACACCCACCAGGTCCCGGCGGGGATCGTGGCGAGGTCCGGGCGGTCCCCCTTCGCGCTCCCGATGGTCAGCAGGACCGCACCGCCGATCGTCATCTGCACCGCGGCGAGGGCGAACGGGTTCGCCGGGACGGGCAGCCTCGTCGTCGCGTAGGTGCCGGTGGCCCAGCCGAGCCCGGCGAGGACCACCAGCCACGGCCCCCACCACGCGCTCCCCTGGGTGCCACCCGATCCCGCGGACGGCGCGGCGAGCACGAGCACCGCCAGCCCGACGAGCCCGACGACGACGCCGCCCACCGTGGCCCGGCGCGGCCGGTCCCCGCCCAGCGCGCGCAGCACCACGATGTAGAGCGGCACCACGGCGATGAGCAGCGCCGCGAGACCGGAGGCGACCTGCGTCTGCGCGACCGCCACCAGCCCGTTGCCCCATGCCGGCAGCAGCAGCCCGGACAACGCGGTCGTGCCGAGCTGCTTGCGGCTCATCCGCAGGCCCTTCGGCCCCGCGAACAGGACGACGAGCACCGTGAGGCCGAGCCCGGCCGTCAGGAACCGGGTGCCGCCGGCGAGCAGCGGCGGGACGTACGTGATGAGCAGGCGGTTGAACAGGTAGATCGAGCCCCACAGGACGTAGACGACGCAGAGCGCGATCCACCCCGACCGGGTCGAGGCCGCGACGTCGACCGATCCTGTGCTCACGCCGGGGAACGTTGCCATGCCCAACCAATCGGCGGAAGGAGTGTGGCCGGAGGCACCGGACACCCGTCCGGTACGAATGCACCATGGCCATCGCCGCGGTCCGCCCCGCCGCCGACTCCGACGTCGACGAGATCGTCCGCATCCAGGCCGACACCTGGCGTGTCGCCTACGCCGGGATCCTGCCGGAGGAGGCCCTCGAGCAGCTTCGCGGCGACCAGGCCCGCGCGGCCTGGGCGGACGCGGTGGCGGCCGGCGAGGGCTCCGGTGCCGAGTCCTACTGGGTCTTCGTCGCCACCGAGGGCGAGTGGACCGTGGGGTTCTGCGCCGCCGCCCGCTACGCCGGCCGGGAGGACAGGGACATCGCCGAGATCAGCGCCCTGGTCGTCGAGCCGCGGTGGGCGCGGCGGGGGCACGGCGGCCGGCTCCTCGCCGCCGCCGCGGAGGCCCTGCGCGGGGCCGGGTCGGCG